>NZ_JBKFTN010000003.1:0-362281 GCF_050432945.1 Pseudomonas sp. 18173
GCGAATTATAGGCTTCCAGAATCTGCCGTCAACACCTATTTTCACAAAACTGTCATATAGGTCAAAAAAGCCCCAGAAACAAAAAGGCCGACCCAATGGGTCGGCCTTCTTCGCCCTTCTACTTACAAGCTAGGGAAGGCGAACTGCGAAGCTTCATGGCTCGCACGCTGCGGCCAGCGCTGGGTGATGGCTTTGCGGCGGGTGTAGAAACGCACGCCATCCGGGCCATAGGCGTGCAGGTCGCCAAACAGCGAACGCTTCCAGCCGCCGAAGCTGTGGTAAGCAACCGGCACCGGCAGCGGTACGTTGACGCCGACCATGCCGACTTCGATCTCATCGCAGAACAAACGCGCCGCTTCCCCGTCACGGGTGAAGATGCAGGTGCCGTTGCCGTACTCGTGATCGTTGATCAGTTGCATGGCTTCTTCCAGGCTGTTGACCCGAACAACGCAAAGCACTGGTCCGAAGATCTCTTCTTTATAGATACGCATCTCTGGCGTGACGTTGTCGAACAGGCAGCCACCCAGGAAGAAACCTTCCTCGTGACCAGCCACGGTCAGGCCACGGCCGTCCACGACCAGTGTCGCGCCGGCAGCTACGCCGTCTTCTACATAACCGCTGACTTTATCGCGGGCCTGACCGGTGACCAGAGGCCCCATGTCCAGACCGCAAGAAGTACCGGCGCCGATTTTCAGCGCCTGGATTTGCGGTACCAGCTTGGCCACCAGCGCATCCGCCACTTGATCGCCCACGCACACGGCCACCGAGATCGCCATGCAGCGCTCACCGCAAGAACCGTAGGCTGCGCCCATCAGTGCGCTGACGGCGTTGTCCAGGTCTGCATCCGGCATCAGCACCGCGTGGTTCTTCGCGCCGCCCAAGGCCTGAACGCGTTTGCCGCGCTTGGTGCCTTCGGAGTAGATGTACTCGGCAATCGGGGTCGAACCGACGAAGCTCAGTGCCTTGACTTCCGGCGCTTCGATCAATGCGTCCACCGCAGTCTTGTCACCGTGCACCACGCTCAGTACGCCTTTAGGCAAACCGGCTTCCAGCAGCAACTGGGCGATCAGCAGCGTCGAGCTTGGATCGCGCTCGGATGGCTTGAGGATGAAGCAGTTGCCGCAGACGATCGCCAGCGGGTACATCCACAGCGGCACCATGGCCGGGAAGTTGAACGGAGTGATACCGGCAACCACGCCCAGCGGCTGGAAGTCAGACCAGGCATCGATGTTCGGGCCGACGTTACGGCTGTACTCGCCCTTGAGGATTTCCGGGGCTGCACAGGCGAACTCGACGTTCTCGATGCCGCGCTTAAGTTCACCGGCAGCATCTTCCAGGGTCTTGCCGTGCTCTTCGCTGATCAGTTGGGCGATACGCGCTTCGTTCTGCTCCAGCAGTTGCTTGAAGCGGAACATCACCTGGGCACGCTTGGCCGGTGGCGTGTTACGCCAGGCCGGGAACGCCGCCTTGGCCGCGTCGATGGCGCTCTGGATGGTTTCGCGGGTCGCCAGCGGCAACTTGTGAATGGCCTGGCCGGTGGACGGGTTGAACACATCAACCGCGCGACCGTTCTCGGTCACCAGTTCGCCATTGATCAAATGCGGGATAACGCTCATGGAAGCTCCTGAAAAGTTGTCCACAGGCGCCTGTTTCCAGGCGCCCGTTGTTTGTAGGTATATAGAAGGAGAAATCAGTCGATCTTGCTCAGCACTTCGCCGACCGCGTCGAACAGGCGGTCCAGGTCCTGCGGCTTGCTGTTGAAGGTTGGGCCGAATTGCAGGGTGTCGCCGCCGAAGCGCACGTAGAACCCGGCTTTCCACAGCGCCATGCCGGCTTCGAACGGACGCACGATGGCGTCGCCGTCACGTGCAGCGATCTGGATCGCGCCGGCCAGGCCGAAGTTGCGGATGTCGATGATGTTCTTGGTGCCTTTGAGGCCATGCAGCGCATTTTCGAAATGCGGCGCGACTTCGGCCACGCTCTGCACCAGGTTTTCCTTTTGCAGCAGGTCGAGCGCGGCCAGGCCCGCGGCGCAAGCCACCGGGTGCGCCGAATAGGTGTAGCCATGAGGGAATTCAACCGCGTATTCAGGCGTCGGCTGATTCATGAAGGTCTGGTAGATCTCGGAGCTGGCAATCACCGCGCCCATCGGGATGGCGCCGTTGGTGACTTGCTTGGCGATGCACATCAGGTCCGGGGTCACGCCGAAGGTGGTGGCGCCGAACATGGTGCCGGTACGGCCGAAACCGGTGATCACTTCGTCGAACACCAGCAGGATGTTGTGCTGGTCGCAGATTTCACGCAAACGCTTGAGGTAACCCTGTGGCGGAACCAGCACGCCCGCGGAGCCGGCCAATGGCTCGACGAATACCGCCGCGATGTTCGACGCATCGTGCAGTTCGATCAGCTTCAGCAGTTCGTCAGCCAGGGCGATACCACCCTGCTCCGGCATGCCTCGCGAGTAAGCGTTGCTTGCCAGCAACGTGTGCGGCAGGTGGTCGACGTCCATCATCGCCTGGCCAAACAGTTTGCGGTTGCCGTTCACGCCACCGAGGCTGGTGCCGGCGATGTTCACACCGTGGTAACCACGGGCACGGCCGATCATTTTGGTCTTGGTCGACTGGCCTTTCAGGCGCCAGTAAGCGCGGACCATCTTCACCGCCGTGTCAGCGCACTCGGAGCCCGAGTCGGTAAAGAACACGTGATTCAGGTTGCCCGGGGTCAGGTCGGTGATTTTCTCGGCCAGCTGGAAGGACAGCGGATGGCCGTACTGGAAGCCTGGCGAGTAGTCGAGGGTGCCCAGTTGCTTGGCCACGGCCTCCTGGATTTCCTTGCGGGTGTGCCCGGCGCCGCAGGTCCACAGACCGGACAGCGAGTCATACACCTTGCGACCCTTGTCGTCGATCAGCCAGCTGCCTTCAGCGCCAACGATCAGGCGCGGGTCGCGCTGGAAGTTGCGGTTGGCGGTGTAAGGCATCCAGTGAGCATCGAGCTTGAGCTGGCTGGCCAGGGAAGACGGGGCGTTTTCAGGCAAGTTCATGGGCGAAACCTCGCAAGGCAATAAGCGGCGTAAGGATTGAAAACCGTTGTTGCAGCTAAATTGCCACGGGGATAAAGTCGGTGAAATGCAACTTTTCTAATGTTCAGTCAGCCCATTACTAAACTTTCGAGTAACAAGCATGAGCACTCGCCGTCCCGATCCGCTGGCCCAGGTCAGCGACTTTGACATTCGCCTGCTGAGGATCTTTCGCAGCGTGGTGGAATGCGGCGGCTTCTCCGCGGCGGAAACCGTGCTGGGCATCGGTCGCTCAGCAATCAGCCAGCAGATGAGCGATCTGGAGCAACGCCTCGGCTTGCGCCTTTGCCAACGCGGACGTGCCGGTTTTTCCTTGACCGAAGAAGGTCGCGAGGTCTATCAATCGGCGTTGCAGCTGTTAAGTGCGCTGGAAAGCTTCCGCACCGAGGTCAATGGCCTGCACCAGCACTTGCGCGGCGAATTGATCATCGGCCTGACGGACAACCTGGTCACCCTGCCCCACATGCGCATCACCCATGCCCTCGCGCAATTGAAAGAGCGCGGCCCGGACGTGCAGATCCAGATCCGCATGATCGCGCCCAATGAAGTCGAGCAAGGCGTACTCGACGGTCGTCTGCACGTCGGCGTGGTGCCGCAGGCCAGCGCGCTGTCGGGGCTGGAATATCAACCGCTGTATAGCGAACGATCGCTGTTGTACTGCGCGGTCGGCCATCCGCTGTTTTATGTCGACGATAAACAACTGGACGACGAGCGCCTGAACAGCCAGGACGCCATCGCACCCACCTTCCGTTTGCCAGCGGAGATTCAGGCTCACTACCAGGCGCTCAATTGCACCGCCAGCGCCTCGGACCGCGAAGGCATGGCGTTCCTGATCCTGACCGGGCGCTATATCGGCTACCTGCCGGATCACTACGCGAGTCTTTGGGTGCAGCAAGGCCGGTTACGAGCGTTGAAAGCAAAAACGCGCTTTTATGATCTCAGCCTGGCGTCGGTCACCCGCAAGGGGCGTCGACCTCATCTGGTGCTGGAGAGTTTTCTGGAGAGCCTGGCCGCGACACGCTGAAAATTGTGGGAGCGGGCTTGCTCGCGAAGACGGAGTGTCAGCCATGCAGATATCGACTGACGCGCCCTCTTCGCGAGCAAGCCCGCTCCCACAGTAGATTGCGGAGTAGGGTTTTATCGTGTGAGGACTTGTCTGAAGCCGGTGGGTGCGATATCAACGCACTGGCCGTCCCACCCACCCGTTCGGAAGTGCTTATGACCTTTGAAGTCCCAGCCCACGGCGCAAAATCCGTCAGCCGCATTCGTCAGAAAAACGAAGAGACCATCATCAAGGCCGCCGAAGACGAGTTCGCCCGTCACGGGTACAAAGGCACGAGCATGAACACCATCGCCCAGAACGCCGGGCTGCCCAAGGCCAACCTGCATTACTACTTCACCAACAAGCTCGGTTTGTACGTGGCGGTGCTGAGCAACATCCTGGAACTGTGGGACAGCACCTTCAACACCCTCACCGCCGTGGACGATCCTGCCGAAGCCTTGACCCGCTATATCCGCGCGAAAATGGAGTTCTCACGGCGCCAGCCGCAAGCCTCGCGAATCTTTGCCATGGAAGTCATCAGTGGCGGCGAATGCCTGACCGAGTATTTCAACCAGGATTACCGCGCCTGGTTCCAGGGCCGTGCGGGCGTGTTCCAGGCCTGGATCGACGCCGGTAAAATGGACCCGGTCGATCCGGTGCACCTGATTTTCCTGTTGTGGGGCAGCACCCAGCATTACGCCGATTTCGCCACGCAGATCTGCCGCGTCACCGGGCGCACCAGGTTGACCAGACAAGACATGGAAGATGCCGGGGACAACCTGATCCGCATCATTCTCAAGGGCTGCGGCCTGTCACCGACCATTTAAGTTCTTATGCCTTTTACCCTCAGCGGTTTTTGCGAACACCGCGAAGAAATTCGCAAGAGCCGCTTCATCACCTTTGCCGCGCCCATCTCCAGCCCGGCCGAAGCCCAGGCATTCATTGAACAGCACAGTGACTTGAATGCCACGCACAACTGCTGGGCGTGGAAGCTCGGCGATCAATACCGCAGCACTGATGATGGCGAACCCGGCGGTACGGCCGGTCGACCGATACTGGCGGCGATAGAGGCACAGGACTGCGATCAGGTCGCAGTGCTGGTGATTCGCTGGTATGGCGGCATCCAGCTGGGGACCGGCGGGCTCGCCCGGGCCTATGGCGGTGGTGCGAACAAATGCCTGCAAGCGGCACCAAAGATCGAGCTGATCAGCCGAGTGCCACTGCATTGCGCTTGCGGATTTGCCGAGCTGGCCCTGGTCAAGCTGCGGGTGGCGGAGGCAGGTGGATTGGTTGTGGATGAAACCTTCACTGCCAATGGTGTCGAGCTGCAGTTGGCCGTGGGTGATGCACAAATCGACACCTTGCAGTCTCAATTGGCCGATTTGAGTCGCGGGCGTATTTTGTTGCAGCGCTAAAAGACTCCGCTGCAGGCTGCGATCTTTTGGGGCACGGCGTTTTTTCACTTATTCCATACTTGCCCACATCTGCTGTGCACCCGGCTGTGGATAACCTGAGCACATACCGCTGCAACCCTTCTGTCATGCGGCTTTGCGGACTTTGCTCAATTTTCGTCCAATCTGCCATCAAGCACAGTAAATTCAAATAAAAACAAACAGTTAGATCGGTATATCGCCTTTAGAAGAAAGCCACCCAGTGCTTATGCCCGTGCTTTGCGCTTGCACACAAATACTGTGGAGCAATCTGTGGATAACCCGTTCATGGCCGTCGCCGCGCCGTGTGCGACATGGCTCGTGATCATTTGCTCATTTTTTGATCAATGGCACACGAGCAAAATCAGGGCCTGATTCTCGGCATTGCCCCCATGTGGTGCCCGGCCCCTTCGCGAACAGGCAACGCCTGAGCCACGCCCCACGCCAATTCAAACACCAGAAAAACCACCAGCAGCGAACTCACGCCGTGGATCAGGGCATAAGCCTGCCATGCCGCAAACAGAAACCTCGCGACCGAGTCATACCGCCCATAAGCCTGCTGCGGATCACGAATCCGCAACACCGCCCACACGCAGACAATCGACCCCAGCAGATTCGCCATCAGCATGTGCACCGGTTCGAACGGCGGCAGCTCACCGGCTAAATTCAACGCCTGGCTCACGCCCGTCAAAACCCCGTGCAACGCCGCAAAACTCCACGGCGTGACAAACGCGACCGTCACGATCAGGTCGTACCAGGCACTGCCTTGCACCAGGCGGCGATATTGCGTTGCAGTCCACATCGATATTGCTCCATCAATTTCGGGAGCAACAAGGCTAAAGCCTGGAGTATGCTCCAGGGTCAAGCCCCTTCGAGAGGTCATGATGCGCATCGGTGAATTAGCCCAGGCCAGCGCCGTCAGCCGCGACACACTGCGTTTCTACGAGCAACGCGGGTTGATCGCGGCGCAACGCAGCGCCAACGGATATCGCGACTATCCGCCAGACATGGTGCAACTGGTGCAGTACATCAAGACCGCTCAACGGCTGGGCTTTACCCTCGGCGAAATCGGCAACAGCGTCGCGGCAATCTGGCAGTCGCCCGATCCCGACGGTGCCGTCACGCAACTGCTGCAAGACAAACTCAAACTGATCGAAGCCCGCATGACCGAACTCGGCGCTCTGCGCGATGAGTTGCAACAACGGCTCGGGCAACAGTGTCCATTGAATCCACGACTCTGAATTTTCAAGGAAGCCACTCATGTCCAAGGCAAAAACCGCACTCATCATCGGCGCCTCCCGGGGGCTTGGCCTCGGTCTGGTTAAAACCCTGCTGGCCGATGGCTGGCAAGTCACCGCCACCGTGCGCAATCCGCAAAAAGCCGAAGCCTTGCAGGCCCTGGGCGATGTGCGGATCGAAAAGCTCGACATGGACGACCAGCAAGCGGTGGCTGCCCTGAGCCAACAACTCAAGGGCGATGTGTTTGACCTGCTGTTCGTCAATGCCGGGGTCAAGGGGCCGGATGTCCAGATACCGAACGGTGGCGCGACAATGGCCGACGTCGGCCAGCTGTTTTTCACCAATGCAGTGGCGCCGATCAACCTGGCCCAGCGTTTTGTCGAGCACATCCGCCCGGACACCGGCGTGCTGGCGTTCATGAGCTCGGTGCTGGGCAGCGTGACCATGCCCGATGCACCAGAACTGGCACTGTACAAGGCCAGCAAGGCGGCACTGAATTCCATGACCAACAGCTTTGTCACTCAGTTGGGTGAAACCAGCCTCACCGTGCTGTCGCTGCACCCGGGCTGGGTGAAAACCGACATGGGCGGCGAAGGCGCGGACATCGACGTCGAAACCAGCACCCGTGGCCTGGTTGATCAGGTGAATGCGTATATCGGCAAGGGCGGGCACCATTTCATCAATTACCGGGGTGAGACCATTCCCTGGTAATACCCCAAATCTAAATGTGGGAGCGGGCTTGCTCGCGAAGGCGTCGTATCAGTCGACAGGTATGTGCCTGACACACCGCTTTCGCGAGCAAGCCCGCTCCCACAGGGTTATGGGTTGTCCTGTCGGGCCGGGCTTGCCCCCGGCAACGTTTTGTTTGACACTTCGCACCTCGCCTCCCCGGCGACCCTGGATCAGCAGACAGGGCAACACTGAGCTGGCAACCCTGAACCCAACTTTCAGAGGAGCCGGCCAACATGCCTGCGACCCGTACCTGGTTAAAAAATCCCCTCGCCATTTTCACGGCCAACGATCTCGATGCCCGTGGCGGTCTGGTGCTGCAAGACGGCTTGATCGTCGAAGTGCTGGGCGCTGGCCAGCAACCTTCCAGCCCCTGCAATGAAGTGTTCGATGCCCGCGAGCATGTGATCCTGCCCGGCCTGATCAACACCCATCATCACTTCTATCAGACCCTGACCCGCGCCTGGGCGCCGGTGGTCAACCAGCCGCTGTTCCCGTGGCTGAAAACCCTGTACCCGGTCTGGGCACGCCTGACCCCGGAAAAACTCGCCCTCGCCACCAAAGTCGCGCTGGCTGAGTTGCTGCTGTCCGGCTGCACCACCGCGGCCGACCATCACTACCTGTTCCCTGAAGGCCTGGAAAATGCCATCGACGTGCAGGTCGAGAGCGTTCGCGAACTGGGCATGCGTGCCATGCTCACCCGCGGCTCCATGAGCCTTGGCGAAAAGGACGGTGGCCTGCCGCCGCAACAGACCGTGCAGGAAGGCGAAGTGATCCTCGCCGACAGCCAGCGGCTGATCGCCGAGTACCACGAACGCGGCGAAGGCGCGCAAATCCAGATCGCCCTGGCTCCGTGCTCACCGTTCTCGGTGACAGCGCAAATCATGTCGGCCAGCGCCGAACTGGCGAACAAACTCGACGTGCGCCTGCACACCCACCTGGCCGAAACCCTCGACGAAGAAGATTTCTGCCTGCAACGCTTCGGCCTGCGCACCGTGGACTATCTGGACAGTGTTGGCTGGCTCGGCCCGCGTACCTGGCTGGCCCATGGCATCCATTTCAACCCGGATGAAATCGCCCGCCTCGGTGCCGCCGGTACTGGTATTTGCCATTGCCCGAGTTCGAACATGCGCCTGGCCTCGGGCATCTGCCCGAGCATCGAGCTGACCGATGCCGGTGCCCTGCTTGGCTTGGGTGTGGACGGTTCGGCATCCAACGATGCCTCGAACATGATGCTCGAAGCACGTCAGGCCCTGTACATCCAGCGCTTGCGCTACGGCGCCGAGAAGATCACCCCGGAACGCGTGCTCGGCTGGGCAACCAAGGGTTCGGCCAGCCTGTTGGGCCGTACCGATATCGGTGAACTGGCTGTAGGCAAGCAGGCCGACCTGGCCCTGTTCAAGCTGGATGAACTGCGCTTCTCCGGCAGTCACGATCCGGTCTCGGCACTGCTGCTGTGCGGCGCCGATCGCGCGGACCGGGTGATGGTCGGCGGCAAATGGCGAGTGATTGACGGGCAGGTCGAGGGGCTGGACTTGAAGGCGCTGATCGCTGATCACAGCCAGGCGGCACGGCAGCTGATCGCCGGGACCTGATACAACACCGATTGAAACGGTGGGAGCGAGCCTGCTCGCGATGGCGGTATTTCAGTCACTGACGATGTCGACTGACACTCCGCTTTCGCGAGCAGGCTCGCTCCCGCATTGGTTTTGTGGAGGGCAAGGCCATCTGGATTGGTGCACCAGTGGATGGCAGCTGTGCAAGGACATGCACCGTTATCGGACTTCAAGGACCTGTTGCGAGCCTGCTCGCGATGGCATCACCGCGACTTCAAGTTTTTGTGTCCTGTTGGTCAGCCGTTTGCATTGTCCTGTGCAAGCCAAAGAGCCCAGCCAACCTCACGACAAAATGGAGTCCGAATTCATGCACAACCTTGCGTTGAAGAAGCTGCTGTGCGTCATGGCGGTGGCCATCAGCCTGAGCATAATCCTGACGGCCAGTGCCACCAACCCTTCAAAGTTCGGCTTCGTCGCCTCGCTGCTGATCCCGGAAGTGATCCGCGACATCAACGCCATCCAGCCGGCCTTGAACAAATACAACCCCGGGCCGATCCAGGACGCTGAGCGTCGTGGCGTGTACGCCGTGGGCTACGCTTCGGACATGGCGTACTTCGGACCGAAAATGGTGCTGACCTCCATCGTCAACGATTGGGCCCCGCAACGGGAACTGGAAGCGGTGTGGTGAACCTCCTGGTCAGGTTTTACCAATTGTTGCGGCAACCCTCTGTAGAATGGCGACCATTGCACCTGATGAGAAAAGAATCATGTACGACTGGCTGAACGCCCTGCCCAAGGCAGAACTGCACCTGCACCTGGAAGGCTCGCTGGAACCCGAGCTGCTGTTCGCCCTGGCCGAGCGCAACAAAATTGCCTTGCCATGGAACGACGTCGAAACCTTGCGCAAGGCCTATGCCTTCAACAACCTGCAGGAGTTCCTCGACCTTTATTACCAGGGCGCCGATGTGCTGCGCACGTCCCAGGATTTCTATGACCTGACCTGGGCGTATCTGCTGCGCTGCAAAGAACAGAACGTGATTCACACCGAACCGTTCTTCGACCCGCAGACCCACACCGACCGTGGCATCCCGTTCGAAGTCGTGCTCAATGGCATCGCCGCGGCACTGAAGGATGGCGAGCAGCAACTGGGAATCACCAGTGGTTTGATCCTGAGCTTCCTGCGCCATCTGAGCGAAGACCAAGCGCAGAAAACCCTCGACCAGGCACTGCCGTTCCGCGACGCGTTCGTCGCCGTAGGCCTGGACAGCTCCGAGATGGGCCACCCGCCAAGCAAGTTCCAGCGGGTGTTCGACCGTGCCCGTCACGAAGGCTTCCTGACCGTCGCCCACGCCGGTGAAGAAGGCCCGCCCGAGTACATCTGGGAAGCCATCGACCTGCTGAAGATCCAGCGCATCGACCATGGCGTGCGCGCCATCGAAGACGAGCGCCTGATGCAGCGGATCATCGACGAGCAGATCCCGTTGACCGTGTGCCCGTTGTCGAACACCAAGCTCTGCGTGTTCGATCACATGTCGCAGCACAACATTCTCGACATGCTGGAACGCGGCGTGAAAGTGACGGTGAACTCCGATGACCCGGCGTACTTCGGCGGTTATGTCACCGAGAATTTCCATGCACTGCACACCCACCTGGGCATGACCCAGGACCAGGCCCGACGCCTGGCGCAGAACAGCCTCGATGCGCGCTTGGTAAAACCCTGAAGGCAAACGCAAACCCTGTAGGAACTGGCTTGCCAGCGATAAGGCCATCACGGTCGCCATCGCCGGCAAGCCGGCTCCTACAGCGCCATTTCCAACTCGGTCTCCTGGGCAAAGCGATGGATTTCCCGCTGCCCGGAGGCTGTCACCTGCAAGGTTCGCGAATCGTTGGGCAGGCTCAGCCAGCCCGACTGCATGAACAGTTGCAACAATGCCGCGCCGAGCGAACCGCCCAGGTGCGGGCGCCTTTCGCTCCAGTCGGGACACGCACAGGCAACCCGGCCGTTGTGATGGGCCAGCGCCTGAATGAACACTCCCCGTGCCGCCAACTCCGTCGCGCCCTTGAGTGTGACCTTGACCCGCTGATCAGAATGTTCGATCCAGCCTGCCTCTAGCAATCGCTGATACAGGTCGGCGGACAGGGTTCCCCCCAAGTGATCGTCACACAGTCGGGCACTCAGCAACGACGAACGCACCGCCCGGGGTTTGATCAGTGGCCCATTGCGTTTGAATACGTCGGGAACATCCTGGGGAGCGCTGGCGAAGGTCGCGCTGGCCAGTGCTTCGATTGCCGCCCCGACCTCGGGAGCGGCCAGGCGGAAGAAGCGTTTGCGGCCGCGGTTCTCAACCCGCAACAGGCCTCCAGCGGACAAACGTCCCAGGTGTGCACTGGCCGAAGACGGTGACAAGCCTGCCAGCAACGCCAGCTCTTCGGTTGCTCGCGCCGAACCGTCCATCAAGGCCCACATCATTGCGCTGCGCTTTGGGTCAGCCAGCAATGTGGCGATCTGGCTGATGCAAGGTGCATGTTCCATGTATTCACTCCCTGTTGAATCGTTTCGTCTACTGCCCGGAAACTCTTGACCAGTAATGTGTCGTCGGCCAATTCGTGGAAACTGCCATGAGCCCGGCAACGCTTTGCTCACTCATTAGCGCTGCCTGGCGAATGCGGTGAAGGCCAGAAGAATGACCGTGCAACCGGGCCGACCCGAACGTGGACCCGCCAATGGTGGATCGACGCTACTTATATGATGAGGGCGTTAGTATATGCGGGTTGATCGTTGGATCCTGTCCTCTGCCCGGCATAGGTGCTGATCGTACCTGAGGGAAATTTCTCTTTTTCTGTGCGACTAATCATCAATGTCCGAAAAGCCCGGAAATTGACTACTCAAAAGGGCGCATCGGCTGGCAAGCATTTCCCGCAGCAGGTTCACCGGCTTACTCAATTGCGCACGATGGGCGCACAATAGATTCAACGGTGCGCGCTCACAGAACAACTCCGGCATCAGCACCTTCAAGCGGCCAGCCAGTACATCGGCGGCGACATCGAGCCAGGATTTATAAGCGATCCCGGCACCTGCCACGGCCCAAAGGCGCACGACATCGGCATCGTCGCTGAAGCGATCACCGCTGACGGTCAAGCTGACTTCGCGCTTGCCGTCGTGAAAGCTCCAGTGATCGTGGACCCGGCTGCCGAGCATGTACAACAGGCAATTGTGCTGTGCCAGTTGCTCCAGATGCCGCGGCTCGCCATGGCGAGCCAGATAGCCGGGAGCGGCACACAACACCCGGCGGTTCTGCGGGGCGATGGGCAGCGCCACCAGGCTGGAGTCCTCCGGTTCACCGTAGCGCAGGGCAACGTCTACCGGTTGGCGAAACAGGTCGGCGATGCGGTCACCCAGCAGCAGGCGCACGGTCAGTTTCGGATGCTCGCGTTGAAACTCGTCGAGCCAGGGCAGTAGCAGGTTGCGGCCAAAATCCGATGGCGCCGACAGTTGCAGAACCCCGCTGACCTGGTCCTGACCACTGGCCAGCAATCGTCGTCCCTCGTCGAGGTTGCTCAGGGCTGCGCGGGCATATTCGAGAAAGCCCTCGCCTTCGGCGGTCAGGCGCAGGCTGCGGGTCGAACGGGCCAATAAACGGGCGCCGAGTTGCTGTTCGATACGCTTGAGCGCCGCACTGGCCACCGCCGCCGACATGTCCATGCCCCGCGCGGCGGCGGACAGACTGCCCAGGTCCGCCGCCCGGACAAACAACTGCAAGTCATCGAATCGCAGCATCAAGAGCACCGATTATCAAAAAAATATTGAAAGAGACTGCTCTTTTAGCCGGTTTTATCTTCAGGAGAAATAGCCAATCATCTCTCCCATTGAATCTCTTCTTTATCAGTGTTCAGGAGTCGCCCATGAAAGCCATTGCCTACTATGCCTCGTTGCCGATCGATGACGACAAGGCTCTGCAAGACATCGAACTGCCGGAGCCGGTTGCCGGCCCCCGCGATCTGCTGGTGGAAGTCAAAGCCATCTCGGTCAACCCGGTGGACACCAAGGTGCGCCAGAACGTGCAGCCCGAAGGCGGCGTAGCCAAGGTGCTGGGTTGGGATGTGGCCGGCGTGGTCAAGGCGGTGGGCAGTGAGGTCACACTGTTCAAGGCCGGTGACAAGGTGTATTACGCCGGCTCCATCGCGCGTGCGGGCGGCAACAGCGAGTTGCATGTGGTGGACGAACGCATCGTTGGCCACATGCCCAAGACCCTCGGTTTCGCCGAGGCCGCGGCCCTGCCGCTTACCGCGATTACGGCGTGGGAACTGTTGTTCGAGCGCCTGCAAGTGCGCGAAGGCAAAACCGATGAAGGCCAGCGCCTGTTGATCGTCGGCGCGGCGGGTGGCGTGGGCTCGATTCTTACGCAACTGGCCAGCCAATTGACGGCCCTTGAAGTCATCGGCACTGCTTCGCGCCCGCAAACTCAAAGCTGGGTAAAGGAGCTGGGCGCCGATCGGGTGATCGACCATAGCCAGCCACTGAGCGAAGCACTCAAGCTTGCCGGCGTGGATCAGGTCACCCACGTTGCCAGCCTGACCCAGACCGACCAGCACCTGGACCAACTGATCGAGGCATTGGCGCCCCAAGGCAAACTGGCGCTGATCGATGACCCCAAGTCGCTGGACGTGACCAAGCTCAAACGCAAGAGCCTGTCACTGCACTGGGAGTTCATGTACACCCGTTCGCTGTTTGAAACCCCGGACATGATCGAGCAGCACAACCTGCTCAATCGCGTCGCCTGGCTGATCGATACCGGGACCTTGAAAACCACCATGGGCGAACACTTCGGCACGATCAATGCGGCCAATTTGCGCCGTGCCCATGCCCTGCTGGAGAGCGGCAAAGCCAAGGGCAAGATTGTGCTGGAAGGGTTCTGATGCGCTGAAAAAAGCCATCGCCGATTTCATCGTGCCTTGAGTTTTTTTGTCTGCGACCGCGACGTCCGGGTCGCAGACAGCCCCTGTGGACGCCATCGAAAAGTCGTGTTTTTTTTAGTTACAAACCGTCAGTCCGACAGTTGCCCCTTGTCACAATGGCGCTCGTATTCAGGACTACAATCGAATCTCCTGCGAAGCAGTCTTTTGCGTAACGTCTTTTACGAGACATCTTTTACGATAGGAGTTCAGCTATGAAGATCCTGATAAAAGAACTGGCGAAGTCCCAGTGGCAAGTTCGCTTGGACCAACATGCCGTGACGTTTCGCAGCGAAGCGGAAGCTCGCGCTTTCACGCGCACCCTTGAAGCCCGCATCCAGGCCCCTCACCAGATTCCCGTCCTCCACCCGCAGCGTGCCGCCGGCTGACTCCAGCCTCAAACCTGGGCTTGCGCCAGCGCCCGGGCATTTTGCAAACGCCGGGTGAGCATCGCCGCACTCACCACCAGAACTCCACACAGGCTGATGACCATGGCCATCGGCACGGCGCTGCCGTCGTGCAGCACACCCACCAGCGCAGAGGCACCGGCCGCGACGCTGAATTGCAGGCAACCGAGCAATGCCGACGCACTGCCGGCCCGCGCGCCCTGCCCGCTCATCGCGCAGGCTGCGGCGTTGGGGCTGATGCAACCGAGGCTGGCGATACAGATGAACAATGGAATCAGCAGCGGCCACAGGTGGGCCGTGTGCAGGGAGCTGACAGCGAGCAGGGTCAGACCGGCCGCGAGATAAACCCACACCGCGCGCGTCAGCAGGAACGTCGGGCCACGCTTGGCCAGCAACCGTGCGTTGACCTGCGCCACCAGAATGAAGCCCGCGGCATTGGTGCCGAACAACCAGCCAAAGTGCTCGGCCGGAACACCGTAGAGTTTGATAATGATGAAGGGAGAACCTGCAATGTAGGCAAACATCCCGGCGATGGCGATGCCTCCGGTCAAGGCATGGCCAAGAAATATCGGGTCGGCCAGCAACCGGCCGTACTGACGCAGCGCCCCCGACAGCGGTTGACGTGGAATGTGGGCCGGCAAGCTTTCCGGCAATCCCGTCGCAACCGCCAGCCCTGCCAGCGCACTGAATCCGGTCAAGGCCAGGAAGATCGACTGCCAGCCTGTCGTGTTGACCAACAAGCCACCCAGCAATGGCGCGAGGATGGGGGCCAGCCCCATCACCAGCATCAACTGCGAAAAGACTTTCGCCGACCCCACCGCATCACATTTGTCGCTGACCACCGCCCGGGAAATCACCATCCCGGCGCAGCCGCCCAAGGCCTGGACAAAACGCGCGCCGATCAGCCATTCCAGGTTCGGTGCATAGGCACACGCCACGGAGGCGGCGGTAAACAAGCCGACACCGGTGAGCAATGGAATGCGTCGCCCGAAGCGGTCCGCCACCGGGCCATAAGCCAGTTGACCGATGGACAGGCCGAGGAAGTACGCCGCCAACGTCATCTGAACGTGATTTTCGTCCGTTCCGAAAGCCAGTGCCATGGCCGGAAAGGCCGGCAGATAGAAGTCGATCGCCAGCGGACCGAAAGCGCTCAAGGCGCCGAGAATCAGAATGGTACGAAAGTTCATCAGGCATCCAGTGAGGCAGGAGTCGGCAGCCCGACAGTCTAGCCGCGCATGGACGCCTTGAACATTCCGGTAGCTCGCTAACTATCAAAATCAGGCCAGTTTGACGCCATACCCCTCCTCGCTGATCGCCTCGATCACCTGCTCGGCAGTCAGTGCACTTTCGACACCGACTTCCCTGGTTGCCAGGTCGACCCGCACACTGGCCGCCGGATCCTTGGCCTGGACCGCTTGAGTGATGGCCTTCACGCAGTGACCACAAGACATGCCTTCAACGTTGAACACTTGCATGGGATGACTCCTTTTCCGAGGTTTGAAGCGAGTTTCGGGCTTGCCACCGTGGCAAGGTCAAGTTCTGAAGGTAGCTGCCGGGCTGGCAATCGGTGCCGGGCTCGGCCAAGCTGCGTCCATCAATGACTCGAACTCAGGAGATTCAGCCATGCGCTGGTCAGTTTTCAGCCTGTTAGGCTTTCTCAGCCTTTTCGCCGCCGTGCCTTCGGTCAATGCTGCCGGTCAGGATTATGGCGTGCTGATCATTTCCCGCGAGCGCCTGGAAGTCGCAACCAGCTGCGAAATCGGTGTGTACATCCACGATCAACTGGCGGCGCGGTTGTTTCAGGAGCAGAGCACCTCATTCAACTTGCCGCCCGGCATCGTCTCGTTGCGCCTCAAATTGCTGCCGGGCCAGGTGCCGGGTTGCAACCCGGGCATGCTCGCGCCGGGTTCGCAGGATATCCAGCTCAAGGCCGGGGATGTGCTCAAGTACCGCATCGCGATGACGCAGGAAGGGATGTACCTGAAACGCGCCGGCCTCGGCTACTGACACACCGTCCCTGCAGGAGCGAGCTTGCTCGCGAATACGGACTATCTGACGCATTGATGCTGGATATGCTGACGCCTTCGCGAGCAGGCTCGCTCCCACATTAGATTGGTGCTTGACCTTGCCAGCATGGCAAGGTTGATCCTGTGGTCATCTACTACAGGGAGTGCGACCGATGTCCGAATCCACCACGTTCGACCTGCCGATTGCCGGCATGACCTGCGCCAGTTGCGCCGGGCGGGTCGAGCGCGCCTTGAGCAAAGTCATTGGCGCCAGTGCCGTCAGCGTCAACCTCGCCACGGAGCAGGCCCGGGTCCAGGCACCCGGCGACAGTTTGCCGGCCTTGATGGAGGCCGTAGCCAGGGCCGGCTACAGCGTGCCACAGCAGAGCCTGGAGCTGAGCATCGACGGCATGACCTGCGCGTCCTGCGTCGGTCGGGTCGAGCGCGCGCTGGGCAAGGTTGCAGGGGTAAAAAGCGTCAGCGTCAACCTGGCCAACGAACGTGCCCACCTGGAACTGCTCGGCCAGATCGATCCGCAAACCTTGATCGCGGCCGTGACCAAGGCCGGCTATACCGCCAGCGTATGGGAAGCCGAACACCCGCCAGCCGACCTTCAGCAGCAGCGCCTGCACCGCGAACGCATGGCATTGATCATCGCCATGGCCCTCGCCTTGCCGCTGGTATTGCCGATGCTGCTACAGCCCTTCGGCGTGCACTGGATGCTCCCGGCCTGGGCGCAATTCGCCCTGGCCACGCCCGTGCAGTTCATCTTCGGCGCCCGGTTTTACGTGGCAGCGTGGAAAGCCGTGCGCGCCGGAGCCGGCAACATGGACCTGCTGGTCGCCCTGGGCACCAGCGCCGGATACGGCTTGAGCCTGTACGAGTGGGCCACCGCCGCCGGGCGCATGCCGCATCTGTATTTCGAAGCCTCGGCGGTGGTGATCGCCCTGGTGCTGCTGGGCAAGTACCTGGAAAGTCGCGCCAAGCGCCAGACCGCCAGCGCCATCCGCGCCCTCGAAGCCTTGCGTCCGGAGCGGGCGATTCGGGTGACCGATGGTCACGAGCAAGAGGTCGCCATCAGCGCCCTGCACCTCAATGACCTGGTGCTGGTCAAACCCGGCGAACGCTTCCCGGTAGACGGTGAAGTAATGGAAGGCCAGAGCCACGCCGACGAAGCGCTGATCAGCGGCGAAAGCCTGCCGGTGCCCAAGCAGCCCGGCGACAAAGTCACTGGCGGCGCGATCAACGGTGAAGGCCGCTTGCTGGTGCGCACCCAGGCCCTCGGTGCGGAAACCGTGCTGGCGCGGATCATCCGCCTGGTGGAAGACGCCCAGGCCGCAAAAGCGCCGATCCAGAAACTGGTGGATAAAGTCAGCCAGGTATTCGTGCCCACCGTGCTGCTGATTGCCCTGGCAACCCTGATCGGCTGGTTACTGTATGGCGCGCCGATGGAAACCGCGTTGATCAACGCCGTGGCGGTGCTGGTGATCGCCTGCCCCTGCGCCCTGGGCCTGGCTACGCCGACGGCGATCATGGCCGGCACGGGCGTGGCGGCGCGCTACGGGATTCTGATCAAGGACGCCGAAGCACTGGAGCGTGCCCATGAAGTCAGCGCGGTGGTGTTCGACAAGACCGGCACCCTGACCTCCGGCGCCCCGCGCATTGCTCATCTGAGTGCCATCGACGGTAACGAGGCGAGCCTGCTGCAATTGGCCGGTGCCCTGCAACGCGGCAGTGAGCATCCGCTGGCCAAGGCCGTTCTGGATGCCTGTGCCGAACGCCACTTGACGGTGGCCGATGTCAGCGACAGCCGATCCCTGACCGGACGCGGCATCGCCGGCAACCTCGAAGGGCGTCGCCTGGCGCTGGGCAATCGTCGCCTGCTGGAGGAAAGCGGTTTGAACGCCGGGCCGCTGGCCGATTCGGCAATCGCGTGGGAAAAACAAGGCCGGACCCTGTCCTGGCTGATCGAACAATCCCCCGAACCCCAAGTGCTGGGCCTGTTCGCCTTCGGTGACACCCTCAAGCCCGGCGCGCTGCAAGCGGTGCAACAACTGAGCGCGCGAAACATCAGCAGCCACCTGCTGACCGGCGACAATCGCGGCAGCGCCAACGTGGTAGCCGAGGCGCTGGGCATCCAGGATGTGCATGCCGAAGTGCTGCCGGCGGATAAAGCCGCCACGGTCGCCGCATTGAAAGAAACCGGCGTGGTGGCGATGGTCGGCGACGGAATCAACGACGCCCCGGCACTGGCCGCCGCCGACATCGGCATCGCCATGGGGGGCGGCACCGACGTCGCCATGCACGCAGCCGGCATCACCCTGATGCGCGGTGATCCGCGACTGGTACCGGCCGCCTTGGAGATCAGCCGCAAGACCTACGCCAAGATTCGGCAGAACCTGTTCTGGGCCTTCGTCTATAACCTGATTGGCATCCCGCTGGCGGCGCTCGGCTTCCTCAATCCAGTGCTGGCCGGTGCAGCCATGGCGTTGTCGAGCGTCAGCGTGGTGAGCAATGCGCTACTGTTGAAAACCTGGAAACCCAAGGACCTGGAGGACAACCGATGAACATCGGCCAAGCGGCCCGCCACAGCGGCCTGAGCGCAAAGATGATCCGTTATTACGAGTCCATCGGCCTGCTCAAGGCGGCCCATCGCACTGATAGCGGTTATCGGGTGTATGGCGATGACGACCTGCACACGCTGGCGTTCATCAAGCGCTCGCGGGACCTGGGGTTTTCCCTGGAAGAAGTCGGCAAGTTGCTGACCCTCTGGCAAGACCGCCAGCGCGCCAGCGCCGATGTGAAAGCCTTGGCCCGCCAGCACATCGATGAGTTGAACCGCAAGATCCTTGAGCTTGGCCAGTTGCGCGACACCTTGCAGGACCTGGTTGAGCACTGTCAGGGCGATCATCGGCCGGATTGCCCGATTCTGAAAAACCTGGAGTCGGGCTGCTGCACCAGCCCGACTCATGCCTGATCCCTGTGGGAGCGAGCCTGCTCGCGAAAGCGGTCTGCCTGCCACATTGATGCTGGATGTGCCGACGTCTTCGCGAGCGGGCTCGCTCCCACAGGGTTTCGGTGCTTCCTGATCCCCACAAAAAAACCGGCCGAAGCCGGTTTTTTTATCCGATCACTGCATCCACGGTGGAGGCGGTTCTTCGGTCTTGCCCGGTGGCGCATCGTCCGCCGCTCGGGCCGCCTGCTTGCGCTCTTCATCCAGGCGCGCGGCCTCGATTTCGCGGATGATGCCGCCCACGTCGGCCAGCTCCTCCGTATCGGCGAACTCGCCGGTCAGGACACTGGCCGGGTGCAAGGTGCCGGCCTCGTACAAAGCCCACATTTCCTTGGCGTATCGGGTCTTCTTCAACTCCGGCGCAAACCGCCCGAAGTAGGAAGCCATGTTGCCCACATCCCGCTCCAGCATGCTGAATGCGTGGTTGTTACCCGCAGCATCCACCGCTTGTGGCAGGTCGATGATCACCGGGCCGGTCGGCGTCAGCAGCACGTTGAACTCGGACAGGTCGCCGTGCACCAGACCGGTACACAGCATCAGCACGATCTGGGAAATCAGATACGCGTGATACTCGCGGGCCTGGTCCGGCTCCAGCACCACATCGTTCAGGCGCGGCGCGGCATCGCCGTACTCGTCGGCCACCAGCTCCATGAGCAGTACGCCTTCGAGGAAATCGAACGGCTTGGGCACCCGCACACCGGCGTTGGCCAGACGGAACAGCGCCGCCACTTCGGCGTTCTGCCAGGCGTCTTCGGTTTCCTTGCGGCCGAACTTGGAGCCCTTGGCCATCGCACGGGCCTGACGGCTATTGCGTACCTTGCGGCCTTCCTGGTACTCGGCCGCCTGACGGAAACTGCGTTTATTCGCCTCCTTGTAGACCTTCGCGCAACGTAGCTCGTTACCGCAGCGCACCACATAAACAGCTGCTTCTTTACCACTCATGAGTGGGCGCAGCACCTCGTCGACCAGACCGTCCTCGATCAGGGGTTCAATGCGTTTTGGAGTCTTCATCAGCTTTTATTGTGGGTCCTTTATTACCAAACACGCGAAAGTCATTCGTTATACGGCAATCCACTCACCGGGGGGAGGGGTTGCCGACTGATGAGCATTGCAGAGGCACACAATGTGCCAAATTCATCGGGTAAAACCGACGACCACCACGGGTCGACCCAAATCATAGCCGAGCCTGCGTCACTTGTTGTGCAAGGGTATTGAGGCCAATTGCGACAGAAACTGACACCACAGCTCGTACCTTCCGTAGGATTTTTCCCATATGGCCTCAATTTCCTCCGACAACAGCCGAAGTCCTTAGTGACAAAGTGATTTGTCCGACAATCGCTGCCACAACAAAAGCGATGCCGCACTCAAGGACCAGGGTTGACCAAGAACGTTTACGGCTGCCAATAAACCGCGAGTCATCTGCACTGCGTGGGCCTACAAGAAAATCTGGAGCGCGGATGAACATCAAACAGAAGTTGACCTGGGCGTTTGCAATCATCGCCTGCTTGCCTGTGGTGCTGGTCGCCACCCTCGTTGTGCTGAACTTGCGCAGTGATGCCAAGGATGAATTCGTCGACAGCAGCGGTCGCGAAATCCGTCAGGTCAGCAATGCCATGCAACTGTTCTTCGACGGCATCAGCCAGAACGTCGAATACCTGGCTCACCAGCCGCTGATCAAGAACTCCGACGACAGCCTCAAGACCTACATGGCGGCCAACGCCGAGAGCGTCCCGCAGGGCGAGATGGACAAAAAAGTCTTCGGATTCCTCCAGGACCTGGGCAACGCCCACCCCTCCTACGCCTACGCCATTCTGGGCACCGCTGCCGGTGGTTACGTGTCCTGGCCCGATGATGCCAAGCTGAGCAACTACGACCCGCGCCAACGTCCCTGGTACAAGGCAGCCCAGGCCAAACCGGGCAAGCCGTTCCGTACCGAGGCCTACTATTGGGCCGAAAACGATACGTCCTATGTCAGCACCGTGCGCACCATCGACAACAAGCTGGGCACCAACGGCGGCGTGGTCAGCATCGACGTGTCACTCAAACAGCTCACCGAGCTGGTCAAACAGATCAAGCTTGGCGAATCCGGCTACCTGATGCTGCTGGAAAATACCGGCACCGTGCTGGTCGATCCGAAGCAACCGGAGCACAACTTCAAGGCCCTGGGCAGCCTCGGCGAAGGTTATGCACAACTGGCCAAGGCCGGCAAAGGCATGCTCGAAGTCGAACTCAACGGTGAGCGCTACATGGCCAACGTCTGGCCGTCCGAGCAACTGGGCTGGACGTTCATCGGCCTGATCAAGCAAAGCGACGTGATGAGCACCGCGACCCAACTGACCTGGTTGATCGCGATCATCGCCGCCGTGCTGGCCGTGATCTTCGCCATTGTCGGCGCCAGCTTCGCCAGCCTTATCGTGCGCCCGATCCGCAGCGTGGCCAGCGGTCTGGAAGGCATCGCCCAGGGCGAAGGCGACCTGACTCAGAACCTGCAAATACGTGGCAGCGACGAAACCGCGCAACTGGCCAACTGGTTCAACCAGTTCCTGGCGGCGATCCGCAACCTGATCCAGAACATCGGCGGCGCGGCGGGCAAGATCCTCGACACCTCCAAGAGCTCGACCCGGGTCTCCAGTGACATGGCCGAAGCGGCCGGACGCCAGCGTGAAGCCGTGGACATGGTGTCCACTGCATTCCACGAAATGGTCGCCACCGCCAACGAAGTCGCACGCTCTTGCAGCCAGGCTGCGGAATCCGCCGACAGTGGCCAGCGCCAGGCGCGTGAAGGTCAGCAGCAGATTGATGCGGCGGTGAACAGTGTTGATCGCCTGAGCCAGGAAATCGAACAGTCGGCCCAGTCGATGCAACAGCTGGAACGCGACAGCAACGACATTCAGTCGATCCTGGGGACCATCCGTTCGATCGCCGAGCAGACCAACCTGCTGGCGCTGAACGCTGCGATCGAAGCGGCCCGTGCCGGTGAACAAGGTCGCGGCTTTGCCGTGGTGGCTGATGAAGTGCGGGCCCTGGCCAAGCGCACGGCCGACTCCACGGCGGAAATCGACGGCCTGCTGGGCAACCTGGCCAAACGCACGAGCCAGGTGACCCAACAGATGCACGCCAGCCTGGAAGTGTCCCAGCAATCGGTGACGCGCATCGGCGAAGCGCGCAACAGCTTCGGGCAGATTCGCGAGTCGGTGGACGTGATCCGCGACATGAACACCCAGATCGCCACGGCGGCGGAACAGCAGCATCAAGTGGCCGAAGACATCAACCGGCACATCAGCCAGATCCATGGCGATGCGCAACTGGTGGCGGAACTGGCCAACTCGGCACGCCTGGACTCACAGAGCCTTGCCGGGTTGTCGAATGAGCTGGACGGGTTGGTGCGCAGGTTCCGTACCTGATCCACAAGCACACCACTAAACCCTGTGGGAGCGAGCCTGCTCGCGAAAGCGGTGTGTCAGTCACATTGATTTGACTGACACTCCCTCTTCGCGAGCAGGCTCGCTCCCACAGTTGTTCTTGTTCAGCGTTCAATAATGGCAGTCACGCCCTGCCCGCCCGCCGCGCAAATCGAAATCAGCCCCCGCCCCTTGCCCGCCGCATCCAGCAACTTCGCCAGGTTGGCGACGATGCGCCCGCCCGTGGCGGCAAACGGGTGCCCCGCGGCCAGTGAACTGCCCTTGACGTTGAGCTTGCTGCGGTCGATCGAGCCCAGCGCCGCATCGAGACCGAGACGGGTTTGGCAATACTGCGGATCCTCCCAGGCCTTCAACGTGCACAGCACTTGCGCGGCGAAGGCTTCGTGGATTTCGTAGTAGTCGAAGTCCTGCAGGGTCAGTCCATTGCGCGCAAGCAGGCGCGGTACGGCATAGACCGGCGCCATCAATAACCCTTCGGCGCCATTGACGAAATCCACCGCCGCCGCCTCGCCGTCACGCCAGTAGGCAAGAATCGGTAACCCGCGTGCCTTGGCCCATTCCTCGCTGCCCAGCAGCACCAGAGACGCGCCATCGGTCAGCGGCGTGGAGTTGCCTGCGGTCAGGGTGCCCTTGGCGCTTTTCTCATAGGCCGGCTTGAGGGCGGCGAGCTTTTCCAGCGTGGAGTCCGGGCGCAGGTTGTTGTCGCGGGTGAGTCCCAGGAACGGTGTCATCAGGTCGTTGTGCCAGCCCTCGGCGTAGGACGCGGCCAGTTTCTGGTGGCTCTCAAGCGCCAGTTGATCCTGTGCCTGGCGAGGGATGTTCCAGGTCTGCGCCATCAGCTCGCAATGCTGGCCCATGGACAAGCCGGTGCGCGGCTCGCCGTTGCGCGGGAACTCGGGGACCAGATGTCCGGGTCGCAATTGCAGGAAGGTTTTCAGTTTGTCGCCGGTGGTTTTCGCGCGATTGGCTTGCAGGAGGATTTTGCGCAACCCCTCGCTGACACTGATCGGCGCATCCGAAGTGGTGTCCACGCCACCGGCAATGCCGCAGTCGATCTGGCCCAGGGCAATCTTGTTCGCCACCAGCAACGCCGCCTCCAGCCCGGTGCCGCATGCCTGCTGGATGTCATAGGCCGGAGTGGCAGGCGACAGCCGCGAACCCAGTACGCATTCGCGTGTGAGGTTCATGTCCCGCGACAACTTGAGCACCGCCCCGGCAACCACCTCGCCGATGCGCAGGCCGTGCAGGTTGTAACGCTCGATCAGGCCCTCGAGGGCGGCGGTGAGCATCACCTGGTTACTGGCCGTGGCGTAGGGGCCGTTGGAGCGGGCGAAGGGAATCCGGTTACCGCCGATGATCGCGACGCGGCGTAGCTGGGTCATGAAAAGCTCCTGATGAATGATCTGAACCGAACACAGCCCCCCTGTGGGAGCGGGCTTGCTCGCGAAGGGGTCGGCACACTCAACATCGTTGATGGCTGATCCACCGCATTCGCGAGCAAGCCCGCTCCCACAAGGACTGCATTGCCCACTAAATCCTGCGACAAACTACTCTGCTGTAACCAAGCGTAGGCCTTATCTCGTGGATCGAACGACTGATCGCCATTCGTGGTCCACACTTTCAACCCCAGCTTTCGGAGCGCGTTCCATGTCTGACCGCTATATCGACTTCGCCAACTCGTCCATCGGCCATCGCCTGGTCGGCGCCCTGGGGTTGCCAGCGCCCACCAGACTGGAGCGCTGGCAAGCAGGCCGACTGCGCCCCGTGGAAGGTGCGCTGCTGATCGGCGGCGGGCCGTTGGCGGAACATGTCAGCGCCTTCGCCAACCGCCTGACCGATGCGATCTACAGCTACGGCACCGAGCCTTCAATGGCCACCGCCTGGATTCCAGGTCACGGGCCGAAGCTCAAGGCCGTGGTGTTCGACGCCAGCGATCTGCTGCACACCGATCAGCTCAAGCAACTGCGCGAGTTTTTCCAGCCGCTGATGAAAAACCTTGATCACTGTGCGCACCTGGTGATTCTCGGGCGCGATCCGCAATCCCTGAGCGACCCGTTCGCCGCCAGCGCGCAGCGAGCCCTGGAAGGTTTCAACCGTTCGCTGGCCAAGGAATTGCGCAGCGGTGGCACCCTGCAATTGATCCATGTCGGCGAAGGTGCCGAGACACAACTGGAAGGCCCGCTGCGGTTTTTCCTATCACCGAAAAGCGCCTTCGTATCCGGGCAGGTCATTCGCTTGAATCCATGTTCAACACCCGTCAGCGACTGGACACGCCCCCTCGCCGGGCGCAAGGCACTGGTTACCGGTGCAGCGCGCGGCATTGGTGCTGCCATCGCGGAAACCCTGGCCGGTGATGGTGCCGACGTCATCCTGCTCGATGTGCCACCGGCCAGAGTCGATCTCGACGCCCTCGCCGCGCGTCTCGGCGGGCGCAGCATCACCCTCGACATCTGCGCCGAAGACGCTGCCGCGCAGTTGATCGAACAGTTGCCCGACGGCCTCGACATCGTGGTGCACAACGCCGGCATCACCCGGGATAAAACCCTGGCCAACATGACCCCGGAATACTGGGACGCCGTGCTGGCGGTCAACCTCAATGCGCCGCAAGTGCTGACCAAGGCCCTGCTCGACAGCGGCACCCTGCACGACAACGGCCGGGTGGTTCTGCTGGCTTCCATCAGCGGCATCGCCGGCAATCGCGGACAAACCAACTACGCCGCGAGCAAGGCCGGGCTCATCGGCCTGGCGCAAGCCTGGGCGCCGCTGCTCCAGGCGCGTGGCATCAGCATCAACGCCGTGGCGCCGGGTTTCATCGAAACGCAAATGACCGCGCACATTCCCTTCGGCCTGCGCGAAGCCGGACGCCGCATGAGTTCCCTCGGCCAGGGCGGCCTGCCGCAAGACGTCGCCGAGGCCGTGGCCTGGCTGGCGCAACCGGGCACCGGCGCATTCACCGGGCAAGCGTTGCGCGTATGCGGGCAGAGCGTTCTGGGGGCTTAAGGATGATCACCGACTGGCACACACTCGACCGCGAACCCAGCCTGCCGGGGTTGTACGCACGAGCGGCGACGCGACGAAAAATCACCGGCACCACCTTGCCCGATGCCGGTTTGCATTGCTGGGTCGATGTCGACCCCAAGCGCCTGGCGGCCTATCGCAAGGTCTGTGGTTTCGCCGACAACGGCCTGCTGCCCCCGACCTACCCGCATATCCTTGGCTTTGCCTTGCAGATGCAATTGCTCACGGCCAGGGAGTTCCCGTTCCCGCTGTTGGGCCTGATTCACCTGAGCAATCGCATTCGTGTGCTGCGCCCCATGGGCGCAGTGAATCGAGCACGCGTCAGCGTGCAGGTGCAGAACCTGCAACCCCACGCCAAAGGCGCGACGTTCGATCTGCTGACCACCCTCGACGATCAGTTGGGAACACTGTGGGAAGCGCAAAGCCGGATGCTCTGTCGCGGGGTCAAACTCGAGGGCGAACCGCTCGAAGAACAACGGGCAAGCAGCTTGGCCCTGACTGAACTCGAACACTGGAAAGCCCCCTCAGACATCGGTCGGCAATACGCCAAAGTCTCCGGCGACTACAACCCGATCCACCTGAGCGCAGCCAGCGCCCGACTCTTCGGCTTCCCGACCGCCATCGCCCATGGCCTGTGGAACAAAGCCCGCACGCTGGCAGCACTGGCCGCGCATCTGCCAGTAGGGAATGTCGAGATCGCGGTGCAGTTCAGGAAACCGGTACGGTTGCCCAGCGAGGTGACATTGCTGGCCAGTGCGCCGGGAGCGAGCGGGGACTTTCAGCTGGTGGGTGCCGGGGACCTGGAGCATATGGTCGGGTATTGGCGGCCGGTGGCCTGACATGTTTGATGTCTGTGGCGAGGGAGTTTGTGCACACAGGTGATGAGTTCGACCGGATAATAAAGTCGACCATTAGGCCGCCTTCGCGGGCAAGCCCGCTCCCACAGGTCTTGGGTACGGCCAGATAACCAGGTCGGCCAGTAGGCCGCCTTCGCGAGCAGGCTCGCTCCCACAGAAGAGCAAAGCAGAGCAAAAGCAGATCGGCGTACACAGACGCTTTTCACCACACCACAGGCCGAGCGTTAGCTCGCCTGCCGCTCTTGATCTTGATCCACCCGCCCCCTCGGCAGGCTGAGCGGAGGTGTTCATCCGGGGAATGGCGCGTAGCGCCGTGCGGCGCTGCCGCACACATTGCAGGGAGGTGCAGCGAAGCAAACCGTAGGGCAATGCCCCCGGATGAATACCGGAGCGAAGGAATCCCGAGCCTAAGCGAGGGGCCGGACGTTCGGGGCGAGCGCTTTTTTTGCTTACTTTTTTTGAGGCGCTTGTTAAAAAAAGTGAGTCGCCGTAAGGGCGAAACCGCCAGCCGCCATGACCGAAGCAACGGATATGTACACCACACAACAACAGCCTGGTCGGCCCAGAGGCCGCCAAGTCACCTCCTGACCAGATAAACCTGCGGCAGCGGAAAAAGATTATTCAGCGTCTCCAACAACCGCACGTGATAAATCGGCTTGCGAAAAAGATCCAGCACCTGCAAGCGCAACATGTCACTGACATCGTCCATGTCCGCATGCCCCGACATCACAATCACCGGCAAATGCTCACGCGATGTATGCTCGCGCAGCCGCTTGATCAACGACATGCCGCTCTCCTCCGGCATGCGCAAATCGGTGATCACCAAAGCAATATCAGGATGTCGGGTCAGATGCTGCAGCGCGAGCTTGACCGAAGTGGCCGTAAAACAATTGAACCCCTCGCCCTCCAGCAACTCCGCCAACTCGAGCAATGCGTCCTCTTCGTCATCCACCAGAAGCAACTGTTGGCGTGGCTGTGCGAGAGCGTTCATGAGGTAACACCTGCAATGGACCAAGCACTGACGTTAGGATCCGTTTGACGCAAAATCAAATGGCCGACTTCCTTGTCACAGCGCGGCTTTAATCGTGGTGAACGTAGCGGAAATGGCAGTCTGGACACCTGTACTGAAACCGGCCAGTACCACCGCAACCATGGCCGCAATAATCGCGTACTCAATACCCGATGCACCCTCGGTATCTTTGGCCAGCCCTTTGTAAAAAGCGATCCCGGATTTGACCTTCTGAACAAGCTTGGAAAAAGACATGACATTTCTCCTGGACGACGACGGGTGTTGCACGGACGCAACATGATTCCCCAGTGCCAGCACCAGCATTGTCGGCATTCCCCGGCCCAACAACTGTAAATACGCATTAACACTAAAGTATTAACCGTTTCGTTGACGTCAAAAACCGGTTATTTCAGCGCAAGTTTGTACTTTCGTTAGATATTTTCCCCGCACTAATGGCATTTCGCTCTACCTGCGCTACGGTCAAATAGCAAAATAGTTCCATGTTCATAGCTGCCTGATTGCGAAGTTGTCTCGTTGGACTTGGCGGGGTTTAGCGCAGCAGGAAAGGGAGAGCCTTCATGAACAGCCGCGTCACTCTGGGCCTTGCCGGATTGTTTCTGTTCGGCGCCATCATTACCGGTTACTGGGGGCTCACGTTGAGTCGTCAACCGGCCCCCGAGCCCGTTGCCCAATCCACCATCGGTGCAGCACTCGCCAACGCTCAATCACCGGTAGAAGACCCTACCCGCCATCCCGTGGTCGTGCTGGTCAATGATGTCGCGCCGTTCGCGCCGATCACCGCTGCCGATATCGCCCTGGAACAATTGCGCACCGTCCCGGCCGGCAGCCTGACCAGCCTCGACCAGGCGATTGGCCGCACACCCTGGCGCGCCCTGACGGCCGGGAGCTGGCTCAATGACGAAAGTTTCGAGGCCGGCAGCAAACTGTCGCGGATGATCCGCCCCGATGAACGCGCCCTGGCGGTCGCCGTGGACGAAGTGGTCAATATCGGTGGGCAACTGACACCCGGTGACTATGTCGACGTGCTGCTGTTCCTGCGCATGGACACCCTCAATCCCCAGCCGACGGCCCAACTCGTGGTGCCCGCCTTGCGGGTGCTCGGGGTCGGCGAACAGTTGGGATTGACCAACGACGGCCAACCCTCCAGCCCGGCGCGCAACGCTGATGAAAAACTCAAACTGGATCAATCCCGCGCCACGGCCCGGACCGTGTTGCTCGCCGTGCCTGAAAAACTGGTAAGCCGCCTGATGCTTGCGACCCAGGCCGGCGTGTTGCGCCTGGCCGTGCGCAGCGCCGATGAAAAACGCCTGGCGCGCTACTGGGCCGGCGACAGCAACTCAGCCGCCAGCCTGGCCAATGCCAACCGCGAGTTGTTGCAGTTCAGCCAACTGGCCATGACCGGGCCAGCCAAACCCGTCGCCACCAGCCCTGGCGTCGCGCCGCGCAAGCCGAGCGTGGAAATCATTCGCGGCAACGAAATCACTCAACAAACTCCCTGATTCACGCATCGCAGCGGGTTATCGCAATGAGCCAGAACCTCAGTCAGACCTTCCTCGCGATCACGCGCAACAGCACCGACCTGGAATGGCTGCAAGGCGCGCTCGCGCCCTTGGGTCAGGTGGTCAGCGCCGGTGGCGGCAGCCTCGACGAACTGTTGGCGCTGGTGGACGTGACGTTTTCCAGCCTGGTCTTCATCGGCCTGGACCGTGATCACGTGGTGGCCCAAAGCGCATTGATCGAAGGCGCGCTGGAAGCCAAACCGATGCTGGCGATCGTTGCACTGGGCGACGGCATGGACAACCAGTTGGTACTGAATGCGATGCGTGCCGGGGCCCGGGATTTCGTGGCCTATGGCTCTCGCTCCAGTGAAGTCGCGGGGCTGGTGCGGCGCCTGAGCAAACGCCTGCCCGCTGTCGCGCCGAACACGCACCTGGGCCGCCTGACCGTGCTGTATGGCGTGCAGAGCAGCGCCGACGGCGCATTGCTGGCCACACACATGGCGCAAGTGGTGCAAAAAAGCGGTCAGCACACCTTGCTGCTGGACCTCGGCTTGCCTCGCGGTGACAGCCTGGCGTTGCTCGGCCTGGAGAGTTCGTTTCATTTCGGCGATGCATTGCGCCACTTGCGCCGGCTGGACGCGACACTGATCGACAGCGCCTTCACCAGCTGCGAAGCCGGGCTGCGCATCCTCGCCTACTCCAGTAGCGATGAACCACTGGACCACACCAGCGCCGCCGAGTTGTACATGTTGCTCAGCGCCCTGCGCCAACACTTCCAGCACATCGTGGTGAACCTCACCGGGCAGCCGGACAGCGAGGCGCTGCGCACCTTCGTCAGCCATTGCGACAAGCTGTTGTGGTACACCGATCAGAACGTGCTCGACTGCCGCCGCAACCTCGCAGTGCTCAATCTGTGGCGCGAAAAAGGCATGAAGCTCGATCACGCCAGATTGCTCATTGACCGCTACCTGCGCAGCGTCGCCCCGGACTCCGACACCCTGGGCAAGACGTTCGATCTGGAGATCATCGCCACCCTCGCCTACAGCCCGGAAGTGCGGCTCAACGCCAAGAACCAGGGCCTGACCCTGTTCGAACTGGCCCCACGCGAAGGCCTCACCCAGGGCCTGCGCGCCCTCGGCGAACACCTGGCCAGGCACTCCGAAGGCCTGGCCAAACCCAGGACCGGCTGGTTCAACCGCTTGAGGCGCGCACAATGAACAGTGAAAAACTCTTTGGTTCACCCCAGCGCGGCGCGGTCGGCAATACCGACCACGAAGGCCTGAAACTGGTACTGCACCGCTACATCATCGACGCCATCGAAGAGTCCGGGAAAAACCTGCTGGAAGGTTCGCGGCAGGCCCTGTCGCAGTTCGTGATCGACAAAGTGGCCGAGTACATCGCGCGTTTGCACCTGGCGATATCCCGCTATGAAATGGAGCGACTGGCCGAAGAAATCGTCGACGAACTCACCGGTTTCGGCCCGCTGGAAGTGCTGTTGCGCGACACGGCGGTGACCGAGATCCTGGTCAACGGCCCGCACCGGGTGTTTGTCGAACGCGAAGGCGTGCTGCACCTGAGTGACCTGCGCTTTATCGATTCGCACCACGTCGAACGGGTCATGCAACGGATTCTCGCGCCGCTGGGCCGACGCCTCGACGAGTCCTCGCCGATGGTCGACGCGCGCCTGCCTGATGGCAGCCGGGTCAACGCCATCATTCCACCGATAGCCCTCGATGGCCCGTGCCTGTCGATCCGCAAATTCCGCCAGGACATGCTCAAAAGCTCCGACCTGATGGCGATGCAAACCATCGACCAGGCGATCTACGAATTCATTCAGGACGCCGTGGGCAAACGCTGCAACATCCTCATCAGCGGCGGCACCGGCACAGGCAAGACCACGCTGCTGAACATTCTCAGCCAGTTGATCAGCCCGCACGAACGCCTGGTCACCATCGAAGACGTCGCCGAACTGCAACTGGGCCACCCTCACGTGGTGCGCCTGGAAACCCGCCCGCCGAATGCCGAAGGCCATGGCGAGGTGAAAGCCAGCGACCTGATTCGCAACGCCCTGCGGATGCGCCCGGACCGGATCATCCTCGGCGAAATTCGCGGTGTCGAAGTGGTCGATGTGTTGACCGCCATGAACACCGGGCACGACGGTTCGATGAGTACCGTACACGCCAACAACGCCCAGGATGCGCTGCTGCGCCTGGAGACCCTGGTGGGCTTGACCGGCCGCAGCATCGCCGAGCGCACCCTGCGGCAAATGATCTGCGCGGCGCTCGACGTGGTCATCCAGCTCACGCGCCTGCCTGACGGTCGCCGTTGCGTCAGTGAAGTGGTGGAAGTCGTTGGTGTGCGCGACGACGTGTATGTCACCAACACGCTGTTCCGTTTCGACCGCCACACCGGTTTCGGTTTCCTGCGCGAGGCGATCAACCCGGCTGGCGACAAACTGCGCCGGGACTCGGCGCTGTCTCCCTCGGCGTACTGAGGCCATCGCATGCTCAAACCGGCGCTGCTCATCCTCGTTTGCCTGACCCTTCTCGGCCTGTCGCTGCGCTTGCTCTACAACGGTATGCGCCAGACCGGCAATGAGCGGATCCTGGGGCGCCTGAACCAGGGGCAACCGCAGCGGGTCGTGCACAAATCATCGTGGGCAGGGCTTGAGCGGGCGTTCCTGCGCGCCGGGCTCGGACGCCCCACCGACCGCCTGGGCCAGTGGCTGGCGTTCTGGATACTCGGGGTGCTGCTGGGGTTTGCCGAGGGCGGCTGGATCGGCGCACTGCTGTTGCTGCTGGTGCCTCCTGCGGTGGTACGGCTGTTTGTCAGCTGGCGATATCAACGTCGACTCGCCCGGATGGTCGAACAGCTACCGATGCTGCTCGACCATGCCGTGCGCAGCCTGAAGTCCGGACGAACCCTGGCCGATGCCGTGCTTGGCGCCATCGATGCCGCCGAAGACCCGCTGAAAAATGCCATGGGCCGGATTCAGCGCAATGTGCAATTGGGAGTCAGCCTGGCGGACGCCGCGTCGGACTTCGCCGAGCTGTACGAAAAAGATGAACTGCGCTTGTTCGCGCTCGGCCTGAAGGTCAACCATCGTTACGGCGGCAATGCCAGTGAGCTGCTGGAAAACCTGATCAAGATGATCCGCGAGCGCGAGCAAGCGGCCCGCCAGTTGAAGGCCATGACCGGCGAAACCCGTATCACGGCCGTGGTCCTGGCCCTGTTGCCGGTGACGGTCGCCGGCTACTTTCTGCTCGCCAATCCGACCTACCTGCTTTCCATGTGGCACGACAGCTCGGGGCAAACCATGCTGGCGAGTGCCTTCGGTTTTCAGGTGATCGGCTGCCTCGCGCTGTGGCGCATGTTGCGTAGCCTATGAATATGAAGATGCCTTTGCTGATCAGTGCGTTACTCCTGTTCGGGGCAGCACTGTTGCTGCTCAGCGCTTTGCTGGAGCAACACCGACGAGCGCGCCAGGTGGCCCAGCGCCTGGATGGCAAGGCGCCTGGCGATAGCCACTTCAGCCAATTGCTGCATGCCCTGGGCGCCAGTCGCCTTGGACAGCAGTCGGTCAAAATGGACAACGAAACCCAGAGCCTGCTCAACCGCCTGGGCTGGCGCAGCGTTCGCCAACGCTCGATGTTCGCCGCCTTGCAGGTGGGCATGCCGGTGCTGGCGCTGTCCCTTTGCCTGTTGATCCAGGGATTGTTCTACCCGAATGTGCAGAACCACTGGATGGCCCCGATGCTCGCCACCAGTGCCGGCTATCTGTTGCCCAAACGCTGGCTCGCCGCCGCCGCACAGCGTCGGCAAAAACAACTCGCCATCGAGACGTCGACATTCATCGCACTGCTGCGCACCCTGTTCGAATCGGGCATGGCGGTGGAGCAATCACTGCGTGTGCTGAGCCAGGAAGGCAGGCAGTTGCTGCCCGCCCTGACCCATGAGTTGCGCCTGATACTGACCCGCGTCGACTCGGGCATGGAACTGGGCGAAGAGCTGAACAAAGCCACCCGATTGCTTTCGGTGGATGAATTCACCGACACCTGCGTGATCCTTCAACAATTGATCCATCAGGGCGGTGGCGCGATGAAATCCTTGCTGGCGCTCAAGCAATTGCTCGATGACCGGCGCCTGACGCGCCTGCAGGAATACATCTCCAAGATGTCCGCCAAAATGTCCGTCGTGATGATGCTGTTTCTCTTCCCGGCGCTACTGATCGTCCTCGCCGGCCCGGGCTTCACGGCCCTGTCCCGGGCCTTTGTCCACTAATCCTGCGGGTCGAGATTATCCAGCGCCCGATTCACCGCCAGCTCGCCGAGCATGATCACCTGCGCGATCCCCAGCATCGTATTGCGCTGCGAACCCTGCAGAAACCCCGCGAAATCACTCGCCATCACACTCGCCGACGCCAACGATTCACAGGCGTGGGCCAGCAGGGTTTCGGTATCGATGCCAGGGGCGATGACGAACATGGTGCCGGGTTTGTGAATGGCGGGTTGTTTGGGGGGATTGGGGGTGGGTTTGATCATGGTTGCACCTCTGGGATGAAATGGAGCCACGTCCAAATTGCCGCGAAACAAATTGGGGTGGCAGCTGTACGCGGGTTCGCGGACCGATCCCAGAGGCAGCTCGGCATACCCGAAGGTATCCCGCGCACAGTCGCCATGACACAGAACGACAGACACAAGAATGTGTTGTTGTCAGGTGGAGCGATTATGCCTTAGGAATCGAGCCGCGACGCCCGGACGCTGATTTTGCAGCGACGGACAGAGGCTAGAGATCGCACTTCCGACGGACAACCTGAAAAGCATGTCGGAGGTTTCCTAGGAAGTTGAGGAAAAAAACTAGGGATTGGTTGGCTGTCAGACCGCCTTCGCGAGCAGGCTCGCTCCCACAGTTGGGCAGGGGTATCTGAATGAAAATGGTCGGCTGGCAGGCCGCCTTCGCGAGCAAGCCCGCTCCCACAGAAGATCAGACTGTCGTCCCCCCAAACCACGAGGTCGAGCGTTAGCTCGCCTCGCTTGCTTTTGATTTGCCCGCCCCCTCGGCAGGCCTCGTTCCGGTGTTCATCCGGGGAATGGCGCGCAGCGCCGTGCGGCGCACGCCGCACACATTGCAGGGAGGTGCAGCGAAGCAAACCGTAGGGCAATGCCCCCGGATGAATGCCGGAGCGAAGGAACCCCGAGCCCAAGCGAGGGGTCGGACGTTCGGGGCGAGCGTTTTTTTGCTTACTTTTTTTAGGCGCTTGTAAAAAAAGTGAGTCGCCGTAAGGGCGAAACCATAAGTAGCCGTTACCAAGAAATCGGATATGTACACAAAATCAGTGCGCCAAAACCCTCTGCCGCAACCCCGAACCACTGGGCGACAAAGCCAAAGCCAACTGCGTCCGATTATGCATATGCGTCAACCGCAACACCTGCGACACATACAACTTCACCGTGTTCTCGGTAATCCCCAACTCACAGGCAATCTGATAATTGGTCTGCCCCTTGCCCACCGACCGCGCCACCTCCAGTTGCCGCGGAGACAGTTGATGGAAAATCGCCGGAATCTCCAGCCCATCGGCATCAGCGCCACCCCGGTCAAGCTCGCCAGCCACATGCGGACCACGTCGCACCTTGTCCAGATCCTGGTACAGATCTTCGATCGACTCGGACAAATACTGCAGCTTCTGATTCAAATGCCCCAATTGCAGGTGCTTGTGCCTCTCCTGCAAGACCACTTCCTGACGCTGCAATCCTTCGAACAACTCCTCCAGATCGATCGGCTTCTGGTAATAGTCGGCAACGCCAGCGCGCAGGGCCTTGATCACATCCTGCTTGTCGGCACACCCGGTCAGCATGATCGCCTCGAACGCCCGGTGCTTGCCCGACAGCCGTTGCAGCTCCTGCATCAACTCGATGCCGTCCATGCGGGGCATGTGCAAGTCCAGCAACACCAGGCCGATATCGAGATCATTGCTGAAACGCTCGATCGCCTGATAGCCCGACTCGCAGGGAACGCAACGGTAACCTTTACCCTCCAGAAATTCGCAAAGCTCTTCAACGATCAAGGGTGCATCGTCGACCACAAGGACTTTTACTGCCGAAGTAAACTTGCTCACGTGCAACTCCCTGTCAGGTCAAAGGTTGACCCGTCCCTCACTGACAGCCACCGGCTGAATGACTTCTGTCTGAAAAGTAGACCTAGTTTCAGGCTCTGTACATACAAGGGATGACTAGTGGAACCAGGCGAAGGTCAGCATCAACCCCACCAGCACAAAAGGTGCAAATGGCTGCTTCCTTGACATTTCAGGCGCCATATAAAAAAGATGGGTTCTAAGCCCTTGACTCATATGAAGCCAGACTCTTGGCGCCAGCAGCAGCCAGAAAACACTGGCCAATCCGGCGCCAATAAAGGTGCCGAGCACGTGCATACCGTCCGTCGCAAGACCCAGGGCCGCCATGAGTTTCACGTCGCCGCCGCCCAGGCGTTTCATGGCGTAGCCCGGTAGCGTGAAGCCCAGGGCCAGCAAAAATGCCCAGCCGCCCTGTTGCGCCTCGGCACCCAGCCAGGTCGTTCCGTTCCACAGCAACCAGGCCAGGGCCAGGGCGCCGGCACCCAGGGTCAGGCCATTGGCGATGTGCCGTTGCCGGGCATCCTGTGCGGCGCACAGCGCCAGCCAGATCAGTAGGACAAAGCTCTGCATTCGGTAAAAATCGTCCGTTTTGGCTGAATGATTCTATGCTGACATTACACAGTGTTGGTCAGGGTAGACACACTCATGAAAGCCAGCCTCCCCCACAAACAAAAAGGCGCCGCCGCGATTGAGTTCGCCCTGGTGTTCATCATCTTTTTCGGCGTGTTCTACGGCATCATCAGCTACAGCCTGCCGCTGCTGCTGATGCAGTCGTTCAACCGCTCGACCGCCGAAGCCGTGCGCCGCAGCGTGGCGCTGGACCCTTCCACCCCCGGCTACAATGCCGCGCTGATCGCCCTCGCCAAGACGGAATTGACCACGCAAACGGCCTGGATTCCACCGGCCCTGAATTTCAATACCGCAACCGACGCCAGTGTCACTTACGTCGGTGGCTTGCTGACCGTGCGCATCAGTTACCCCACCAATAAAATCAACGCCGCCATCCCGTTCCTGAACCTGCCGGGCATCGGTCAGGTGCCGAATCTGCCGGCGACCCTCACGGCCAGTGCGAGCCTGCAATTTTGAGTGCCGGCGACAAACTCTTCGGGCGCCTGCTCAATCGCCATCCGCCGCCCCCGCCGGAGCCGCAAGAGACACCGCGGGTGCACAGCTTCGGACTGCAGGTGCAACTGGATACCCAGGGGCGTGTGGTTCAACTGAGCGGTCCGCTGCGGCACTTGCTGGCCCAGCAAAACCCCGGCGCACAAGCACCGCACCTGCTCAACTTCCTGTTGCCCCACAGCAGCCTCGCCATCGAAGGAGTGCCGGCTGACTGGCAGGGACAAACCCTGGATCTGGACTTCTACAGCCTCAACGGGCCGCCGCTGCATCTGCGCGGCTGGGTGCAACCCTCGGCCGATGCCTGGCTGTTGCAGATGCTCGACATCGGCGACTTGCTGCTCGAACGCCGGCAGTCGCGCAACCGTGAACAGTGCCAGGTGCTGGCGATGCACATCGCCGAACAGTTGCGCCTGTGCAGCCTGACGCGCCTGCCCGAAATGCTGGGCGAACAACTGCAAAGCCTGGCCCAGCGCTTTCAGATTCCCTGCATTGCCCTGGCCTTGCTCGATGAGCTGGGACAGGGTTGGCAGATTCACCAACACTACGCAGCCCACGACGCACCGCAACTGTGGCAAAACGGCCAGCGCCTGGGCACGGGGCTGGACAGTTTGAGTGGCTTGTCACCACAGCACCTGACCCTGCGCGAACACCCGCGCCTGCAAGACACCTTCGGCAATGTCGATGGCTTCGCCGTGCCCTACCACGATGCGCAAGGGCTGGTGGCCTGGTTGCTGTGCGGTTTCTACACGGCGCCACAACACGCCCCCGACGTCACTGAGCGCGACTGGCTGCAAATCGCCGCCGCACTCGCCAGCCCTTTGCTCGAACGCCTGCGCGAGCACCGCCATCATCTGCAACTGGAACGCCTGGAATCGCTGCAAGCGTTGCTCGGCACAGGCTGGTGGGAAGTCTTCAGCGACAGCGGCGAGGTGCAGTTGGCACCTTCTCTGGCCACGACCCTGAACCTTGGAACGTCACGTTTAACCGTGCAGGACTGGCTCGATCAGGTGTATCCCGCCGACCGCGAGGAACTGCGCATCCGCCTGCAAGACTTGCAGGATTCGGGCACGCCGCTGTTGTTGTGCGTGCGCCTGTATCGCCCCGACGATACGCCCGAACCCATTTGGTATCGCCTGCAAGGCCAGGCGCTGGGCGTGGGGAAAAACCGTCGGCTGGTGGGCTTCATGCTCGACATCAGCGACATCAAGAACCAGGAGCAGAGCGCCGCCGCGGCCCATGCGCGCCTGGACAATCTGATCGCCAGTTCGCCAGCGGTGATTTATGTGCAGCGCTATGTCGAAGGTGCGTTGCAACCGGTGTTCTTCAGCGACAGCCTGTTGCCCTTGCTTGGCTTGAGCCTCGCCGACTGCGCGCCCGGGACGCTGGTGGAGCGGGTGCATCCCGACGACCGCCTGCAGTACTTCGAGCGCACGCGACGGTTGCTGCGTGAAGGCTCGGTGCGCGCCCGCTACCGGATACGCGACAGTCGCGGCGACTATCACTGGCTGCTGGATGAAGCGAAGCTGTTGCGCGACGACCTCGGCTTGCCGGTGGAAGCCGTGGGCCTGTGGCTGGACGTCACCGAGGCGACCCTGGCCACCGAACAGGTCAGGCAGAGCGAGGAACGCTACCGGATTCTGGTGGAGGACTCGCCGGCGATGATCTGCCGCTACCAGCCGGACCTGACCTTGACCTTCGGCAACCGCCCGTTGGCCACTTACCTGGAACTGGCGCCCGAGCAACTGCCGGGGGTGAACCTGGGCAGCTGGATGTCCGGGGAACAACGCGATGCGTTCACCCAACGGCTGCACCAACTGAGCCCCGAGTTTCCGGTCAGCACCGCCGAGATCAACCTGCAACTGCCCGGCCGCGAACACGCCTGGTGGGTCTGGTCCGATCGCGGGGTATTCGACGAACAGGGCCGGTTGCTCGAAATTCAGGCTGTGGGGCGCGACAACACCGAGGTGCGGCGCTCGCAGCAACAGCTCACGCAAAGCGCGAAAATGGCCACCCTCGGTGAGATGGCCACCGGCCTGGCCCATGAGATCAACCAGCCGTTGAACGTGATGCGCATGGCCATCGTCAATGTGCTAAAGCGGCTGAACAACGGTGACGTGCAGGTCGATTACCTGCTCGACAAACTCACCCGCATCGACTCCCAGGTGCAGCGCGCCGCGCGGGTGGTGGACCACATGCGGGTGTTCGGCCGCCGCTCGGAAATCGAGCAGCAACCCTTCAACCCGGCCCAGGCCATCGAAGGCACTCTGTCGCTGTTGTCCGAGGGCATGCGCGGCAAAGGCGTCGACCTGCGCGTCAGCGAGACCGGTTTTGAAGTGCAGGTGCGCGGCTACGTCGATCAGCTTGAACAGGTGTTGATCAACCTGATGGTCAACGCCCGGGACGCGCTGCTCGGCAAGCGCGAAACCCGGCCCGGGTTCAAGCCGTGGATTTCGCTGTATGCCGAACGGGATACGCACTCGGTCCGCCTGTGGGTCGAGGACAACGGCGGCGGGATCGACCCGCGTTTGCTGGAACGGATTTTCGAGCCGTTCTTCACCACCAAACCGGTGGGCGTCGGCACTGGCCTGGGGCTCTCGGTGAGCTACGGCATCGTCGAAAACATGGGCGGTAAACTGAGTGTCAGGAACTCCACCGAGGGTGCGCGTTTCTGCATCGAACTGCCGATTGTGCTGTCGGATCAGATCACCAGCGATGGGCGTCCCGAGTGACAACTGAGGTTGGCCCCGACCTCGACTTTGTTCAGGTCGATACCCAGGCTCGCCAGCAACGTGTTGATCAGCGTGTCCAGCAACGGGCTGAGCACCGTATTGACCGCATTGACCAGCGCTGCAGTGACATCGTTCAAAATCGTCCCCAAGCCCCCCACGATGCTGCCCGACGGCCCGTACATGTTCACACCGAGGTTGCTGACAGTGGTGTTCAGGCTGTTGACGATATTGGTCGTGGTGTAGGCGTAGTAGAACGGCGGCTGATTGATCTCCGGAAGGTTGGCCGCCGCCGGCGCTGAATAGACGTGGGACATGCTGGCATTCTGAGCAATCGAGGTGTTGAGCATGATATCGATGCCACCGCCAATGCCGGGCCGATGGTTGTAACAGCTTACGGGCAGGAACAGCAGCCGCTGGCAGGTCTTGACGCCGATATCGATGACCTTCAGAGGACTGACGTTGTTGGTGGGGGGAACGGTGGATGAGCCAAACACATCGGCCGGGGTGATCTGCCCGATCTTCAATCCGATCAAAGTGGTGGTGGTATTGGTCGTCAGGTTTTTATTCGTCGCACTCACACAGCTGTAAGCCGTGACATAACTCCAGGCACCGGCCGCCTCCAGTGCTACATCAATTCGGATGGGGGGTGGCAACAACAGGATTTCCGGCGTGTCGCAGGGCACGAGCAACGCACAGGTCACTGAGTTGACAACACCCACCAGGTCCAGGTTCAGCAATGCCTTCAGGGTGTTGGTCAGCGGTGCAACGAGATCGACGACAGCGTTGACCAGTGGTGTGAAGGCGTCCAGTACGGGCAGGTTGATCGACAACAATGTCTTGACCTGGGCTGTGCGCACATAGATCCGGTTGGGCCCCAATGGGGCCAATGCCGCGTTTTTCGGGTTGCCGATGGCAGACAGTTGCGGCGGTTCCATCACCTGCACCCGTGCAGTGATTTGCGCCAGCCCCGCGAGGTTGATCGGCAAGGTTGCGACCAGGGCATTTTTCTTGTTGGCCAGCTGCACAAACCCTTCGATCAGATCGAACGCTTTCAGGTTCACGGCAAGGGCCGAAATGTCGGTGCCACTTTCAACATGCAACATATTCCCCAGCACGACGGAAGTCGTACCCGCTGCCACCTTCAATGCCTGCAGGCTGACGATCGTTGCAGTGGCGCCTAGTGTGCCGCCGGGGTCCAGCACGTTGACGGCGGTCTGGATCAACTGGCTGACATTGACCGTACTGCCCAGTACCTGATCGTAGCCAGCCGCGGTCAGGCCGAGGTCGACTTTCAACCGATCGAGGTAGCCGAGCAGGCTGATGTCGGTATTGACCAGGCCGTTCCAACCCGCCGCACTGATACTGACGTTGCCGCCGAGCAATCCCCCGAACAGCAGGCTGGTAATGTCGGCCTTGCTGGTATCGAAGGTCAGGGCCGTACTGCGGATCGTCAATGCCGCCAAGGGGGGCGGCAGCGCGGCGACCGCCGTGGCGGTGAGCGTCATGGTTGACCCTGCCGGCGCACCGCCGAACAGCGCGCCAATACCTCCGGCAATACTCTGTTGCACGACGTGGCTGGCGATAACCCGGATAGCATCGTTTTTGCTGGAGTCTGCACTGAAGACCCGAAGGTTGTTGGCATCCAGTGCCAGCGTACCGCAAGCCACCGCCAGTGCGCGCCCCGTAACGGGTAACGCAAAACCATTGCGTTGGGCGCTGGCCGTGGCATAGGTGTTCGCGGTGGAGCCGGCGGAACAGTCTCCACCCCTTGTGGCCGCTTCAAGCGCGGCCATGTCGGCGACGCGCTGCAAACTGCGCTTTTCCAGGTACAGCCTGCCGGTATCGACCACCAACAACATGAACCCCAAAGCCAGGACCAGGGTCAACGCAGCCATCAAGCCGATCGCTCCCCGTTGCCGGGCCGGGCCGCGAAACTGCAGGCGGGGAGACATGGTGCACTCCTTTGCCGGCGCACTGCCGGACGCAACCTCCATGGGTGACAAGCAGTGTAGACAAGGGTGGTCGCAGCTGCTGGCAACTTGCCAGCGTCCAGCATAAAAAACCCCTGTGAGGCGCACAGGGGTCGAGGGACCGGGGGATTCTAAGAGGCGTGCGGTGGATAGTTGGCCAATATCCGCGTGATTGTTTCCCGGATGGCATCGCGACGATCCGACGGGTTCGGCGTGCGGCTGAGTATTTGTTCGTCACTGCCGCGCCACACCAGCTTGCCGTCCTTGCCATCGAGCATGTCGATCTGGAGGGTCGCTACCTTGTAGCTGACATTGCGCGTTTCGTTATACATGGGAGCGCCGTAGTAGCCATGCCACGGGTTACCCCAGCCGCCGCCGTAATTGGTGGTCACCTGTTGTTGCCGCTCTTCGACAACCAGATAAGTCTGCACATTCAAATCGCCCTTGGCGCCTGTAGCGGCCGGACGCAGACCGCGCTGATCCAGTTGATCGGCAACCGCCTGACGGATGCGCTGATCGGTCAGGTCACTCTTGAGGCGAGGATCATCTGGACGGTATTGCACGGCGGGTTCTTTCCAGGTCCAGCTGCGATAGGCAGCAAAATCGCGGCTGGCGTCGAAGTCATTATTGACCTGGTTGGCGGCGCAGGCACTGAGCAGCGCGGCCACTGCCAGTAATACAAAACGGCGGAACATGATGGTTCTCCGGTTGAAGGCATGATCCTGTGGAATGCTTCTTATCTACAAGAAGCTAACTAGGAGGATACGCCGACATCGCCTTTTCCACAGCCTCCCGAATCGCGTCGGCCCGCTCGCTTTCGCTGCCCCGGTTGCCGGTTTCAGCGCTCGAACTCCACACTGGCTGGCCGCTCTTGGCGTCGAACAGATCCACCTGAACCACCACGACCTGCTCTGAGTAGGTGCGCACTATCGGCACGCTACCGTACATGCCGTACCCCGGTCCGTAGCCGCCGTAACCGCCGTAGTAACCGTAATCGTCCTGAACCTGGCGCAAGCGGGTTTCCAGGCGCAGGTCGGCGCTGACAAACAGGTCGGCTGGGCGATTGTCGTGCAACGGGCGCAAGCCGCGTTGATCCAGCGCATTGCTGACCGCTTCGGCGACCTGCGCCGAGTCGGCCCAGGCGGTGCCCGCTGGCAGGTGCCCGTCGAGCCAGGCCCAGCTGCGGTAGCGGCCATAGTCACGCGGTGCTGCCGGGTAAGCGCTGCGGTCAAAGGTGTTGGCAGCCTGGGGTGGCGCCGGTGGCAAAGGGTTGGATGTGGCGACATAGGGGTTGCTGCCCTGACAAGCGGCCAGCCCCAGGCAGAACATCAGTACACCTGAATGACTTTTCATATCGCGCTCCGATCAGACAGGCCGACATATCCAGTGCAAGTAACGCCCGAGCCCGGCAAAGCCCGGGTGACGACGGTGGGCCAGTTCCATTTCCAGCAGGTCCGCCAGCGCGGCACGGGCCTGGAATTCCACCGGCATGTAATCGTGAAAAACCCTTACTCCACTCTGGGATTCGACCCGCCACAGACCTTCAAGTTGCGCCGCCAGCTCGCGTGGATCAAGGGGTTGCTGCGGGGTCAGGCTCTGCTTTTCGCCAGCCATGTCGTTCTTGCGCATCTTGCGGAAATGGCCCTTGAGCAAGTTGCGATAAATCAGTGCATCGCGGTTGTAGAACGCCAGGGACAGCCAGCCGTCCGCCTTGGTCAGCTGATGCAGCACCGGCAGGATGGCATGGGGTTCGGCCAGCCATTCCAGCACGGCGTGGCACAGCACCAGGTCGTAGGGTTCAGTGAGCTGCCCGAGCAGCTCCTGCCACGGTGCCTGAATGAACGTCGCGCTCTGCCCGGCTTCGGCAAAACGCTGGCGGGCGCCTTCGAGCATCGGTTCGGCTGGCTCGGCGAGGGTCACCTGATGGCCACGCTGGGCCAGCCACAACGACATGTGGCCAAGGCCGGCGCCGATGTCCAGAACGCGCAGCGGCCGGTCGGGCAGGATTTCGGCCAGATCGGCCTGCAGCACCGCCAGACGGATCGCGCCTTTGGCACCGCCGTAGATTTTTTCGGCGAAACGGGTCGCCAGTTGATCGAAATGACGGTCGCTCATCAGCTGAACCTCCGCTCGCTGTCGGCCAGCTTGCTGCGCACCACGGCCTCCATGTCCAGGCCCAGCTCGCTGCACAACAGCAACAGATAAAGCACGATGTCACCGACTTCCTGCCCGGCGTGGGCGAGTTTGTCCGCCGGCAACTGGCGTGACTGGTCTTCGGTCAGCCACTGGAAAATTTCCACCAGCTCGGACATTTCCACACTCGCGGCCATGGCGAGGTTTTTCGGGCTGTGAAATTGCCGCCAGTCATTGCGGTCACGGATGGCGTGCAGGCGTTCGGTCAGTTCAACAAGGTTCATCGGGCTCTCCTGAAGACGTATAGCTTCGGGGGGATGACCGAGGATGGCAAGGGGTGGGAGCGGGCTTGCTCGCGAAGGCGGAGTGTCAGTCGAATCATAACTGACTGGACAGCCGCTTTCGCGAGCAAGCCCGCTCCCACAGGTACTGTGCAACGCTCTATGCTTGTGGGAACTCGGCAGCATGATCGGCAGCCCAAGGCTCAATTCTTTTATATCAGGACGTTCACTCCATGCAGGTAGAAGGTTTTTTCGAATGGCTGGGCCAGGTACTCGGCTCGATCATCCGCTTCATCGTTGATGGCCTCAGTGGGCTGTTCAATCTGTTGAGCAACGCCAGCAGCAATTTTATCGAAGGCCTGTCCATGGCGCTGGGCATGGATACTTCGATCGTCAGCATCGTGACCTTGATCCTCGGGCTGATCCTGCTTTGGTCGGCGATCCGCGCATTTCTCAATGCGTCGTTCATCATGGGGCTCATCTGGTTGGTGCTGGGGCTCTGGTTGCTCAGCTGGATCATTCACTGACCCCACCGAACACGGTGGGAGCGAGCCTGCTCGCGAAGGCGGCATCCCATCCAGTATCAATGCGTCTGACAGAATGCTTTCGCGAGCAGGCTCGCACCCACAATCGATCGCGGAAGAATTCAAATGTGCCGCTACAATGCCCGCTCCGCCAAGGAGCCTGCATGTCCAACCTGACCGCCGACTGGCGCGACCGCCCTACCCATCGCCGGGTCTGGGCGCTCGCCGCGCCGATGATTCTTTCGAACATTTCCGTACCGCTGGTGGCACTGGTCGACAGCACCGTCATCGGTCACCTGCCCCATGCCCATCAACTCGGCGCCGTCGCGGTCGGGGCCAGTCTGTATACCTTCCTTGCCTGGGCCATGGGTTTTCTGCGCATGGGCTCCACCGGATTCGCCGCCCAGGCAGCCGGGCGTGGAGATGGTGCGGCCTTGCGGCAGATTCTGTTGCAAGGCCTGTTGCTCGCCATCGGCCTGGCCGTGGTGCTGGGTGCGGTGGGCGTGCCATTGAGCGGGGTCGCGTTGCACTTCATGCAGCCATCGGCGGAACTCGATCACCTGACCCGCGAATTTTTCCACACCCGCCTGTTCGGCCTGCCGGCGGCGCTGGCCAGTTATGCCTTGGTCGGCTGGTTTCTCGGCACCCAGAATGCCCGGGCGCCGCTGGCGATCTTGCTGAGCACCAACCTGGTCAACATTGCCCTGAACCTGTGGTTTGTCCTCGGCCTGGAATGGGGCGTGGTGGGTGCTGCCCGGGCCTCGGTGATTGCCGAATGGACCGGTGCACTGATCGGTTTGCTGATGACCCGCAAAGCCCTGCGTGCCTACCCCGGGCATATCGTCTGGGCGGCATTGGCGCTGTGGCAGAGTTGGCGGCCGTTGCTGGCGGTCAACCGCGACATTTTCATCCGCAGCCTGGCGCTGCAATCGGTGTTTTTCCTGATCACGGTGCAAGGCGCGCGGCTGGGCGACGCCACGGTCGCGGCCAATGCCTTGCTGCTCAATGGTTTGCTGCTCACCGCCCACGCCCTCGATGGCCTGGCCCACGCCGTCGAGGCCCTGTGCGGACATGCGCTTGGCGCCCGCGACCGTGATGCCCTGCGCCGCTCATTGGTGGTGGCCGGCGGCTGGTCGCTGCTGGCGAGCCTGGGTTTTGCCGCACTGTTCCTGCTCGCCGGGCATTTGTTCATCGAGATGCAGACGGACATTCAGAGTGTGCGCGACACCGCATTCATCTACCTGCCCTACCTTGCCGTACTGCCGCTGATTGCCGTCTGGAGCTACCTGCTCGACGGCCTGTTCATCGGCGCTACCCGCGCCATGGAAATGCGCAATGGCATGCTGCTGACCGTAGCGTTGGTGCTGCCTTTCGGCTGGGCGCTGCAAGACTGGGGCAACCATGGTCTGTGGATAACCTTTTTGTTGTTCATGTTGCTGCGCAGCCTGACCCTCGGCGTGATCGCCTGGCGCCTGCGCCGTCACGATGGCTGGTTCGCTGGCAGCACTCATTGAGCGGACGCGAGTCCACGCAATGAACGAGCATCAGGGTGGGTCGTTCTGCCACAGCTGACGCAGGCTATCGAGACGTTCCTGTTGAGTCATGCCCGGCAATGGCTGCACGGGCACGGCGTCGGGGTACTGCAAGCGCAGCCAGATCCAGCCATCAAGTACCGGGCGCTCGCTGAAACCCAGCGCCAGCCCCTCCTGCACATGGGCAAACAGGCGGGAGAAATCAACACCGGTGGACTGGTTCCAGCGCCAGGCATATTGCTCGAGCAGGCAGGTTTGCAGCGTTCCCTGTTGCCCGGCGCTGAGGCTCTCCTCGACGGCCAACGGGCTGACCGCCAGCCCAGGGTTGGACAAGCGCTGCCAGCCCTCGCACCCCATCGCGCGATCCGCCCAACTGCCACCGAACCAGCGCAACTGGTTGATGGGCCCTAGCCAGCGACTCAGTTCAGCGGCATCGCAAGCATCGAAAAAATAGCTGGCCGTGATCGGGTTGTAGTAGCTCAAAAGGGCCCGGTGCGGGCCAAGCGTAACCGTGAGCATGCGCCGTAAATGGGCCAGCAATGATGAAGCGCTGGCCTCGCTGACCATCAGTAATCCGGGCCAGCGTTGTCCGTCGACGATGCACAGGTCGGCCAGTGCCGGGCAGCTGCGCAGATCGACCAGCACCGGCCCCTGGTCATGCTGCGCATGCCACTGCGTACCTTCGAACAACCCGGACCAGCGTGCTTGCGCAAACATCTGCCGAAGTGCGGCACCCGCCTGCGGCGTGCCCGGCACATCCAGCAACAGCCACTGCGGGGCAGCCTCGGGTGTGCGTGTGGCGATCATGCTCCAGAGCTCTGGCCAAGCTGCGTCGCCAGACGGCAGGTGCACAATGCCTGTGCACAGTGCTTGAAGCTGCCACCGCCAGGCAGCTGGCACAACACCAGCAATGGCTCTCCCGACCGCAACCATTGCTCCACGCCCGGATCATCGGTGCAGGCGGCCTGGGGTACGTCGGTGCTCGTCACCTCGATCGTCGCCGGTGCGTGCAGCAATCCGGTTATCTGTGGTTGATCGGGATCGCCCTCGACAAAACTCACGACCAGCTCAGTCCCTTCCCGCAATGGCGAGAACGTTTCGGCCTGCAACGGCTTGGCCAGGGGCAACCAGCAATGACTGGGCGCGGCGCCTTCGCCCTGATAAAGCCAGTCGAATTGCACCGGTACCGGTCTTGCCGGGTCGGGGCGTGGGTCATCGACTTCGACGACCCACGCCCGTTGCAGGCTGTGCATCCGGGGTTTGACCGCCGCACAAGGCGGCTCGAAGCGGGCAGGCCAGCGCAGGGCACGGGCCTGATTGTGGTAAGGCGCCAGCGTATCCTGGCTGCCCCAATGCTCGACATGGGTCAGCAGCCAGAGTCGATTGCAATCGGCAACCGGATGACCGGACAGCGGCATCAGCCGGCCGCTACGCAAGGTCGCAAGGTCTGTCCGGCATTCGGCATGCACTGCCGCCGTATCACTGCGGCACTGACGTTCGAACTGCCGCACCGCCGGCCGACCGCCCTCGTTGCGAAATACCACCGCTGCCTCGGCAGGAAAATGCTGTCGGTCATCCCCAAACACCACACAGTGCCCGCGCGCCAGGTGTTCAAAGTGGTAGTGAAGCCGTTCCTCGGCACACAGACGCTGGAGAAATTGCAGGTCCGACTCTCGATATTGCGTACAAAAATCCCGGGGCGGGTATTCGTCGCTCAGTTCCAGGCGCCGGTCCTTGCCGGTAATGCCGTGCTCCTTGAGCACCTGGTCGAGGATGTGTGGCACTGAAAGGCCACTGAAGATTCGCTGGCTGAAGCGCTGGGCCAGGCAAGCCAGTTTTGGCCCCAGGCGCACCTGGCAGAGTCGGGGTCCCGAGCCATGATCACGCTGGACGAGTTCATGCAATTGTCCATGCACATGGCTTGCGTCGGGACCGAAATGCAAGGAGGCCGGGCGGTAAAGCAAACTGGCAAGGTCAAGCATCGGGTCATCGACCAGCAGTTCCAGGTCAAACACGAACGGCTCGCTGATGGCCTCTTTACCAGTAAAGGCCAGGACCTCCAGGGAGTCGGGCAGACCTGCTATATCCAGACGAAATGACGGTTCGTTGACTGGATTGAACATCGGCGATTCTCTACAGGAGGGGCGGCCGGGGATTCTCGCTGAGAGACATGGCCGAGTAGAGTGCCGAAATACAAATTAGGAAATAACCTACGCGAAAAGAAGACCAAATGCGTTGGGTAGTCGAGGACGCAGGAAATTCCCCTTGGACCGGGAGAATTGTCGCACCAGGTCATCTGAAATTTCCGAGGTAAACGGTAAAATTTCAGACAACCTGATTAGCGCGACGCTTGCCTCAGGAGGACAGGTAAGACGAACGGGTCAGCCCCAGACGCAAGGCATCGAGGAACTGTGTGCGCTCGGTTGCGCTGATGCGGGCACTGGCGCACTTGTCGCGGTAGTGAGTCATCAGCTCCTCCGGCGACAAGTGCACGTAACGCAGCATGTCTTCGATGGTGTCGTGGGTTTCGATACCGGCGTGGTACACGCTGCCATCGGCATTCTGGTAGATGTTCACCGAATCGGTGTCACCGAACAGGTTGTGCATGTCGCCAAGAATTTCCTGATAGGCACCGACCAGGAACACACCCAACAGGTAGTCCTCGCCTTCGTTCAGTGCATGCACCGGCAGGCTGGTTTCGATGCTCTGCTCGTCGACGTACTGGTTGATCTTGCCGTCGGAGTCGCAGGTCAGGTCCTGCAGCACGGCACGACGCAGCGGCTCTTCGTCGAGGCGATGCAACGGGATGATCGGCAGCACCTGGTCAATGGCCCAGGTGTCCGGCAGGCTCTGGAACACCGAGAAGTTGCAGATGTACTTGTCGGCCAGCTTGTCGTTGAGTTCGTCCAGCACCTGACGGTGGGAACGCTGGCGCGCCTTCAGCGAGTTGTGCAGGCGACGGCACACGGCGAAGTAGCACTGCTCGGCCAGGGCTTTCTCGGCCAGGGTCAGCTTGCCGTCGGCATACTGGGCAGCGACATCGCTCATGTAGTGCGTGGCGCGCCAGTAGGTTTCGGTGACCATCTCGATGTCGGTCGGACCCAGCAGGTCCACCAGCCACTGCACGGTTTCCGGCAGCGCTTCCTTGTTCTCGATCTGCGGAACGTCGTCGTTGTGTTTCTCGACATCGGTCACTTGCACCACCAGCATCGCGTGGTGGGCGGTCAGGGAGCGGCCGCTTTCGGAGAAGATGTTCGGGTGCGGCAGGCTCTGCGCATCGCAGAATTCCTTGAGCATCCCGACCACGACACCGGCGTAATCGTCCATGTCGTAGTTGATCGAACTGGCGTTACGCGAGTGCGTACCGTCGTAGTCCACACCCAGGCCACCGCCGACATCGATGTGGTCCACCGGCAGGCCGAGGTTGCGCAACTCGCCGTAGTAACGGATCGCTTCCTTGAAGCCGTGCTGGTAGTCAGCGAGGTTGGCGATCTGCGAACCCATGTGGAAGTGCAGCAGGCGGATGCCCTGATCCAGGCCGGCCGCGCGGAAACGCTCGACCACCGACAGCAGTTGCGCCGCCGACAAGCCGAACTTGGATTTCTCGCCGCCGGTGTCCGCCCACTTGCTCGACGCCAGGGACGACAGGCGAACGCGCAGGCCCACCTGAGGCTTGACCTTGAGCGAGGCCGCTTCTTCGATCACCAGACCGACTTCGGACTCTTTCTCGATCACGATGAACACGTTGTGGCCGAGCTTCTGGCCCATCAGCGCCAGGCGGATGAATTCGCGGTCCTTGTAACCGTTGCAGACGATGGTACCGCCCTTCGGCGCCAGTGCCAGCACCGCCAGCAGTTCGGGCTTGGAGCCGGCTTCCAGGCCGATGGAAACATTCTGGGTGGCGATGATGTTCTCGATCACCGCTTCCTGCTGGTTGACCTTGATCGGGTACAGCGCGGTGTACTTGCTCTGGTATTCCAGGCGTTCGATGTTCGAGTCGAAAGCACCCGTCAGTTGACGCACGCGGTCTTGCAGAATGTCCGGGAAGCGGACCAGCAACGGCAAGGACAGGCCGCTTTTGCGCAGCTGGTCGACTTGTTCGAACAGGTCGATAGGCGAGCTGCTCGGACCGTTCGGACGAACTTCGACGCGACCGGCGTCATTGATCGCGAAATACCCGGCCCCCCAATGGCGAATCCCGTAAACACTGCGGCTGTCCGCAACTGTCCATTGGCTGCCATCGTCTTTGCGTGTGCGTCGTACGGACATCGAAGTCCCCTATAAAGAAGTCATAGTGCGTCGCCTGGGTTCAGGCCGGCGCAGTCTAAAGAATGAAAATGACGGTTCGTCAACGAGGCAATAGACCCCGCCGACCGCTGTGAGTTTAGAAACCGGTCATGAACAGGCTCTGTGAAAACCATGTAGCTGACGCCAGGCCTGAATGTCATCAGGACCGGGTCAAGCCGAGGGTGGTTTTCACAGAGGCTGCTAGCCGCCGGACTTCTTCGCTTTGAAACCGAGCTTGATCAGTTCTGCCAAGAGTAGCTCGACATGATCGCCCTGGATTTCGATGACACCGTCTTTCAACGCCCCGCCGGTACCACAACGTTTTTTCAACGTCGTACCCAACTCCTTGAGCGCATCTTCAGCCAATGGCACGCCGGTGATGGTGGTCACCGTCTTGCCGCCACGGCCCTTGCTTTCGCGACGCACGCGCGCGATGCCGTCGCCGGCCGGGATAACGGTCTGTTTGCAGATGCAGGCGTCCACCGGTTTACTGCATTCCGGGCAATGACGACCTGCGTCGGTGGAAAATACCAGGCCGCCCAAGGCGGCGAAGGATGCGGCTTTTTTGGCCACCGGCAATCCTCTTTGGAGGACAAAGACTGGTCGCGGCACCTGGGAAGTGCCATCGACCGCGAAGCCCCACTCAGGCAGGGGCAGCGCTACTGAAACGGTACGACCTTCATTTCACTTGTAGGAGCGAGCTTGCTCGCGATGGACTCAAAGGCGACGCGTTCATTCTGGATGCCCGCGTTATCGTTGACCTCCATCGCGAGCAAGCTCGCTCCTACAGGGACAGCCATACCGTTACAGCTTGAAAAGGTCGCGCAGTGTAACGGCAAAAACGCCGATTGCTAAGAGCCAATCAGCGCCAATTTATAGCTCTTTTGCGACGTCTTGCCCACGAGACCTCAGATAACGTTTCAATGCCGCCAAAGAGTCCGGGCAGTAAGGCTTTTCCTCGATTTCCCGCAGCACTTGCCCAATGGGCAAAAAGCGCGCTTCGAGCACCTCTTCCGGTTGCAGGATCAACGGGCCGTCCCACACCGCCGAGAACGCCGAACACCACAGGCGATTACCGGTGTCTTCGAAGAAAAAATGGTCATGGGCGGTCAGTTCCACACCACTCACCCCCAGCTCTTCTTCCAGTTCCCTGGCCGCCGACTCGGCGTAGGTTTCACTGGCGAGCACCATGCCGCCCGCCGCCACATCCCAGTAACCGGGATAGATCGCCTTGCTCAGGGTGCGGCGATGCACACACAGCTCGCCAGCGGAGTTGAACAACATGATGTAGGTGCCGCGCCCGATCAGCCCGCGCTCGCGCAAGTCGGAGCGGACCAGGGCGCCGAGCAGGTTGTCCTGCTCGTCGACCCAGGCGATCTGTTCGGCATCGGACGCCGCGCGGTGCGCGGCCTCCCTGGCGTTATCGACCATGACTCAGCCCTGATTGAGCAATTGACGCAAATCGATCACCGCGGCATTGGCCCGGGAAATGTAGTTGGCCATGACCAGCGAGTGGTTGGCCAGTACGCCAAAGCCACTGCCGTTGAGGATCATCGGACTCCATACCGGCTCCTGCGATGCTTCCAGTTCACGAATGATCTGGCGCACGCTGACCGTGGCGTTCTTCTTGGCCAGCACGTCGGCGAAGTCGACTTCGATGGCGCGCAACAGGTGCGACAGAGCCCAGGCCTGGCCGCGGGCTTCGTAGAACACGTTGTCGATCTGCATCCACGGGGTCTCGACGATTTCCTCGTCGACCTGCGGCGCCACACCCGGCGCCACCACCTCGGTTTTCAACGCGGTGTTGAGCTTGACCCGGCCCACACTGGCCGACAGCCGTTGCGACAGCGAACCCAGGCGGGTGCCGACATCACCCAGCCAGTTGTTCAGGTTATCGGCCCGGGCATAGAACAGTGCAGTCTTCTGGTTCGGATCGGACAGGCGCGCCTGATAGCGGCTCAGGGAATTGATGCCTTCCTGGTACTCGGATTCACTGGATGGCAGCACCCAGCTCTTGTTGTCGAAGTTGAAACGCGGCTCGGCCTTGGCCAGGTCGGCGTCTTCGGCGGACTGCGACTGCGAGCGGGCGAAGTCTTTACGCAATGCACGGCTCAGGTCACGGACCTGCACCAGCACGCCATATTCCCAGCTCGGCATGTTGTCCATCCACAGGCCCGGCGGGAATCGGTCGTTGGAAATATAGCCACCCGGCTTGGTCAGCAAGGTGCCGGCGACGGTCTTGAGGGTTTCCACCGTGGTGTAGCCGACCACCATCTGCTTGCCTTCTTTCTCGGCTGCCATTTGAGCGGTTTGCTGGACCGGGAACAACGCCGGCTCCTGGCTCCAGTACCAGCCCAGGACACTCGCCACCAACAGGTAGATGCCCAGCAGAGTGGCCAGCGCCCGGCTGAACAACAGGCCACCCAGATAACTGCGGGCCTCCGACTTCGGTTCAGCGGCACGTTCAGGCGCACTGCCTGTGCGGTTCTTCCAGTCCAGCATGGCGATATCCTTTCAATCTCTTGAGTTCGACGGTTCGACCACAACCATACAACAACGTGCCTTGGCCCGGCACCCGCCTTTGCATCGATGGGGAAAATTACCGGGCTTGCGCATGAAAAGTGTTCCTGCCCAGCCCGCGACGCTGCGGCCTCGAAATCCACCTAATGGTCTGGATTGCCACCATAAGGGAATCCCCTACCCCCAGAAACCGGAAAAACCGAGCCGATCAGCACGGGCAAAAAAATCATGCATGACCGAATATCAGTCACTCGCCAATGGCTGCCCCACACCCGTCAAGTGCCCTGATTAAAGTACTTCGCCCACCGCACACCGCGACTTTAAAGGCCCGAACCAGACCGACCAGTCACAAACTGAATAGGGTCACATTGCAGATTATTGACGTACAGCACTCATGTAATGGAAAAGTGGTGCTAGCATAGAGCCACCAGTCGACCTCAGTGTGCACCCTAACTAGTAGTCAGGATATGACCGAGCCAGAAGACCCCAGCCGCGAGCGCCTCAAGCACCACTTTGCCCAGCGGGTAATTCACCAGGCTCGTCAGATTCTTGAGATATGGCAGCGCCTGCAACGCAGTGAGTGGTCCACCGCCGACCTTTCGGAACTGAGCGAGGCCAACCTGCGCCTGCTGCGTTTCGCCGAGCGTTTCGAGCAACCGGAGCACACGCAACTGGCGCGTCATATCGGTCAGTCCCTGGAGGCCGTCGATGCCAACCGCGGGCGCCTGAGCAGCGGCCTGATCACCGACCTCAATCGCTTGATGCAGCGCCTGTCTCGCACCGGCCTGCGCCATGGCGACCAACTCGATCAAACCTTCCTGCCACCACTGCGCAAGCCCATCTATGTGATGCTGCAGGATCACGACCGTGCCGAGCGCCTGGCCAAGCAGCTGGAATTCTTCGGGCTCAGCGCCCAGTCCCTGGACAGCGTAGACGCGTTTCGCTCATCGATGGTCGAGCGCCTGCCGGCGGCGATTGTCATGGACGTCGATTTCAGCGGCCCCGGCGTCGGCCTGAAACTGGCTGCCGAAGCCCAGGAAGGCCTGGACCATCGCCTGCCGCTGCTGTTCTTCAGCCTGCACGAAACCGACACCCCGACCCGTCTGGCCGCCGTGCGTGCCGGTGGCCAGGAGTTCCTCACCGGCACCCTCGAAGCGTCGAGCCTGCTGGAGAAAATCGAAGTCCTGACCTGCGTTGCCCAGTACGAACCTTATAAAGTGCTGATCATCGACGACTCCCGCGCCCAGGCCCTGCACACCGAGCGCCTGCTCAATAGTGCAGGGATCGTCACGCGGACGTTGATCGAGCCGATCCAGGCCATGGCTGAACTGGCGGATTTCCAGCCCGACCTGATCATCCTCGACATGTACATGCCGGCCTGCACCGGTACGGAACTGGCCAAGGTGATCCGCCATAACGACCGTTACGTCAGCGTACCGATCATCTACCTGTCGGCCGAAGACGACCTGGACAAACAGCTCGACGCCATGAGCGAGGGCGGCGATGACTTCCTGACCAAGCCGATCAAGCCCCGGCACCTGATCACCACCGTGCGCAACCGCGCGGCACGTGCCCGCAACCTCAAGGCACGGATGGTCCGTGACAGCCTCACCGGCCTGTACAACCACACGCACATCCTGCAATTGCTCGAAGACTGCTCGTTCCGCGCCCGTCGCGAGAGCAAGCCGCTGAGCTTTGCCATGCTCGACATCGACCACTTCAAGCGGGTCAACGACAGCCACGGCCACCCCATGGGCGATCGGGTGATCAAGAGCCTGGCGCTGTTTCTCAAGCAACGCCTGCGCAAAACCGACTTCATCGGCCGCTACGGTGGCGAAGAGTTCGCCATCGTCATGCCGGACACCGATATCGAAGCGGCCTACAACGTGCTCGATGAAATCCGTCAGCGTTTTGCCGAGATTCACTACCCCGCCCAACCCCAGGATCTGTGGTGCACCTTCAGTGCCGGGGTGGTGGAGTTATGCGAAAGCTCCGACAGCCTGATGATGGCCAGTCAGGCCGACGAGGCGCTGTACCGCGCCAAAGACGGTGGACGCAATCGCGTACAGGCCGCGCGCACATCAAAGCAAAGTGCCACTTTTTTATCGGAATCGACCGATACGGTCATAACCCTGTAACATAAACGCAATAACTTCAGGCACTTACCATTTCTGCCGTTGGTAGTCCGTAATGCGCCTGAAGCTGCTGACCAATCTCAATACCCTCCTTCTGGTGGCCGTGTGCGTGGCCCTCGGCGCTACGCTGTGGTGGTCGCAGAAAGCCCTTGAGCGTCCGTATCTATTAATGGAGCGCTACCTGGGCCTGTCGCAGCAGTTTCAGAATGAAGTCGCCCGCAGCGTCGAAGACTACCTTGGCAGCGGCGATGCACTGCGCCTGAGCAGTGCCGCCCAAGGCATCGACAGCCTGCAAAGACAACTCGGCGAATTGCCACCGGCCCTGGCCGAGACCTTGCGCCCCAGCCTGTCGACCCTTGAAGAATTCAGCAAAACCGACCTGCTGGCCGCCGGCAAGCTGGCCGGCGATCCGCAAGCGCTGCTGCTGCAGGCCGAGCGGGAGCTGGGCGCCAGTCTCGACCAACTCAGCCAGTACGCCAATGGCAATGCGGCCTACCTGACACCGCTGCTCGCTGCCTCCCAGCATCTGGGCAAACTGTCCCTGGCGCGGGACAAACTGGTCAGCAGCGGCCGTAGTGAACTGGCCGCCGATGTCGAACGCGAAGTGGCCAACATCCGCACCCAGGCGGAGAAGCTCGACGCCCTGCCGCTGCTGGGGGTGACCACCAGCAGCGAGTCGAACACCGATGATTTCGCCTCGATGATGGGCCTTGAGAACCAGGAAAAAACCGTCGCCGAAGATGCCGGTGTCGGCCTCAAGCGTGAGCTCAACAGCCTGCTCACCCGCTACCCGGCCGAGCTCTCGCGCACCCGCGATCAAATCAGCAAACGCGCCGACCTCAGCACCGCGACTCACTTGAAAATCGCCGACGTGCAACAGGCCATCGCCGGGCTGGAACCGGTGGTACGCGCCCAGCACGGGCAAATCCAGGGTGAAGTGCGGTTGATGCAAGGCGTGATGATCGGTTTGATCCTGTTGATCGCGCTGCTGATCGATACCCTGCAGCGCAAACTGGCCCGGACCCTGACCAACCTCGCCCCGGCCCTGTCGACCTGGGCCGAAGGCGACTTCAGCCGCGACATTCAACTGGGCAACACCAACCGCGAATTGCAGGACATCGAGGCCTCGCTCAACCGCCTGCGTGCTTATCTGGTGGACCTGGTGGGGACCATTCGCCGCAATGCCGAGCAGGTGGCCGGCAGCAGCCGCACCCTGGCCGACCTGAGCAACGACTTGCACAGCGGCGCCGAGCATCAGGCCGGCGACACGGCGCTGATTCGTGATTCCCTCAGCGAACTGGAGGCGACCATTCAACAAGTCGCCGGTGATGCCAGCCAGGCCGCCGATGCCAGCCGCCATGCGGGCCTGGCCGTGGAGCATGGACAAAAAGTCATCGGCCTGAGCCTCACCGGCCTGCATGCGCTGGTGGATGAAGTGCAAGGCAATGCGCAAATGATCGAACACCTGGCCGAAGAGTCGGCCACCATCGGTGGCGTGTTGACCGTGATCCGCTCGATTGCCGACCAGACCAACCTGCTGGCCTTGAACGCGGCCATCGAAGCGGCCCGGGCCGGAGAGATGGGCCGGGGCTTTGCCGTGGTGGCCGAAGAGGTGCGCTCACTGGCGCAACGCACCGCCGGGGCCACGGCAGAAATCCAGACGCTGATCGCCGGGCTGCAAACCGCCGCAAGGCAATCGGTGGAAGGCATGCGCGCCCAGGTCGAACACGCCGAAGCCACGGCCAGCCAGGCCCAGGCCGCCGATGGTGCGCTGGACAAGATAGTCGGGGCAATCCAGACCATTTCCGACACGGCAGTGCGCATCGCCGATGTCACCGCCCAGCAAAGCGGCGCTGTCAGCGAGATCCGTGACCACAGTGAGCGGATTCACCAGTTGGGCGGGGATAACCTGCTGCGTATCGGTGAAGGGCGTGAGCAGGGGGAAAACCTTTTGGTGCTCGGTGGGCGGCTGCATACAGCCGTTCAGGCTTTCCGCGTCTGATAGATTGCTTTCGCGAGCAAGCCCGCTCCCACATTTGATCTCTGGTGTTCACAAATGATGTGCACACAACAGAACCAATGTGGGAGCGGGCTTGCTCGCGAAGGCGTCAGAACAATCACCACAACACTCCCGCCCTGCACGCCCCGCAACTGTCCGCTATCATCCCCCCAATTCCGATACGCGAGACCGTCATGCGCCGTTTGCTCTGCCTGCTGTTTTTAGTGTTTTTCCTGCCAGCCAGCGCCACTGGCTTGCTGGAGAATCGCCCCAGTTCGACCCTGGGTTCGATCAACAACAGCGCCGACTTCCTGCCGGTGCGTGAAGCCTTCCGGCTGAGCCTGGTAGAAAGCACGCCGCAATCGATCAAGCTGCGCTTCGTCGCCACCGAAGGTTATTACCTTTACCGCCACCGCTTTCAGTTTCGCGCCGATCCGGCCGAAGTCGTCCTCGGTGCGGCGAAACTGCCAGACGGTCAAAAAAAGCACGATGAATACTTCGGCGATGTCGAGGTCTACCACGGCATTCTCGACGTGGAGTTACCGCGCACCGACCCGCGCGCCTTCACCCTGGCCGTGACCTATCAGGGTTGTGCCGACAAAGGCCTGTGCTATCCCCCGGAAACCGAGCGATTGAGCATCGACGGCAGCGGTGCTCCGGCGACGGCTTATCAATGGAGCTGGCGCGAACTGGCATTGTTTTTCCTCGCCGGCCTGGGCCTGACGTTCACGCCCTGCGTGCTGCCCATGCTGCCAATCCTGTCCGGCGTGGTACTGCGCGGCCAGGTCGGCGGCTGGCGCGGTTTCAATCTGTCACTGGCCTATGTGCTGCCGATGGCCGCCTGCTTTGCCCTGCTCGGTGCGCTGATGGGCCTGTTCGGCGCCCAGCTCAATCTGCAGGCGCGGCTGCAATCGGCCTGGGTGCTGGTGCCTTTCGCGATGTTTTTTGCGCTGTTCGCGCTGGCGATGTTCGGCGTCTTCGAACTGAAACTGCCGCACGCCATCAGCAGTCGCCTGGACCGCATCGCCGGTCGTACCGAGGGCGGTTCACTGTGGGGCGCCGCGGTGTTGGGCGTGGTCTCCAGCTTGCTGGTTTCACCCTGCGTTTCGGCGCCACTGGCCGGCGCGCTGCTGTACATCAGCGCCAGTGGCGATGCGCTGGGCGGTGGCTTGAAGTTGTTCATGCTCGGGCTCGGCATGGGCGCACCGCTGTTGCTGGTGGCCACTGGTGGCGCGGCCTGGTTGCCGAAAAGCGGCCCGTGGCTGGTCTATGTGAAAAACGCCATTGGTGTGTTGTTGCTCGGGTTGGCCGTCGGCCTGCTCAGCCGCGTCCTGCCGGGCCAGGTCACTTTGCTGCTGATCGGCTTGCTGGCGGGCGGCGTCGGTTTGTTCATGGGGGCGCTGGAGTTCGTCTACAAACCACCGCGCAAACGCCTGGGCCAATTGCTCGGCATGTTCCTGCTGTTTTACGCCTTGGCCTGCTGGTATGGCGCCTTCAGCGGCCAGACCGACCCGTTCAACCCGATTGGCCAACCCCGTATCGCTGACAATAGCGGAGCTGCGCAAAACACCAGCAGCTGGCAAACCGTCAGCACGCCGGCCGAACTGGATCGCGCGCTCGCCGACGCACGCTCGTCCGGCACACCGTTACTGCTCGACTGGTACGCCGATTGGTGCATCAGCTGCAAAGTCATCGAACATGAGGTGCTGAACGACCCGATCGTCGTCGAACGCCTCAAGGGTTACCGACTGATTCGCTTCGACATCACCGCCAGCAACGCCGAGCAACGTACCCTGCTCGATCGCTACCAGTTGTTCGGTCCCCCAGCCCTGATGTTTTTCGGCAAGGACGGCGTCGAACGCGCCGATGTGCGAGTGATCGGCGAGATCGACGCCAAAGCCTTCGCCGAACGAATTGCCAGGGCCAATGACCACATTTAATCAAGCAGTCATATATTTCGCGCAAACATCGGCCATCGTGCTGGCTATTGCATAGAACTGGACAGTCACAAAGGCTTTGCGGCATAGTCGCCGGGTTCTGACAATTGCACACCGATCACATAGGAACAGCCGATGGCGACGCTACTCGTATTGCACGGACCCAACCTGAACCTGCTTGGCACTCGTGAACCGGGCACCTACGGCGCCACGACGCTGGCGCAGATCAACCAGGACCTGGAACGCCGTGCCCGCGAAGCCGGTCACCATCTGCTGCACCTGCAAAGCAATGCCGAATACGAATTGATCGACCGTATTCACGCTGCCCGCAGCGAAGGCGTGGACTTCATTTTGATCAACCCGGCAGCTTTTACACATACAAGTGTCGCATTACGTGACGCGCTGCTGGCGGTGAGCATCCCATTCATCGAAGTGCATTTGTCTAACGTGCACAAACGCGAACCTTTCCGCCATCACTCTTACTTCTCCGACGTAGCGGTGGGAGTGATCTGCGGCCTTGGCGCCAGCGGTTATCGACTGGCCCTGGAGGCCGCCCTGGAACAGCTTGAACAACAAGTTAACCGCCCCTGACCGACCCTTGGGAGTTGATGATTCATGGATATCCGTAAAGTTAAGAAACTGATCGAATTGCTGGAAGAGTCCGGCATCGACGAGCTCGAGATCAAGGAAGGCGAAGAGTCCGTACGCATCAGCCGTCATAGCAAGACCCCGGCTCAGCAGTACTACGCACCGGCTCCAATGCCTGCTCCGGTTGCCGCGCCTGCCGCTGCCGCCGCTCCGGCTGCCGCTGCTGCACCTACTGCTGCCGCCGCTCCGGCACTGAACGGCACCGTTGCCCGTTCGCCGATGGTCGGTACTTTCTATCGCAAGTCTTCGCCAACCTCGCCGTCCTTCGTGGAAGTCGGCCAGACCGTGAAGAAAGGCGACACCCTGTGCATCGTTGAAGCCATGAAGATGATGAACCACATCGAAGCTGAAACCAGCGGTGTGATCGAATCCATCCTCGTCGAAGACGGCCAGCCGGTTGAGTACGACCAACCGCTGTTCACCATCGTTTGAACCGCGGAGAGCCTTTGATGACTGCGAAGTTGGAAAAAGTTCTGATCGCCAACCGCGGTGAGATCGCCCTGCGGATCCTGCGCGCCTGCAAAGAAATGGGCATCAAGACCGTCGCCGTTTACTCCAAGGCTGACAAGGAACTGATGCACTTGGGCCTGGCAGACGAATCCGTCTGCATCGGTCCGGCATCGGCCGCCCACTCCTACCTGCACATTCCGGCAATCATTGCCGCAGCCGAAGTGACAGGCGCCACCGCCATTCACCCGGGCTACGGCTTCCTTGCGGAAAACGCCGACTTCGCCGAGCAGGTCGAGAAATCCGGCTTCGCGTTCATTGGCCCGAAAGCCGAAACCATTCGCCTGATGGGCGACAAGGTATCGGCCAAGCACGCCATGATCGCCGCTGGCGTACCGACTGTTCCGGGCTCTGACGGCCCGCTGCCGGAAGACGAAGAAACCGCTCTGCGCATCGGTCGCGAAGTGGGTTACCCGGTGATCATCAAGGCCGCTGGCGGCGGCGGTGGTCGCGGCATGCGCGTTGTGCACAAGGAAGAGGACCTGATTTCCTCGGCCAAACTGACCCGCTCCGAAGCTGGCGCGGCGTTCGGCAACCCGATGGTCTATCTGGAAAAATTCCTGACCAACCCACGCCACGTGGAAGTCCAGGTGCTTTCCGATGGCCAGGGCCATGCCATCCATCTGGGTGACCGCGATTGCTCGCTGCAACGTCGCCACCAGAAGGTTCTCGAAGAAGCGCCGGCACCGGGCATCGACGAGAACGCGCGTGAGGAAGTCCTCGCCCGCTGCGTCAAGGCGTGCATCGACATCGGTTACCGTGGCGCAGGTACTTTCGAGTTCCTGTACGAGAACGGCCGCTTCTACTTCATCGAGATGAACACTCGCGTCCAGGTAGAGCATCCGGTATCGGAAATGGTCACCGGCATCGACATCGTCAAGGAGATGCTCAGCATCGCCGCCGGCAACAAGCTGTCGTTCACCCAGGATGACGTCGTCATCCGCGGTCACGCACTGGAATGCCGGATCAACGCCGAAGACCCGAAAACCTTCATGCCGAGCCCGGGCACGGTCAAGCATTTCCACGCTCCAGGCGGCAACGGCGTTCGCGTCGATTCGCACCTGTACAGCGGTTATGCCGTTCCGCCGAACTACGATTCGTTGATCGGCAAGCTGATCACCTACGGCGCAACCCGTGACGAAGCCATGGCGCGCATGCGCAATGCGCTGGACGAAATCGTGGTCGACGGGATCAAGACCAACATCCCGCTGCACCGCGACCTGACCCGCGATGAAGGCTTCTGCAAAGGGGGCGTGAACATTCACTACCTCGAGCACAAGCTCGCTGGCGAGAAGCACTAAGCTTCGAACCCATCAACAAAGCCGCCCTTGGGCGGCTTTGTTGTATCTGGACGTCCCCCCCTTGTGGGAGCGGGCTTGCTCGCGAAGAGGGTGTGTCAGGCAAGCATTTATTGACTGGCACACCGCTTTCGCGAGCAAGCCCGCTCCCACAGGTTATGGGTCATCCAACTCCCACAAAAGCCCCGCGCTCGCGTAAACTTGCGCGCTTCTCGCAGCCCGCTAGGCTGCAATCAACATTTTTCAAAGGTGCCCGCCATGCCTTGGCTGCAAGTACGTCTCGCCATCAGCCCAGAACAAGCCGAAACCTATGAAGACGCTTTCCTTGAAGTGGGCGCCGTTTCGGTGACCTTCATGGACGCCGAAGACCAGCCGATCTTCGAGCCGGAACTCAACACCACGCCACTGTGGTCGCACACGCACCTGCTGGCCCTGTTCGAAGGCGGTACCGAGCCCGGCCCGGTACTGGCCCATCTGGAACTGTTGACCGGCAGCCCGCTGCCTGAACACCACAGCGAAGTGATCGAAGACCAGGACTGGGAACGCAGCTGGATGGACAACTTCCAGCCGATGCGTTTCGGCCAGCGCCTGTGGATCGTGCCAAGCTGGCACGCCGCGCCGGAGCCTGATGCAGTGAATCTGCTGCTGGACCCGGGCCTGGCATTCGGCACCGGCACCCACCCGACCACCGCGCTGTGCCTGGAATGGCTCGACGGCCAGGACCTGAAGGGCTGCAACGTGCTGGACTTCGGCTGTGGCTCGGGGATCCTGGCGATTGCCGCCCTGTTGCTGGGCGCCAAACAGGCCGTGGGTACCGATATCGACGTGCAGGCACTGGAAGCCTCCCGCGACAACGCCGGACGCAACAACATTGCCGAAGAGCTGTTCCCGCTGTACCTGCCGCAAGACCTTCCACAGGTTCAAGCCGACGTGCTGGTGGCCAACATTCTCGCCGGCCCGCTGGTTTCCCTGGCGCCGCAGCTGTCCGGCCTGGTCAAGCCGGGTGGTCGCCTGGCGCTGTCGGGCATCCTCGCTGAACAAGGCGACGAAGTCGCTGCCGCCTACGCCAGGGACTTCGATCTGGATCCGATCGCCAATCGCGATGGCTGGGTGCGCATCACTGGCCGTCGGCGCTAGAATGACCGCCTGCATAATCCGGATCGCCGCATGACCGATAGCTTCGTCACCCAGTGCCCGCATTGCCAAACCAGCTTCCGCGTCAGCCATGCCCAGTTGAGCGTGGCGCGTGGCGTGGTTCGCTGCGGCTCTTGCCTGCAGGTGTTCAATGCCGCCAAGCAACTGCTCGAGCAGGCTGGCAAAGAAGCACCGGCAGCACCACCGAAGCCTGAAGAGACCGCCGAGCCATCGCAGCCTCGCACCATCAGCCAAAAGCAGTGGAGCGCTGCCGAACTGGATCTGGACAGCCTCGATCTGGACGAAGAACTGGCCCGGCTCGAACAACGGAAAATCCAGCCGATCACCGAATTCGGTCGTCATCGCGATGATTCACTGAGTGCCCGGCGCGACAGCCTCGAGCAGGACGAAGAACCGTGGCCCGACAGCCTGTTCAGTGAGCCGGCCGTCGATCGTGAGCAAGTCGACGAACCGCTCGACAGCCTTGAAACGCCAGAGCCGACGGTCGAACCGGGCAAAAACTCGCGCACCGAACCTTCGCTATCCCTGGAACCGGTTGATCTCGACGACGAAACACAGCCACCCCAGTTGAAATTGCACGACCCTCTCGATGCACCGCTGAATCACGAACGCCTGTCAGCCACCGACCAGAATGAAATCGACGACGACCTGCCCTCGATCGAACCGCTGCGCAAGCGACGCGAACGCAGTGAGCCGGGCGTGCGCGCCGAAGTGCTGCAAGACCTGACCGATGATCCGTTGCAACTGGACTGGCAAAAACGTCGCTCTCCGTGGGGGCGCCGGCTGCTCTGGCTACTGCTGATCCTGATTGCCGCTGGCGCCCTTGCCGGCCAGTACATCGCATACCATTTCGACGAACTGGCGCGACAGGATCAATATCGCCCGTGGTTCCAGCAATTTTGCCCGCAAATCGGCTGCACCGTGCCTTCCAAGGTCGACATTGCGAAAATCAAGAGCAGCAACCTGGTGGTACGCAGCCACCCCGAGTTCAACGGCGCCCTGGTGGTCGATGCGATCATCTATAACCGTGCGCCCTTCTCCCAGCCCTTCCCGTTGCTGGAACTGCGCTTCGCCGACCTCAATGGCCATCTGATAGCCAGTCGCCGCTTCAAACCCGGCGAATACCTCAATGGCGATCTCGAAGGCATGGCGGAGATGCCTCCGCAAACGCCAATTCACATCGCCCTGGACATTCTCGACCCCGGCGCCAAGGCCGTGAACTACAGTCTGAGCTTTCACTCTCCGGAGTGAAACGCTTCATCGCCCCCTGATTGGCGCCGGCATTTTGAGCCCACCCGGCATACCAAACCACGGGTAATAACAGAATAACTGTTCAGATTTTGTTCAATTCAGCCTTTATCCAGTCATCGAGAGCGGGTATCATGCCCACCCTTTTTCGAACTCTCATGATCCGGCCCCACAACAGGGAAGTCCTATGTCGGCGGTACGCATCGGTCCATACACGTTAAACAACAGCTTGATTCTCGCCCCTATGGCGGGCGTCACCGACCAGCCCTTTCGTCAGCTGTGCAAGCGCTTGGGCGCGGGGCTAGTAGTCTCGGAAATGGTCACCAGCGACATGAGCCTGTGGAACACCCGCAAGTCGCGCATGCGCATGATCCACGAAGGTGATCCCGAGCCACGCTCGGTACAGATCGCCGGTGGCGATGCGCAGATGCTGGCGGACGCCGCCCGGGCCAACGTTGAAATGGGTGCGCAGATTATTGATATCAACATGGGCTGTCCGGCAAAAAAAGTCTGCAACAAGGCTGCCGGGTCCGCACTGTTGAAAGATGAACCCCTGGTAACCGAGATCCTGCAGGCCGTCGTGGCCGCGGTTGATGTGCCGGTTACCCTGAAGATCCGGACCGGTTGGGACCGGGACAACAAGAACGGCCTGACGGTGGCGAAGATCGCCGAGCAGGCAGGCATTACGGCGCTGGCGGTACATGGCCGCACCCGTGCCGACCTGTACACCGGTGAAGCCGAGTACGACACCATTGCCGCGATCAAGCAGGCGGTGTCGATTCCGGTCTTTGCCAACGGCGATATCGACTCGCCGGAAAAAGCCCGGTACGTGCTCGACGCGACCGGTGCCGATGGCCTGCTGATTGGCCGGGCCGCCCAGGGGCGGCCGTGGATTTTTCGCGAGATCGAGCATTTCCTGCGTACCGGCGAGAAGCTCCCGGCGCTGGAACTGATCGAGGTGGAACGCATTCTGCTAGAGCATCTGGCCGCCCTCCACGCCTTCTATGGCGATGTCATGGGTGTGCGCATTGCTCGAAAGCATGTGGGCTGGTATCTCGCAACCCTGCCGGGCGCCAGGGAGTTTCGCGCCCACTTCAATCGTTTGGATGGTACGGATACACAATGCGCCAACGTTCAGGCGTTTTTCGCCGAACGTTACAAGAGCCTGACAGGGGACGGAGAGTGGGTGGCCGCATGACGATGATGACCGAGACTTTAGTGAGTGGAACAACACCCGTGAGCGACAACGTGAATTTGAAACAGCACCTCAATACTCCGAGCGAAGAGGGCCAGACCCTTCGCGGGAGTGTCGAGAAGGCGCTGCACAATTATTTCGCCCACCTTGAGGGCGCTGCCGTCACGGATGTGTACAACCTGGTGCTCTCCGAAGTCGAGGCCCCCCTGCTCGAGTGCGTGATGAATTACGTCAAGGGCAACCAGACCAAGGCCAGCGAGCTGCTCGGGCTGAACCGGGGCACGCTGCGCAAGAAACTCAAGCAGTACGATTTGCTGTAAGCATTCAATCAAACCAGAAAGGCGCCCGCGTAAAACCGGTCGCCTTTTTTGCTGACTTCCTTTGCTTTTGATGGAAATTGAGATGACCGACCAGACTACCCGCCTGCCGATCCGCCGCGCCTTGATCAGTGTTTCCGACAAGACCGGGATCCTCGAATTCGCCAAGGAGCTCGAAGCCCTGGGCGTCGAGATCCTCTCCACCGGCGGGACGTTCAAGCTGCTGCAGGACAACGGCGTTGCCGCAGTGGAAGTCGCTGATTACACCGGTTTTGCCGAGATGATGGACGGCCGGGTGAAGACCCTGCACCCGAAAATCCACGGCGGGATCCTCGGTCGTCGCGGTATCGACGACGCCATCATGAACGAGCACGGCATCAAGCCGATCGACCTGGTAGCGGTCAACCTGTACCCGTTCGAAGCCACCATCAACAAGCCTGGCTGCGACCTGCCGACCGCCATCGAGAACATCGACATCGGCGGCCCGACCATGGTCCGTTCCGCGGCCAAGAACCACAAGGACGTGGCCATCGTGGTCAATGCCAGCGATTACGCCAGCGTCCTGGAAAACCTCAAGGCCGGCGGCCTGACCTACGCTCAGCGTTTCGACCTGATGCTCAAGGCCTTCGAGCACACCGCCGCCTACGACGGCATGATCGCCAACTACATGGGCACTGTTAACCAGGCGGCTGAAACGCTCAGCACCGAAGGTCGCAGCGAATTCCCGCGCACCTTCAACAGCCAGTTCATCAAGGCCCAGGAAATGCGCTACGGCGAGAACCCGCACCAGAGCGCGGCGTTCTACGTTGAAGCCAAGCCTGCCGAAGTCGGCATCGCCACCGCGACCCAGCTGCAAGGCAAGGAACTGTCGTACAACAACGTGGCCGACACCGACGCCGCGCTGGAATGCGTGAAGAGCTTCGTCAAGCCGGCTTGCGTGATCGTCAAGCACGCCAACCCGTGCGGCGTGGCGGTCAGCCCGGACGCCGAAGGCGGCATCCGCAAGGCCTACGACCTGGCCTACGCCACCGACACCGAATCGGCCTTCGGCGGCATCATCGCCTTCAACCGTGAGCTGGATGCCGAGACCGCCAAGGCGATCGTCGAGCGTCAGTTCGTCGAGGTGATCATCGCCCCATCGGTCAGCGAAGAAGCCCGCGCCATTGTCGCCGCCAAAGCCAACGTACGCCTGCTGGCCTGCGGCGAGTGGTCGGCTGACCGCGCGGCAGCGTGGGACTACAAGCGCGTCAACGGTGGCCTGCTGGTACAAAGCCGCGACATCGGCATGATCGGCGCCGATGACCTCAAGGTCGTGACCAAACGCGCACCGAGCGAGCAGGAAATCAACGACCTGATCTTCGCCTGGAAAGTCGCCAAGTACGTGAAATCCAACGCCATCGTCTACGCCAAGAACCGCCAGACCATCGGTGTCGGCGCCGGCCAGATGAGCCGCGTGAACTCTGCGCGTATTGCTGCGATCAAGGCTGAACATGCTGGCTTGCAGGTAGCGGGCTCGGTGATGGCTTCCGATGCATTCTTCCCGTTCCGCGATGGCTTGGACAATGCGGCCAAGGCGGGCGTGACTGCTGTGATCCAGCCAGGCGGCTCGATGCGTGATGCTGAAGTGATTGCAGCCGCAGACGAAGCTGGTATCGCCATGGTGTTCACCGGCATGCGCCACTTCCGTCACTAACAAGACGACGGCCGCACTGAACCCGGCATCTGCTGCGTTGGATCCGACCTCGATGATGCTCATTGCCAGAAGGCAACTCCGCTCATCGAGGCCGACCCCGCCTTGCATCTACCGGTTTCATTGCGACCTCCTACAGCGTGAAGCGCTATAGGTTCTAAAACAGAATTTGCGTCATCCGAGGTTTTTGAAATGAATGTTTTGATCATTGGCAGCGGTGGCCGTGAACACGCCCTGGCCTGGAAAGTGGCTCAGGATCCGCGCGTGCAGAAGGTGTTCGTGGCGCCGGGCAATGCCGGTACCGCCATCGAAGCCAAGTGCGAGAACGTCGCCATCGACGTACTGGCGCTCGAGCAGCTGGCAGACTTTGCCGAGAAAAACGTTTCCCTGACCATCGTCGGCCCTGAAGTGCCGCTGGTTGCCGGTGTCGTGGATCTGTTCCGCAGCCGCGGCCTCGATTGCTTCGGCCCGACCGCTGGCGCTGCACAGCTGGAAGGTTCGAAAGCCTTCACCAAGGATTTCCTGGCTCGCCACAAGATCCCGACTGCCGACTACCAGAACTTCACCGAAATCGAACCGGCCCTCGCCTACTTGCGGGAAAAAGGCGCTCCGATCGTGATCAAGGCCGACGGCCTGGCCGCCGGTAAAGGCGTAATCGTCGCCATGACCCTGGCCGAAGCCGAAGACGCCGTGCGCGACATGCTGGCGGGCAATGCCTTTGGCGATGCAGGTTCGCGCGTGGTCATCGAAGAGTTCCTGGACGGCGAAGAAGCCAGCTTCATCGTCATGGTCGACGGCAAGAACGTGCTGCCGATGGCCACCAGCCAGGACCACAAACGCGTCGGCGACGGCGACACCGGCCCGAACACCGGCGGCATGGGCGCTTACTCCCCGGCGCCGGTGGTCACCGCCGACGTGCACAAGCGCGTCATGGACCTGGTGATCTGGCCGACGGTGCGCGGCATGGCCGAGGAAGGCAACGTCTATACTGGCTTCCTGTACGCCGGCCTGATGATCGACAAGGCTGGCAACCCGAAAGTCATCGAGTTCAACTGCCGTTTCGGCGACCCTGAGACCCAACCGGTGATGCTGCGTCTGCAGTCGAGCCTGGTACTGCTGGTCGAAGCCGCCCTGGCCCAGGCGCTGGATAAAGTTGAAGCGCAATGGGATCCACGCCCGAGTGTCGGCATCGTCCTGGCCGCTGGCGGCTATCCTGGTGACTACGCCAAGGGCGCTGCCATCAAGGGGCTGGAGGCAGCCGCCACACAGGAAGGCAAGGTTTTCCACGCCGGCACTGCGCTCAAGGATGGCCAGGTAGTGACCGCCGGTGGTCGTGTATTGTGCGCCACAGCCATGGGTGCCAGCGTCGATGCTGCACAACAGCAGGCCTACAAGCTGGCGGCAACGATTGACTGGGAAGGCTGTTTCTATCGCAAGGACATTGGCTACCGCGCCATTGCCCGCGAGCGTGGCGAGAGCCAGGAATAAGGTAAACACCACGCCAGGCAATGAACACGGTTCATTGCCTGGCTATTCCGGCGCCGCGCATCGTTATATTCTGGCATCAACCTAACGAAGGGATTTCGCCGTGCGCTGGCTCAGGATTGCCATAAGCTTGACCGTCACTTTGCTGACCTTGCTCTGCATGCTACCGGCCCAGGCCGCGCAAGGCAGTGGCTGGGCAGTATTGCTCGACGAACAGGGCGACCTGCAACTGAGCGACATCCGCTCCGCACGCTACACCAATCAATTCAGCCCTATCGAACTCGAGCGCATTACCGCGGCCGAACCCGATGGCGCGTTATGGTTGCGATTCAGGCTGGCACCGGGCAAACACGAACAGTTGCTGCGGGTGTTCGCGCCTGACCTGCGCCAGTTCAACATGTACGTCCTGGACGGCGACAAGCTGATCGATCAATCCAGCACAGGCAACGAACACCCCCAATCCGAGCGGCCATTGCCCAGCAGTGATTTCATGCTGGCCCTGCCGCAAAGCGACAACCCCCTCGATGTCTACCTGCGACTGGCCTCTGACCATCAGTTACGGCCTTATATCACCTTGCAATCGGCGATCATCGCCGCTGCCGACCAGAACCAGACGCTGATCTATGGCCTGCTGTTCGGTTGCATCGCCATGCTGATCCTGCACAATCTCATCCGGTACGCCTACACCCGCTCACACAGTGCCCTCTGGCTGGCGGCATGCGAAGGGCTGTTGATGCTCAGCCTGCTGCTGTTGCTGAACCTCGCCGGCCCCTGGCTACCGGACTGGCATGCCCTGCAAACGCCGGGGGCTTACCTGGCACTGCTACTGACTGCACCTTGCGGCCTGATGCTTGCCTATCGCTTTTTCGCCCCCCTGGGACCGCACCCGCTGAATCGGTTGCTGCTCGGCGAGGTCCTGCTCATCACCGCCTGCGGCCTGATGCTGCTGTTCGTCAATACCTTGCCGCTGAACTTCATCACCTACGGCCTGGTTGCCCTTGCAGGCCTGAGCATGCTGTTCATCAGCGCCTATTACTGGCAAAAAGGCTATCGCCCGGCTCGCCTCTTCGTGGCGGCCATGGTGGTGTTCAACCTTGGGACACTGGTCATCCTCCCGGCGCTGTTGGGGCTGACCCTGATCGAACCCCACGGCTTGATCACCACATTGCTGGTGTTCATCTGCATCAGCGGCCTGCTGATGAGCATCGCGTTGAGCGAGCGCCAGCGTCGCATCACCGAAGACCGTTTCAGCATCAGTCGCGACCTGGCGGCCAGCAATGCCGAGATCAATGCCAAGGCCGAGTTCCTGGCGAAGATCAGCCATGAAATCCGCACCCCGATGAACGGCGTCCTCGGCATGACCGAGCTGCTGCTGGGTACGCCGCTTTCGGTCAAGCAGCGCGACTATGTGCAGACAATCCACAGCGCCGGCAACGAACTGCTGACACTGATCAACGAAATTCTCGACATTTCCAAACTCGAGTCCGGGCAGATCGAACTGGACGATGTGCAGTTCGACCTCAACGCACTGATCGAAGATTGCCTGAGCATCTTCCGCGCCAAGGCCGAGCAGCAAAACGTCGAGTTGATCAGTTTCATCCAGCCGCAAGTGCCGCGGGTGATCAGCGGTGACCCGACACGCCTGCGCCAGACCCTGCTGAGCCTGCTGGAAAACGCCCTGAAAAAAACCGACGAAGGCGAAATCCTGATCGTCGTGGCGCTCGACGAGCGCAGCGCCAAACCGCGCCTGCGCATTGCCGTACAGGACAGCGGCGAGCCCATGGACGCCGAAGAGCGCGACGCCCTGATGCACGCCGAACTGCACAGCCGGCATTTCCTTTCGGCCACCCACCTGGGTGGCAACCTGGGCCTGGTGATTGCCCGGCAGCTGATTCGCCTGATGCACGGGGAGTTCGGGATCAAGAGTGGCAGCAACCAGGGCAGCACCCTGTGGCTGACCTTGCCGCTGGACCCGGATCGCCTCGAACATCCGACTTCCGACCTCGATGGCCCGCTGCAAGGCGCGCGGGTATTGGTGGTGGACGACAACGACACCTGTCGCAAGGTGCTGGTGCAGCAATGCAGCGCCTGGGGCCTGAACGTCAGCGCCGCACCTTCCGGCAAGGAAGCGCTGGCACTGTTGCGCACCAAGGCTCATTTGCGCGATTACTTCGATGTGGTCCTGCTGGACCAGAACATGCCCGGCATGACCGGCATGCAACTGGCGGCCAAGATCAAGGAAGACCCGAGCCTGAACCATGACATCCTGCTGATCATGCTCACCGGCATCAGCAATGCGCCGAGCAAGATCATTGCGCGCAACTCCGGGATCAAGCGCATCCTTGCCAAACCGGTGGCCGGCTACACCCTCAAGACCACCCTGGCCGACGAGTTGACCCAACGCAACAAAGGTCAGGTCGTCACGCAACCACCGCCAGGCGGCCCGGCCCTGCCGGTCAAGGTCCCCAGCGATTTCCGCATTCTGGTGGCCGAAGACAACAGCATCTCGACCAAGGTGATCCGCGGCATGCTGAGCAAGCTCAACCTGCAACCGGATACCGCCTGCAACGGTGAAGAAGCCTTGCAAGCGATGAAAGCCCAGCGTTACGACCTGGTCCTGATGGACTGTGAAATGCCGATCCTCGATGGCTTCTCCGCCACCCAGCAATTGCGTGCCTGGGAAGTCGGCAACCAGCGTGTCCGTACTCCCGTGGTGGCCTTGACCGCCCACATCCTGGCCGAACACAAGGAGCGTGCGCGCCAGGCCGGCATGGACGGCCACATGGCCAAACCGGTCGAACTGTCGCAGCTGCGCGAACTGATCGAACACTGGGTCGCCCAGCGTGATCAGCAAAATCGCGCAACGACCCAAACGTCCTGAGCCGACAGACTGCACAACCCCTGATAGACTCCCCCTCGACTTCCCTCGCCAGTGAGCCCGGCACCATGCTCCATGTGTTGTTCAGCGTTTACCTGAAGATGCTGGTGCTCTACAGCCCATTCTTCGTATTGTCCTGCTTCATCAGCCTGACCCGTGGTTATTCGCGCAAGGAGCAGCGTCGGCTGGCCTGGAAAGTGGCGGTCGCCACACTGGTCTCCAGCGTGTTGCTGTACTTGTTCGGTCGAGTGATTTTCAGTGTTTTCGGCATTACCGTGGATGCATTCCGCATCGGCGCCGGCAGCGTCCTGTTCATCTCGGCACTCGGGATGGCACAAGGCAAATCGGCGGTGCAGACCGACAACGTGCAGCAGGATGTGACCATCGTCCCGCTGACCATTCCGCTGACCGTCGGCCCCGGCACCATCGGTGCCTTGCTGGTGATGGGCGTGAGCCAGCCGCACTGGGACGACAAGCTCACCGCCATTGTCAGTATTGCGCTGGCCAGTTTCACCGTGGGGGTGGTGCTGTTTTTGTCCGGCCGTATCGAGCGCATTCTTGGCGACCAGGGGCTACAGATCGTCAGCCGCTTGATGGGGTTGTTCGTGTGCGCATTGGCGGCGCAGATCATCTTCACTGGTGTGAAGGGATACCTGGTGCCGTGACGGGCCGGCAAGTACACATCAATAAAGTCTTTCGACCTCCTTTTCACGCCGCCCACCGAGGGTGTCGAGTACCCACTTCCTTTTGTGCTCTGCATAGTCCTCGTCCAGTTGAGCGACAATGCATTGCGTTTCAACATCTCCGACAATCTCGCTCAACATGAATCTCTGATTGAAAAAAACCGGGGCAATGGATACACGAGTAGCCAGGTTGATAGTCAACAGTCTAAGGGTTGCAGACTCGTCCACCACGCCGGCATGGAACCTGATACGGTTGACAACCGGGGCGCTACCGCTCTCCGCTCCCAAGGCGTATCGCGTCAACAAATCGAGACCTGGGCTCTGCACTTCAAGACTCAAGCTGTGTTGCAGCAAAAGATCCAGCGACCTGCACTCATCTGGCGCCAACAAAGGCGCCAGCCGATTCCTGACAAGGCTCTCGAAGGTGACGAAATCATCCACAGAGGAGGAAAAGACCCCATCCCCGACCCGGCCCGGCACTTTATAGAGAAGAAACTTCAATGCCTCGATACACCTAGTGTTCCAAGCGTTGAAATTCTTGAACTCCGGGTAGCTCTTGATCGAGGTCAACTGAGCCAAGAGAAATGAAGAAAGGATGTCTTCGCGCACCGACGCCGACAGCGATGACGAAATAGCCAGCAAGCTACCCGCATTAACATAAGCACTACTACTCATATTGCACCCCCAAAAGGTCAGGTGCATTGCACCTGACCAGACCGGAAATCAGATACCAAAGTCCATTTCCAGAGACTTGTCGACAGCCTCATAGAACCTGTTGGCTGCGTCCTCTTTATTTTGGGTGTAGTCATCGGCATGGATGCTGAAAACACCCTTGGACTGAAACAACTCGCCAGTCGAAGTGGTTTTGTCAAAGAAAGCGATCTTGGTATTTCCAGAGACGGTGTAATAACTGATAGCGCTCAACACCAGACTGACTTCGCCATCGCTGTCCTGCGCACAGCTTGCGAGACCGAAGTTTGCACCATCGCCTTTCTTACCGTTACGCTCATAAACCTTCAAGGCTTCTTTATTGGCCTGCAGACCTTCGATCGCTTTTTCCACCCCTAGCTTCAGGACAGGTCCGAGACCGCCGGCAACACCGCCGATCATCGACTTGGCAATGTCCAGCACCAAATTGGACATTAGCAGGCCGCTTGATGACTCTTGATAATTGATAGTCGGATTGCCGAACATGCTCCAGCCCATGGCCTTCATCCCTTTGAGCATGTGTTCCCAGCGTTTATTTTGATCTTGCTCGCGAGGGAACCTGATCTGTGCAGTCAGGTCGGCAAACAAAAAGGTTCGCTTCACGATTGTTTTGTTGCGGCGACTCACGCCCTCGGGAAAGGAAATCATCGTGGAATTGAGAATCGCCGCGTTCAACTTATCGCGATCAATGGGTAGATCGGCAGCACGGCGAACTCGAGCACCCGCACCCTGTTGCTGAATAGCAGGCAAGACTTCTTTCAGACTTTCCTCGATAAATTCCAGGCACTGTGCTTCGTTCATCTCTACAGCAGCAATATCAGTCATTATTAATATCCATATAGTTTGTAAAAAGGGCAGATTCCAGCCCAGGAGCAAAAATTAATTTTTTAAACCACGCATTAATACTGGCCAGATCATGTAAACCACACACAACCAAGCAGTAAAACCATTACTTGCAAGACTATATTCAATACACTTTCAAAGCCTTAGCTCGATTTCAGCCATATCGCTCGCCTCGAGGATATCTTCCAGTTCCTGTTTCGTTTGAGCGTAAGCATTTCTGTCGAGATAAAAGCTTCTGTAATTATGTCGCAACTCAGCCTCCCCCGCCATCCAACTTACAAACAGGAAAGTCTCGGTTTCTTTCTTGGCATTCAACCGTGCGTGATTGAGTGCCACTGTCAGTATCCCTTTACTATCACGGCCTGCTGGTGCAATTTGAAAGGATTTTCCGTACAGCGTCGCACCAGCATATGTCGTCAGCCCACGAGAGTCAGACTCTAGCGCCTTGAAAGCCGCCATAGTGTTAGCCAGCATGGGCTCATTACCCAATTGCCGAACCGCTTCAATCATTTTCCCGGAAACCGTACCGGACAGATCCCTATAAACCTTTTCACCCGGATGTCGATCCGAATACCATCCAAAATGATTAAGCGTTCTTGCGTACAGATTCAGCCAAGCGTCAAGGCCAAGCGCTTCATCTTCGTATCTATCACACATCAAACTGGCAATCTTGATGCTGTTATTGATTTCTTTCTTTTCCTCCCTGCTCACGCCTGCCATACAGCCCAGCAGCGTCCCGCCAATCAGCATCGCACTTTGCGCACGGTCATCATATATCCTGACATCATCGCCAACAGCAAATCTCCTGACCCTACCTGAACGCTGGGCTCGAGGAAAGTCCATATTCCGGATAAACTCAAGGCGTTGTTCAAGCCTGGGGATAACTGAAAAATCAAAGTCCATTTTGAATACTCTCCATTAACACAAACCGCACACCCTATCGAAACAAAGAAACTCCAGAGTTACAAAGCATACACAACAAGGGACTGCTACCAACAGGTATATCACACAGTATCAAAACAGCTCACTACGTATACTTTAGATATTTAAACGTATATTTCCAGCACAAACCCCACAAACCAGAAACTTGCTTATGCCGGATATTTCACAAAAAAAAACGCCTCCAAAGAGGCGTCTTGATTCAGGAAGCGGGTTTGTCGCCGTACCAGCGCGGCGTGTAGACCCATAAGCCTCCCTCAGGACGAGGGAAGGAGCAGGTGGTGGACGAGCCGATCAGCACCATGGTGCGCATGTCGACCTGATCCGCGGTCAACTGCCCCAGAGTCGTGACGTGCAAGGTCTGGCCTGGACGACCAATGTCCCGCCCCAGGACCACTGGTGTTTCCGGCGCACGGTGCCCGGCGACTATCTCCAATGCCCTTCCCAACTGCCACGGCCGTGAACGGGAGATCGGATTGTAGAAGGCCAGTGCCAGATCAGCGTCGGCGGCCAGATCCAGACGTTTCTCGATGATCGACCAGGGCTTGAGGTTGTCGGACAGCGACATCACGCAGAAGTCATGCCCCAGCGGCGCACCGGCCTGGGCGGCGGTGGCCAGCGAAGCGGAGACCCCGGGGAGGACCTCCAGATCGACGTTGTGCCAGGCCGGGTCGCACGACTCGTGCAACGCTTCCAGCACGGCGGCGGCCATGGCGAACACACCCGGATCGCCAGAGGATACGACTATGACCGAACGGCCCTGGGCGGCGAGCTCAAAGGCATGACGCGCGCGCTGCATTTCTTCCCGGTTGTCTGTGCAATGTTGCACCTGGTCTTCACGAAACGGCCCGGCCATGCGTACGTAGGTCTCATAACCGAGCACATCGGTCGCCCGCGCCAACTCGGCTTTCACCGCCGGCACCATTAGTTCGGCGGCGCCCGGGCCGAGGCCGATCACTGCCAGGCGGCCGCGCGGACGACCGATCCGGGTCACATCCAATGGCTGTTCGGCCACGGCAATGGCGAGGCAACCAGCCGTCGTAATTACCGTCGCCTCCGGCACCGCGCTACGCGCCAGCGCCACCATGTCGGCGGCAGTCGCAACATAACGTAGAGGCACACCCAGTTCAAGCGCGGCTTCGCGCAATGCCGGACTGGCCATCTCGGTATCCGCCGCGACCAGACAGGCCAACGCCTGAACGGCGATTTTCGCTTGCTGCAGCGCCGCGCGAACGATGTCTGACAACCCCGCCACCCCGGCGTTCACCACCACCGCGACACTGCGCGGATAAATCAGCAGTTCGTTGGCGCTCACCTCACGCTCGGCAGTACCGACAAGGATCGAATGCCGCGCCTGCGGATCTTCGGGCAGTTGCGCCTGAACCAGCCATGGCGCGACGCCCTCGATGCGCACACTGTGGCCGGCGAGCAGGTCGGAGACAAACCGCTTGCCCGACTCCAGATCACCCAGCGTGTAGCCGCTGGGCGGATTGAGCAGGCAGGTGCCGAAGCGCAGTTCGCCGCTGGTGGTGATCGCTGCCGCGACTTCAAGCGCCGAGGCGATCTCCCGTGCCAGCACATTCACTCCACCCAGGCCGCCGAGCAACGGCACCACGGCACTGCCGTCCTCGGCCACGGCCAGCACTGGCGGCTCGGCGCCTTTTTCCAGTAGCAGTGGCGCCAGGGTGCGAATGACAATACCTGCGGCGCAAAGGGCAATGATCGGCACGGCCTGATGATATAGCTCACGCAGGTTCGTACCGAACTCCTGATACGTGCGGTCGGCACCTTCGACCCGTCCGGCCAGGCCATGGATCAGCGCGGCGGGATACACTTGCTGAATGCGGCGGGCAGTGGCCAGGCTACCCTGGCCAAGAATGACGATGGCTGGCGTTGATTGAGTCATCAGCCTTGCCACCTTTCACCGGGAACGATGATCAACGAGAAATACGGCGAGGACATCGGCTCGACCTGGTCCAGCGGCACGATCTTTTGGTTGGCCATGGTCGCGCGTTCGACGTAAAGCGCACGCTCGGCCAGGCCGAGTTCTTCCAGTACCTGGCGGACCTTGGGAAAGTTGCGTCCCAGCTTCATGATCACCGCGGCATCGGCATCGGCCAGGCGGCGCTTGAGTTCGTCGTGCGGCAACACACCGGACAACACCGACAGACTCTGATTGCGATACACCAGTGGTGCACCGAGCACCGAGGCACCGCCGAGCATCGAGCATACACCGGGCACGACTTCAGCCTGATAACGCTGGGCGAGCCGGTCGTGCAAGTACATGTAGGAGCCGTAGAAGAACGGATCACCCTCGCAGATCACCGCCACGTCACGACCCGCGTCGAGATGCGTGGCCAGTTCTGTGGCAGCGTCATCGTAGAAGTCACTGATCACTTGCTCGTAGGACAATGGCGCCGGCAAGGCTTCGGTGGTCACCGGGTACACCAGTGGCAACAGGTTCTGTGCGTCTTGCAGGTGTGCTTCGATGATGCCGAAGGCATTGCCCTTCTTGCCCTTGGCGACGAAGTACGCCACTACAGGCGACTCGCGCAGCAAACGCAGAGCCTTGACGGTAATCAGTTCCGGATCACCGGGACCGACGCCGAGGCCGATCAAACGTCCAGGTTGCTGCATCATTCGATCTCCGTGGCGAGGGCATTGACGGCGGCGGCGGCCATGGCGCTACCGCCCAGGCGACCCTGCATGATGACAAAAGGCACGCCACGGCTGTCGGCCGCCAGCGCTGCCTTGGATTCGGCGGCGCCGACAAAGCCTACTGGAAAACCGAGGATCAACGCCGGTTTCGGCGCACCGGCATCGAGCATTTCCAGCAAGTAAAACAGTGCCGTCGGCGCGTTGCCGATGACCACCACGCTGCCTTCGAGGTGCGGGCGCCACAGTTCCAGCGCAGCAGCTGAGCGGGTATTGCCCAATTCACGGGCCAGTTCCGGAACGCTCTCATCGCGCAAGGTGCAGATCACCGGATTGTTCGCCGGCAACCGTGCGCGGGTAACGCCCTCGGAGACCATTCGCGCATCGCACAAGATTGGCGCACCGGCTGCCAGTGCATCACGCCCGGCCTGGCCCGCCCCTTCGGAAAACTGCAAACCGTCGATGGCCTCGACCATGCCGCAGGCGTGAATCACACGGACCGCGAGTTTCTCCAGATCGGCCGGGATTCGGTCGAGGTTGGCCTCGGCGCGAATGATCGCGAAGGAGTTGCGATAGATCTCCTGACCGTCGCGGATGTAATCAAGCATCAAGGGGGCTCCGTGAGCGGGCGTCGAGCAGGGCCGCGACCGCTTCTATAGTAAGGTTGTGTGCGTGCAGTGCGCCGAAACCCGGCTGCACTGCATCGCGAAAATAGAGATCGTAGTGACCGGGGGCGACGGCCAGCAAGGTGACGGGCGCCGTATGCGCGGCGGCACAGGAACGCGCACACCCGCTCAAATGCACGCTCGGCGTTTGACCGTGACGCTGCAGCAAGGTGGCCAATTGCAGGGCATCGCCCTTGGTCTCGGCCAGGCCTTTACCGCAGCCATTTGAACCGGCGCAGGCGATCAACCGGGACAAGGGCTGATCGGCTTCGCACTGCAAGCCCAGACATTGCAATTGCCGAATGACCTCAGCGGCGTTTTCTGCGCGGACATTGGGCAGCAGCAGGCTTTGCCAGGGTGTGAAGCGCAGACTGGCATCACCGAATTCACGTGCCAGTTGTGCCACGCCCCGCAGCATCGCCGGATCAAGTCGCCCCAAGGGCGGGACAGCCCCCACATAGACAACACCGGGCTCGGACTGGGGATGGGCGCCGATGTGCAAATCACTGGCGCCCGAAACCCGCTGCCAGCCGAAAACGGCTTGCATCGGTACTCGCTCAGCCAGCCGAAGCAGTAAGGCCTCGACCGAATGCTCGGCCAGCAAATGGCGCATCCGCGTCTGCTCGGGCCGCGCCAGTTCAAGGAACAACTCAAGGACCGCGACCACCAGCGCATGCCCGTCATCGAGTGCAATCGAACCGGCAGGACTGTCCGTCGGGCATCCCGCCAGGCCGAACGCCAGCCGTTGCTCACCGTCTCGCGCAAACGCCGAGAGCCACAGGTCATGGGGATGTTCGAGCATCGCCAGGCCTTCACCGCCATCAAGCAGCACGGCGAACTTGGCACTGAGGTCGTGAAAAACCTCATGGCCCTGCAATGTGGCGAGGATCTGCCCGGCCAGCGGGCGAGTGTCGAACAGCCTATGCCGGTCGATCCCGGCACCCGGACTGAGCATCAGGTTGCGCACATCGTCGCCGGCCGCCGTGCGCGGTCCCAGATCGGCGGCCAGCAGGCTGTCGATCAACTCTGATTGCTCGTTACCGATGCCGCGGATCTGCAGGTTGGACCGGTTGGTCGCCTCGATCGCTCCGCTGGCGAAACGCTCGGCCGCAGCCGCCACGGCCTCGGCCTGGACGCTGCTGATCGAACCGCCGTTCAACTTGATCCGGCAGATTCCGCCATCCAGCGCGGGCACGATACGCAGCAACCCCGGACAAGCCGAGGGGCGTAAGGCAGCGGACAGCGGACGTTCGTTCAAGGCGGACCCGTTCAGGTGGCGAGGCGATTCACGGCGAAAGTGCGCGGTATTATGCCTGCTTTACTTCGCTGCATGAAAAGACTCCGGTCGGGAAGAGAAGGCAGTCAGCCCATGGAACCCGCGCTATCATGCCGCCCAACAACGTTGAACGCGTGATTGAGGAACAGCATGACACCCTGGCTGACGGTACTAGGCATCGGCGAAGACGGTTTCAAGGGCCTGGGCAAGAACGCCCGGCATGCGCTGTTGCGCGCCTCGAAAATCTTCGGGGGCCAGCGACACCTGGATTTGCTCCCGCCGTGCATACGCGGCGAGCGCCAGCCGTGGCCGAGTCCTTTCTCCCTTGAGTCACTGCTGTCGCACCGTGGCGAACCCGTGTGCGTCCTGGCCAGCGGCGATCCGATGTTCTTCGGTGTCGGCGCCAGCCTTGCCCGGCAACTTCCCGCAGCCGAGATGCTGACGCTTCCCGCGCCCTCCTCCTGCTCACTGGCCGCAGCGCGAATGGGTTGGCCGTTACAGGAGGTGGTGACACTTTCGGTGGTGGCCCGGCCTGTCGCCGCACTCAACGCCCACCTGTCCAGCGGCGTGCGCTTGCTGGTATTGAGCAACGACGGCCGTAGCCCCGCCGCCATCGCTGCACTGATGCGCGAACGCGGCTTCGGCCCCAGCCGTCTCACCGTGCTGGAACATCTGGGAGGCGACGCTGAACGACGCATCGAAGGTATCGCCAGCGACTGGAACCATTCGCCGATCGCCGACCTGAACCTGATCGCCATCGAGTGCGTCGCCGAGCCCAACACATTGCGGCTGTCGCGACTGGCCGGCCTGCCGGACGCGGCGTTCCGGCACGACGGCCAACTGACCAAGCGCGATGTGCGCGCCATCACCCTCGCGCGCCTGGCTCCGACTCCCGGCGAACTAATGTGGGACGTCGGCGCCGGCTGCGGCTCGATCGGCATCGAATGGATGCGCGCTCACCCCAGTTGTCGCGCACTGGCCATCGAGGCAGATGCGGGCCGACAAACGTTGATCGAACACAACCGCGATGCCCTCGGCGTCCCCGGCCTGCAACTGGTTCGCGGCAGCGCCCCCCAGGCCTTGGCCGGGCTGGAGCGGCCGGATGCGATTTTCATCGGCGGCGGCGTCACCCGCGAAGGCGTGCTTGATGCCTGCTGGGCCGGACTCAAACCCGGGGGCCGGTTGATTGCCAACGCGGTCACCCTGCAAAGTGAAATGACCCTGATGGCCTGGCGCGAGCAACACGGCGGGGAACTGACCCGCATTCATATCGCCCAGGCACAACCGCTGGGCGACTTCGACACCTGGCGCCAGGCCTTGCCCATTACCCTGCTGGACGTGACGAAGCCCTTCGATGCGTGATGAAACCGCCGAACAACCCGCCCCCCTGCGCAGCGGCCTGACCACCGGCAGTTGCGCCACGGCTACCAGCCTCGCCGCCGCGCGCCTGCTGCTGGATGGCACAGCGGCCGATGCCGTGGAAATCGTGTTGCCCAAGGGCAAACAGGTGCAGATGCGCCTTGAGTTCTGCCGGCTGATCGAGGACGGCGCCGAAGCGGGAACTATCAAGGATGCCGGTGACGATCCGGACGTGACCCACGGTGCCCTGCTCTATTCCCAGGTACGCCTGAGCGCCGAACCGGGGACTCGCTTCAAGGCCGGACGCGGCGTCGGCACCGTGACCCGGCCCGGACTGGTGCTGGGAGTCGGCGAGCCCGCGATCAATCCGGTGCCACGCAAAATGATCAGTGAGCACCTGGCCCGACTGGCCGACGAACTCGGCTACAGCGGTGGTTTCGACGTCACGGTCAATGTCGAGAACGGCGAGGCCCTGGCACTGAAAACCATGAACCCGCGCCTGGGCATTCTTGGTGGCCTGTCGATACTCGGTACCAGCGGCATCGTCCGGCCGTTTTCCTGCGCGGCCTACATCGCCTCGATCCACCAGGGCATCGACGTGGCGAAAACCAACGGTTACCTGCACATCGCCGCCTGCACCGGCAACGCCAGCGAAGACACCATGCGCCGGGTCTACAACCTGCCGGAAATCGCCCTGATCGAAATGGGCGACTTCGTTGGCGCCGTGCTCAAGCATCTGCGCAAAGTGCCTGTGGATAAACTCAGCCTGTGCGGTGGATTCGGCAAGATCAGCAAACTGGCGGCCGGGCATATGGACCTGCACAGTCGCCATTCGAGCATTGACCTGCCGCAACTGGCGTCATGGGCGGCGCAGATCGGCGCCGATGCGGCCTTGCAGCAGCGCATCCGCGAGGCCAACACCAGCCAGCAGGCACTGGCCATGGCCGCCGCAGCCGGGGTCGCCCTGGGTGATGCAGTCTGTCAGCACGCCCTGGATTTTGCCCGCAGCGTGGTGCCGGCGCAGGTACAGGTGGAAGTCTTTGCCATCGATCGCCAGGGTGGGATTGTTGGCCATGCGGGAGCCTTTCAATGAAGCGCATCCTGTTGCTCGGCGGCGTGACCGAAGCCATGGCCATTGCCCGCACACTGGGACCGCAGCATATCTACAGTCTGGCCGGCGTCGGTCGGATACCGACGGATCTGCAATGCCAGGTTCGCGTCGGTGGCTACGGCGGTGCCGAGGGGTTGGCGCAATTCATCCACGATGAAGGCATCGATCTGCTGCTCGATGCCACTCACCCCTACGCCGCCCAAATCAGCCAGAACGCCGCGACCGCCGCGCGCTTGAGCGGCATTCCCTGCTGGGCACTACGGCGTCCGGCCTGGCAAGCACAGGCGGGTGATGACTGGCGGGAAGTCCGCGATTGGGCCGAACTGATCGAAGCCCTGAAGCCCTTCCGCCGACCGCTGTTCACCCTCGGTCGCGAGCCCCTGCAACACCTTGATGAAATTCCTGCGCAACAATTCTGGACCCTGCGTGCGCTGGACGAGTATCCGGGCAACGAGCGCTGCGAAGTGATCGGAGCCCGTGGGCCATTCCTGATCGACGATGAACGTGAGTTGTTCGAGCGGCGAAACATCGACGTGCTGATCAGCAAGAACAGCGGCAGCACGGCAACCGAGCCGAAACTGGAAGTCGCGCGTGAGCTAGGGGTGCCTGTGATCGTCTTGAAGCGGCCGGTGTTGCCCGACATGGATCGGGAATTCCTGACGCCTGAGGAAACACTTGGCGCGTTGTCGGTCTTCGTTCATTAGGTCAGGATCATTGGCTTGCATGATAAGTAACCTATTTGTTACCGTCAGGGCCGCCTGTGATCACACTCGAAGAATACGTACAGGACAACGAAACCAGCCCCTTTGGTTGCTGGTTTTCCAACTTGAATGCACAGGCAGCGCTTAAGGTATCCACCGCGCTGCTGCGCCTTGAGTTAGGAAACACATCAAACATCAAGTGGTTCGATGGGCTCGGCGAGTACCGTATAAATTGGGGGCCGGGCTATAGGATCTATCTCGTTCAAGAAGGTAAACACCTGATCATCCTTTTTGGTGGTGGTGACAAGTCCACACAAAAAGCTGACATCAAACAAGCGAAAGTACTGATAGCCGAGTTTCGATCCCGAAAAAAGACTGAACGGCACCGGAGATAACGTCATGGCGCTCACCCGAAGCTACAAACACACCATCGCCGAGCGTGCCCAACGTGATCCCGAGTTCGCCCAGGCACTGTTGGATGAGGCTGCTACTCTGTTTCTTAACGGCGAACCCGAAATGGCCCGGATCATCCTGCGCGACCTCATCAATGCCACCGTTGGTTTTGAAGAACTGGCAAAGGAAACGGCAAAGCCCAGCAAAAGCCTCCATCGAATGTTGTCCGCCAAAGGCAACCCAAGCATGGACAACCTGGCTGCAATATTCGCCGTAATTCGCGCTACGCTTGGAGTAGAAATACAAGTACATGCGGTGCGTGCGCACTGAGCTAATGTATTTTGCTGCGACACCACACCGCACGCAGCCTTTTTACTTATCGGCCCTGATCAGGCTAAATAGCCCGCGCCTGATCGCCCACCCAAACGGATTTGTCCCATGTCCCGACAACGGCTCGCAATTGCCTGGATAGCCTGCTTCGCAGTGCTGTTCAACATGCTCGCCATGCCGATGTCCGCAGCGATGGCACAAACGGTGAAGTCACCGGCCGAACAGTTGTTGTGGGGCAGTTTCTGCAGCTCCGGCGGCACCAGGATGGTGGCGGTTTCCATCGGGGACCTGGAACAGAAAGCCCCGCAAAGCGACGATCACTCCAACATGCAGCATTGCTGGTGCTGCTCGGGCTCTGCGCCATTGGTGGCGTTGCCGGGGCATACGCCACAGCTGTATTTCGCGCACTTCGAGTCCAACCGAAGCCTGCCTGCGACCTTTCTCGAAAGCCCGTCACCGCGCCAGCAATGGCCGAGTCTCAACCCCCGCGCATCCCCTCTGGTGTGATTTTTTTCGCAATTGACTGCGTTTCAAATCATTCCGGAGAACTGCCATGTTGAACAAACTCATCGTTCTGGCCGCGTTGCTGCTGCCTGCCTGCTTTGCCAATGCCCACGAATACAAGGTCGGCGAGCTGGAAATCGCTCATCCGTGGTCCCAGGAGTTGCCGCCCAATGCGCCCACCGTTGCGGCGTATTTCGTGATCAACAATGAAGGCAAGACCGCCGACCGCCTGCTCAGCGTCGACACCCCCATTGCGGGCGAAGCGCAATTGCATGAACACCTGATGCAAGGCGACGTGATGAAAATGCAGCACGTGCCGAACGTGGATGTGCCCGCCGGTGGCGAGGTCACGTTCGCACCGATGGCCTATCACGTGATGTTGCTGGGCCTCAAGGACCGCAGCCTGCTGGTTGACGGCAAGCGCTTCCCGATGACGCTGCACTTCGAGAAGTCCGGTGACGTGACGGTCGAAGTCGCGGTGCAGAAGCAGGCGCCGGACAGCCTGCAAGCGCACGTGCACACGCCGTAATCGCCTGAGCTGACAACGCCCATGCGCTCGCTCAGCGCCAGGTCATCCAGGTCGCACAATCAGGCAATGAGCCTGACACGCGGCAGCTGGATCAGCCTGTTCGCCATGCTGATGATCTTTATCGGTCCGCTGATTTCTCAGTCGATGCCGATGGATTCGCGCGCCATGTCGATGAGCATGCCCGTGGGTATGAGCATGGGCATGAGCATGGGCATGTCGGCGATGGAGCATGCCGACCATGGCACGCAAGCCACCGCCGAGCACTGCCCGCCTGCCCCGGGGCATCATGTGCTGTGGGAAAAGTGCGGTTATTGCAGCCTGCTGTTCAATTGCCCGGCGCTGACCGGCGGCGTGTCCTTCGCCAACTTCGTCATTCCACCCGTCAACACCTTCACCACGCCCTCTGCGCGCCAGGGCCATGCCCGGCAAACCACCTTTCCCGGCGCCCGCACCCGCGCTCCTCCCGTCGTCGCGTAAACACTCACTTCTGATTTCACACGGTCCGCAAGACAGCCAAAGCAACCTGTGGGAGCAAGCTTGCTCCCACAGGGACAGCTTCAGGCTGCCGGCCGTGTCGTTTACGACTGTTCGATGGAAATTGTCATGTCCAGGTTTTCTGCTGTCCCGTGCTTGAGCCCTGCCCGAGCCTCTTTTGCCCTGAACGAATCGGCTGTTCGTTTCAGGCACGCCACCGCCCTTCTGTGCGGTGCCTTGCTGGCCCCTTCCGCGCTGGCCGATGAACATGCCGGTCACAGTGAAGAACTGAGCCCGACGGTGATTACCGCCATTGCGCCCAGTTCGCCATTGACCATCGTCACCAATCCCAAAGACCCGCGCCAACCGGTGCCGGCCAGTGACGGCGCCGATTACCTGAAAACCATCCCGGGCTTCGCCCAGGTGCGCAATGGCGGCACCAATGGCGACCCGGTGCTGCGTGGCATGTTCGGTTCGCGACTGAACATCCTCACCAACGGCAGCATGATGCTCGGTGCCTGCCCGGGCCGGATGGACGCCCCGACTTCCTACATCTCGCCGCAAACCTACGACAAGCTCACGGTGATCAAAGGCCCGCAAACCGTGCTGTGGGGGCCGGGTTCTTCGGCCGGGACCATCCTGTTCGACCGCGAACCGGAACACTTCGGCGAGCTCGGCACCCGGGTCAATGCCAGCGTGCTGGCCGGCTCCTGGGGCCGCTTCGACAAACTGGTGGACGCTGCAGCCGGTGGCCAGTCGGGTTACGTACGGGTCATCGGCAACACCGCGCACTCCGACGACTACCAGGACGGCAATAACGACACCGTGCCGTCGCGCTATGAGAAATGGAACGGCGATGTGGCAGTGGGCTGGACGCCAAACGCCGACACCTTGCTGGAGCTGACCGCCGGCCGTGGCGATGGTGAGGCCCGGTACGCCGGGCGCGGCATGGACGGTTCGCAGTTCCTGCGCGAAAGCCTCGGCCTGCGTTTCGAGCAGTCCAACATCGGCGACGTACTGGATAAGGTCGAAGCGCAGGTCTACTACAACTACGCCGATCACGTGATGGACAACTACACCCTGCGCACGCCCTCCGGCACCGGGATGATGGCCGGCCCCATGGCCTCCAACGTCGACCGTCGCACCCTCGGCGCACGGGTCAAGGCCACCTGGCGCTGGGCCGATGTTCAATTGATCAGCGGCATCGACGCACAGACCAACGAGCATCGCCAGCGCAGCGCCATGGGCATCGACACCTACAAGGACCTGCCGTACACCAAGGACGCCGACTTCCATAATTACGGCGTGTTCGGCGAATTGACCTGGTACGCCGCCGACCGTGATCGCCTGATCAGCGGCGCACGCCTGGACCGTGCCTCGGCCAAGGACTATCGGCAGACCACCGGCTCGGGAATGATGACCCGCCCGAATCCAACCGCCGACGACACCCGCGCCGATACCCTGCCGAGCGGTTTCATCCGCTACGAGCACGACCTGGCCGACAGCCCCACCACCCTGTATGCCGGCCTCGGTCACTCCCAGCGGTTCCCGGATTACTGGGAGCTGTTTTCACCCAAGTCCGGCCCCGCCGGCTCGGTGAATGCCTTCGATTCGATCAAACCGGAAAAAACCACCCAGCTCGATTTCGGCCTGCAATACAAGACCGAAGTACTTGAGGCCTGGGCCTCGGCTTACGTCGGGCAGGTGCGCGATTACATCCTGTTCAACTACACCCCGACAATGATGGGTACAACCTCGCAAGCCGAGAACATCGACGCGCGAATCATGGGCGGTGAACTGGGTGCCGCCTACAACTTCACCGACAACTGGAAAGCCGACGCGACCCTGGCCTACGCCTGGGGCAAGAACAGCAGCGATGGCACGGCGTTGCCGCAGATGCCGCCGCTGGATGCGCGTTTCAGCCTGACCTACAGCGAAGACAACTGGAGCGCCGGCGCACTGTGGAGAGTGGTTGCCGCGCAAAACCGCGTCGACCTGAACAAAGGCAACGTGGTCGGCAAGGACTTCGACAAGACGCCGGGTTTCGGCGTGTTTTCCCTCAACGGTGCCTATCGGATCAACAGCAACTGGAAGGTCAGCAGCGGCATCGACAACCTGTTCGGCAAGGCTTACGCCGAGCACTTGAACCTGGCCGGCAACGCCGGTTTCGGCTTCCCCGCCAATGACCCGCAAGCCATCAAGGAACCGGGGCGCACGCTCTGGACCAAGGTGGACATGAGTTTCTGACAACAACGCAGGCAGGCCGCTCTTTTGTGGGAGCGAGCCTGCTCGCGATCGGTTGCGCAGCAACCGCCAAACAAACAACTAAAAGATCCAGCCAAGCGGAGCACACGTGATGAAACAGCCTAAAGTGAATTTCTACAACCTGGCCTGGAGCTGGCATTTCTATGCCGGATTGTTCGTGGCGCCTTTCATGGTGATGCTGGCCCTGACCGGCACCATTTACCTGTTCAAACCGCAACTCGACTCGCTGATGTACAGCAGCCTGCTCAACGTTCCGGCCGGTCATCACACTGTCCCGGCCGACGATTTGCTCAACCGGGTGAAAGGCGCTTATCCACAAGGCACGATCAAGCAATACCTGCCACCGGTGAACGCCGAACGCAGTGCCCAGTTTGTCGTGCTCGACAGCGGTAAGGAGCTGAATGTTTTCGTCGACCCGTACCACGGCGACATCCTCGGCGAGCAAGACGCCAAGAAGAACCTGCAAGCCATCGCGCGGGCGATTCACGGCGAATTGATGATCGGCACCGTTGGCGATCGACTGATCGAACTGGCCGCCGGTTGGGGCGTGGTGCTGGTGGTGTCCGGCATTTTCCTGTGGTGGCCGCGCGGTCAGGCGGCGGGCATTTTGTGGCCGCGCCTGAACAGCCGTGGGCGCGTATTGTGGCGTGACCTGCACGCGGTCACCGGGTTCTGGGGCGCGTCCCTGTTGCTGGTGATGCTGCTCAGCGGCATGACCTGGACCGGCTTCTGGGGCAAGCAATACGCCGAAGTGTGGAACGTGTTCCCTGCCGCGATGTGGGATGACGTGCCGAAGTCCGACATCGAGGCACGCAGCCTCAACAGCGCCACGCGTCAGACCGTGCCATGGGCCATGGAAAACACGCCGATGCCAATGTCCGGTGACCACGCCGAGCACATGGCCCACGACGGTGCGCTCGCCGGCCCGGCAGCGCCAACCATCAGCCTGCAAGACGTGCAGAACATCGCCACTCAGAGCAAGGTCGAACCGGGTTACAGCATCACCCTGCCGACCACCGCGACCGGCGTGTTCACCATCGCCGTGTTCGCCGATGACCCGCGCAACGACGCCACCCTGCATGTCGATCAGTACAGCGGCAAGGTCCTGGCCGATGTGCGTTTCGAGCACTACGGCAGCGTTGCCCGCGCCACGGAAATCGGCGTGATGCTGCACGAAGGCAAAATGTTCGGTCTGTTCAACCAGATCATCGTGCTGCTGATCTGCCTGATGATTCTGCTCAGTGCCGTCAGCGGTGTGGTGATCTGGTGGAAGCGTCGCCCGCAAGGAAAACTCGGCGTGCCGCCGCTGCGTCACGACCTGCCGAAATGGAAAACCGCGATGGTGATCATGTTCGCCCTGGCAGTGGCCTTTCCGTTGGTGGGTGCTTCGCTGGTGGTCGTGTGGTTGCTTGATCGCCTGCTGCTGTCGCGTTTTACCCGGCAGACTGAAAGCGCTTCATCTTCATCATGAAACAGGCGAGATGCGCGGGGCTCAATGGGCTGTAAACTCCCCCGCGCGTCTCCCCCTAACATTCAGGGTGTCCTTTCGGGCCCCTTCGCGGGCAAGCCCGCTCCCACAGGAATTGCGTAAATCCTGTGGGAGCGGGCTTGCCCGCGAAGGGGCCATCAGCATCACCTCAAGAGTTACTGCATGACCTCGCTGAACCTCGCAAACATTTCCTGGACACCTCTGGGCCACGGCCATTGCCATCACCAGTTCCAGCTGCGCAATGCTTCCGTGCACGTAGCCGCCGGAGAGTTCGTCGGGCTGATCGGGCCCAACGGCAGCGGCAAGACCAGCCTGTTGCGTTGTGCCTGGCGCTTCAGCAAACCGGAGCACGGCGAAGTCAGGCTCGATCACCGGAATGTCTGGAAGCAATCCTCGCGCTGGTGCGCGCAACGCATCGCCGTGGTGTTGCAGGAGTTCCCCGATGCCTTCGGCCTGACCGTCTTTGAGGTGGTCGCCATGGGCCGCACACCGCACAAAGGCTTGTTCGATGGCGACACGCTGGAAGACTCGAACCTCATCAACCAGGCCTTGGCATCGGTCGGTCTCGAGGGCTTCGAAGACCACGGATTCGCCACCCTTTCCGGTGGCGAAAAACAGCGGGTCATCCTCGCCCGCGCCCTGGTCCAGCAACCACAGTTGCTGATCCTCGACGAACCGACCAACCACCTCGACCCGCGATATCAGCTTGAGCTCTTGCAGTTGGTCAAGCGCTTGAACATCGGCACCCTGGCGAGCATCCATGACCTCAATCTGGCTGCGGCTTTTTGTGATCGGCTGTACGTGATCAACCATGGTCGTATCGTCGCCAGCGGCACGCCCAAAGACGTCCTGACAGTTGCGCTGCTGCGCAATGTGTTTGGTGTCGAAGCGCTGCTCGATGAACATCCGCTGCACGGCTACCCACGAATCACCTGGATAACCCAACCATGACTTTGCGTTCCCTGCTGCGCTCCTGCCTCTCTCTCACGATGCTGCTGGGCAGCGCCCAGGCATTGGCCGAAGCCACCCATTACCCGCTGACGATCAAAAGCTGCAACCGCGAAGTGACCTTCAAGCAGGCGCCGCAACACGCCCTCAGCCACGACATCAACATGACCCAAATGATGCTCGCCCTCGACCTCAAGCCACGGATGGCCGGTTACAGCGGCATCAGTGGCTGGAAGGCCGTGACGCCCCGGATGCAGAGCATTCTCGAAGGTCTGCCGGAGCTGGCGGCCAAGTACCCGTCGGTGGAAACCCTGCTCGATGCCAACGTCGATTTCCTCTTCGCCGGTTGGGACTACGGCATGCGCGTCGGCGGCGATCTTACGCCGCAAACCCTGCAACCGCTGGGCATCAATGTGTATGAGCTGACCGAGTCCTGCGCCTTCGTGATGAAGCGTCCTGCCGCGACCCTGGAAGACACTTACAACGACCTGCGCAACCTCGGCAAGATCTTCGACGTGCAGGATCGCGCCAACGCGCTCATCGCCGACATGCAGAATCAGGTCGCCGAGATCGGCAAGGACCTGCCGGCGGAAAAGCCCCGGGTCTTCCTCTATGACAGCGGCGAAGACCGCGCCATGACGTCCGGTCGCCTTGGCATGCCGCAAGCGCTGATCGACGCCGCTGGCGGGCGCAACGTGCTTGATGACGTCGATGCGAGCTGGACCCGGGTCAACTGGGAGACCGTGGTCGAGCGCAATCCACAGGTCATCGTGATCGTCGACTACAGCGAAATCACCGCCGAGCAGAAGATCCGGTTCCTGCTCAATAACAAGGCGCTGCAATCGGTGGATGCGATCAGGAACCAGCGCTTCATCGTCATCCCTTACGTGCAGGCCACGCCGGGTATCGACAATGTGCTGGCAGTGGCAACCCTCGCCAAAGGTTTCCACGGCGAATGATCAATCGTCGTTTTGCGCTGCTGCTGATCGCCCTGGGCATCGTGCTGCTGGTGTCGTGCGTAGTATCGCTGGGCTTCGGTCCGGCCCGGGTGCCGGTGGACGTGGTTTGGCGGATCCTGCTGCACAAGCTGTTCGGCATCGGCGTGCAGGACTGGAGCGCCGGTCAGGAACACATCGTCTGGCTGATCCGCGTGCCGCGCATGTTACTGGGTGCGCTGGTGGGCGCCGGGCTGGCACTGATCGGTGCGGTGCTGCAAGCGGTGACACGCAACCCGTTGGCGGATCCGCACCTGCTCGGCGTCACCTCCGGCGCCACCCTCGGCGCGGTGATCGTGGTGTTGCATGTCGGCGAAATCGTCGGCCTGCTGACATTGCCGATCGCCGCGTTCATCGGTGCGCTGCTGAGCATGCTGGTGGTGCTGATGATCGCCAACCGTCATGGCCGCCTGGACAGTGACCGACTATTGCTCTGCGGCGTGGCAGTGTCCTTCGTGATGATGGCGATCGCCAATCTGCTGCTGTTCATGGGCGACCATCGCGCCAGTTCCGCCGTGATGTTCTGGATGCTCGGCGGCCTCGGCCTGGCGCGCTGGGAGTTGCTCGCGGTGCCGGCACTGAGTGTGTTGCTCGGCCTGGTTCTGTTGCTCGGCATGGCACGACCGCTGAACGCATTGATGGCCGGAGAACAGACCGCCGTCACCCTCGGCCTGAATCCCCGGTCGGTGCGCCTGCGCGTGTTCGTGATCGCTTCGCTGATGACCGGAGTGCTGGTGTCGATCAGCGGCTCCATCGGTTTTGTCGGGCTGATGGTGCCGCACATTGCGCGGCGTCTGGTCGGGGCCGAACACCGACGTCTGCTGCCAGTGTGCGTCCTGCTCGGCAGCGTGTTTCTGGTGTGGGTCGATGTCGCGGCGCGGACGCTGATCGCGCCTGAAGACTTGCCTATCGGTGTTGCCACAGCCGCACTTGGCGGATTGTTCTTCATCGGTCTGATGCGCCGCCGCTGATCCCACAGGAACACCACTGAACCCTGTGGGAGCGGGCTTGCTCGCGAAGACGGCGGCACATCCAGCATCAATGTGCCGGACATACCGCTTTCGCGAGCAAGCCCGCTCCCACATTTGATCTGCGGTACCGCCCTAATGTGGCGCACCTCCTCGCACCAACGCGCCTGGCGCGGTCCTTCATGGTGCATCACCCCAACCGCGCGACCGCTCTAATACGACATTTCCCTGCCTTTTTCCGACTGGGCACAGCCCTTGCAAAACACCCTTCAGTCGTCCGCATCTGCCAACCATAAAAACTCAATGTTCATGGAGATCGCACAATGAAGCGTCGCAGTTTGATCAAGGCTTTCACACTCTCGGCATCCATTGCCGCGATGGGCATGACCTGGACTGTCCAGGCCGCCGAGACCATCAAGGTCGGGATTCTGCATTCGTTGTCCGGGACCATGGCGATTTCTGAAACGTCGCTCAAAGACATGGCGTTGATGACCATCGACGAGATCAACGCCAAGGGTGGCGTGAACGGCAAGATGCTCGAGCCTGTGGTGGTCGACCCTGCTTCGAACTGGCCGCTGTTCGCCGAGAAGGGGCGCCAGCTGCTGACTCAGGACAAGGTCGCCGTGGTGTTCGGTTGCTGGACCTCGGTGTCGCGCAAATCGGTGCTGCCGGTGTTCGAAGAACTCAACGGCCTGTTGTTCTACCCGGTGCAATACGAAGGCGAAGAGATGTCGCCGAACGTGTTCTACACTGGCGCCGCGCCGAACCAGCAGGCGATCCCGGCGGTGGAATACCTGATGAGCGAAGAAGGCGGCAGCGCCAAGCGCTACTTCCTGCTCGGCACCGACTACGTCTACCCGCGCACCACCAACAAGATCCTGCGTTCGTTCCTGCACTCCAAAGGCGTGGCCGACAAGGACATCGAGGAGGTCTACACCCCGTTCGGTCACAGCGACTACCAGACCATCGTTGCCAACATCAAAAAGTTTTCGGCGGGTGGCAAGACGGCCGTTATCTCCACCGTCAACGGCGACTCCAACGTGCCGTTCTACAAAGAGCTGGCCAACCAGGGCCTGAAGGCCACCGACGTACCGGTGGTGGCGTTCTCGGTCGGTGAAGAGGAACTGCGCGGCATCGACACCAAGCCACTGGTAGGCAACCTCGCGGCGTGGAACTACTTCGAATCGGTCGAGAACCCTGTGAACAAGAAGTTCGTCGATGACTGGAAGGCCTACGCGAAGAAACACAACCTGCCAGGCGCCGACAAGGCCGTGACCAACGACCCGATGGAAGCCACTTATGTCGGCATCCACATGTGGGCGCAAGCGGCGGAAAAAGCCAAGTCCACCGACGTCGACAAAGTCCGCGAAGCCCTGGCCGGCCAGACCTTTGCCGCGCCGTCCGGTTACACGCTGACCATGGACAAGACCAATCACCACCTGCACAAGCCGGTGATGATCGGCGAGATCCAGTCTGACGGTCAGTTCAACGTGGTGTGGCAGACCGAAGGGCCGATCCGCGCCCAGCCGTGGAGCCCGTTCATCCCGGGCAACGACAAGAAGCCGGAGTATGCGGTGAAGAGCAACTGAGCCATTGGGCCTGACGACGATTCAGGCCCAACACCACTCCCTGTGGGAGCGGGCTTGCTCGTGAAGACGGCGGCACATCCAACATTTATGTGACTGACTCACCGCTTTCGCGAGCAAGCCCGCTCCCACATTTAGTCCGAGCAAGGCGACTCTTTATGCCCACTGCCATCTACCGATTGTTCCTCGCAATCGCCCTGCTGTTGCCGATGGCCGTCCACGCCGGCGACGCCGAAGACTTCTTCGCCGCCAATCCCGTGCAGCAAGCCAGGCTGCTGGAAACCTGGGCTGCGCAGCCCGATCCGGCGCGTATCGAGTTGATCAACGCCCTGCAACAAGGCGAGTTGACCATCGACGGGCAGCCGAAAACCCTGCGCCTGAACAACCGCCTGCGGGGTCTCATCGACACGGCCCTGGCCAGTCATCAGTTGCTCGCCGCCGACGCTAAAATCCGTCTGGCCGCCGCACAGCAATTGCAGAAAAGCGCCAAACCCGCGCAGCTTGCATTCCTCGACCAGCAACTGACGGGCGAGAAAGACGAGAGCGTTCATGCCGCTCTCAGCCTGGCCCTGGCCAATCTGCAACTGGTCGACGCCGATCCGGCCGTGCGCCTCGCCGCCGTGCGTCTGCTCGGCGAAACCGGTGACCCACTGGCCCATACCCGCCTCGAAAGCCTGCTCGAACCCGCTGTGGAAACCGATACGACTGTGCGAACTGCCGCCGAAACCAGCCTCGCGCAAGTCAAACGCAAACTGCTCATCGGCGAAGTGCTCGGCCAGGCCTTTAGCGGCATGTCCCTGGGTTCGATACTGCTGCTCGCCGCCCTCGGCCTGGCGATCACCTTCGGCCTGCTTGGCGTGATCAACATGGCCCACGGCGAGATGCTGATGCTCGGCGCCTACTCGACCTACGTGGTGCAGCTGATGCTCCAGCGCTTCGCCCCGCAGGCCATCGAGTTCTATCCGCTGATCGCGCTGCCCGTAGCGTTTTTCGTCACCGCGGCCATCGGCATGGCGCTGGAGCGCACGGTGATTCGCCACCTCTACGGCCGTCCGCTGGAAACCCTGCTCGCCACCTGGGGCATCAGCCTCATGCTGATTCAGCTGGTTCGCCTGGTGTTCGGCGCGCAGAACGTCGAAGTCGCCAACCCCGCGTGGCTGTCGGGCGGGATCCAGGTGCTGCCCAATCTCGTGCTGCCGTACAACCGCATCGTCATCATTGCCTTTGCGCTGTTCGTGGTGGTGCTCACATGGCTGCTGCTGAACAAGACACGCCTGGGTCTCAACGTGCGCGCCGTTACCCAGAACCGCAACATGGCCGCCTGTTGCGGCGTGCCCACCGGGCGCGTGGACATGCTCGCCTTCGGCCTCGGCTCGGGCATCGCCGGTCTCGGCGGCGTAGCCCTGAGCCAGATCGGCAATGTCGGCCCGGACCTCGGCCAGAGCTACATCATCGACTCGTTCCTGGTGGTGGTGCTCGGCGGTGTCGGGCAGTTGGCCGGCAGCGTGCTGGCCGCATTCGGCCTGGGGGTTGCCAACAAGATTCTCGAACCGCAGATCGGTGCCGTGCTCGGCAAGATCCTCATCCTCGCGCTGATCATTCTGTTCATCCAGAAACGTCCGCAAGGTCTCTTCGCACTCAAAGGACGGGTGATCGACTGATGAACCAGCCCCTGATGCTCAAGGCCACACAAAAGGCCGGCCCGAAAATCACGATTGCCGTCGGTGCGGTGATTCTCGTTCTGCTACTGGCGTTACCGCTGCTGTCGCTGTTATCGCCGGACAACACGCTGCACGTTTCGGCCTACACGCTGACGCTGGTGGGCAAGATTCTTTGCTACGCCATCGTCGCACTGGCACTCGATCTGGTGTGGGGTTATGCCGGCCTGCTGTCCCTCGGCCACGGCCTGTTCTTCGCCCTCGGCGGCTATGCCATGGGCATGTACCTGATGCGCCAGGCTTCGGGCGATGGATTGCCGGCGTTCATGACGTTCCTGTCGTGGACCGAAATGCCATGGTTCTGGACCGGCACCAGCAGCTTCCTCTGGACCTTGTGCCTGGTGGTAGTGGCGCCGGGGTTGCTGGCATTGGTGTTCGGTTTTTTCGCCTTCCGTTCACGGATCAAGGGCGTGTACTTCTCGATCATGACCCAGGCCCTGACATTCGCCGGCATGTTGCTGTTCTTTCGCAACGAAACCGGCTTTGGCGGCAACAACGGCTTCACCAACTTCCGCACGATTCTTGGCTTTGGCATCACGGAGCCGGGCACTCGCGCGGTGCTGTTTTTCGCCACGGTGCTGCTGCTGGTGGCGAGCCTGTACATCGGCTGGCGCCTGGCGCAGAGCAAGTTCGGTCGGGTGCTGACCGCGCTGCGCGATGCGGAGAACCGCCTGATGTTCTGCGGCTACGATCCACGTGGGTTCAAGTTGTTCGTCTGGGTGTTGAGTGCGGTGCTGTGTGGCCTGGCCGGTGCGCTGTATGTGCCGCAAGTGGGGATCATCAACCCGAGTGAAATGTCGCCGACCAACTCCATCGAAGCCGCGGTGTGGGTGGCTCTGGGCGGACGCGGCACGTTGATCGGTCCGTTGCTCGGCGCCGGCGTGGTCAACGGCATGAAGAGCTGGTTCACCGTGGCCTTCCCCGAATACTGGCTGTTCTTCCTTGGCGCGCTGTTCATCGTCGTGACCCTGTACCTGCCCAAGGGTGTGATCGGTCTGCTGAAAAAAAGAGGTGAATCATGAGGGTCACTGCAACGGCTGAATTCATGCTCGAACCGGCGTTTTTTCCGCCACTGGAACCCAACCGTGACGCCGGCAGCAGCCGCGATGCCATCGGTCTCGGCCAACGTGCCGGCAAAGGCCTGAATACGCGCCACGGCACCATCCTGACCCTGGAAGACATCAGCGTCAGCTTCGATGGCTTCAAGGCGCTGAACAATCTGAACCTGTACATCGGCGTTGGTGAACTGCGCTGCATCATCGGCCCCAACGGCGCGGGCAAGACCACGCTGATGGACGTGATCACCGGCAAGACCCGTCCCAGTCACGGCAAGGCCTGGTTCGGCGAAACCCTGGACCTTGCTTCGATGAGCGAAGTGCAGATCGCCCAGGCCGGTATCGGCCGCAAGTTCCAGAAGCCGACGGTGTTCGAAGCCTTGAGCGTGTTTGAAAACCTTGAGCTGGCGCAGAACACCGACAAGTCGGTGTGGGCCAGCCTGCGGGCGCGCTTGAGCGGCGAACAGAAAGACCGCATCGCCGACGTGCTGGAGACCATTCGCCTGACCAGCTCGGTCAATCGCCCGGCCGGCTTGTTGTCCCACGGCCAGAAGCAGTTCCTGGAAATCGGCATGTTGCTGATGCAGGACCCGCAATTGCTGCTGCTCGACGAACCGGTCGCGGGCATGACCGACGCCGAAACCGAATTCACCGCCGAGCTGTTCAAGCGCCTGGCCGGCAAGCACTCGCTGATGGTGGTGGAACACGACATGGGCTTCGTCGGCTCGATCGCCGACCACGTCACCGTGTTGCACCAGGGCAGCGTGCTGGCCGAAGGGTCGCTGGAGCAGGTGCAGGACAACGAGCGGGTGATCGAGGTGTATCTCGGTCGTTGAAGCTGCGAACACCGTCACTGTGGGAGCTGGCTTGCCAGCGATGACGGTGGGTCAATCAACATCAATGCTGGATGTGCCGGCCCTATCGCTGGCAAGCCAGCTCCCACAGGGATTTGTGTGGAACAGAAGGAATTTGAACATGCTGCAAGTCGACAAACTGCACCAGTACTACGGCGGGAGCCACATCCTGCGCGGCCTGACGTTTGACGTAAAGGTCGGTGAAGTCACCTGCCTGCTCGGGCGCAACGGTGTGGGCAAGACCACGCTGCTCAAATGCCTGATGGGCTTGCTGCCGGCCAAAGAAGGGGCGGTGAACTGGGAAGGCAAGCCGATTACCACTTTCAAGCCGCACCAGCGGGTGCATGCCGGTATCGCCTACGTGCCGCAGGGCCGGGAGATCTTCGGCCGCCTCACCGTGGAAGAAAACCTGCTGATGGGGCTGTCGCGGTTTCCCGGCAGCGAAGCCAGGGAAGTTCCGGCGTTTATCTACGAGCTATTCCCGGTGTTGCTGCAAATGAAGCAACGGCGCGGCGGTGACCTGTCCGGTGGTCAGCAACAGCAATTGGCCATTGGTCGTGCGCTGGCCAGCCGCCCTCGCCTGCTGATCCTCGACGAGCCCACTGAAGGCATCCAGCCGTCGGTGATCAAGGAGATCGGTGCCGTGATCAAAAAACTCGCGGCTCGGGGCGACATGGCGATATTGCTGGTGGAGCAGTTCTACGATTTCGCTGCTGAACTGGCCGATCAATACCTGGTGATGTCCCGGGGCGAAATCGTGCAACAGGGACGCGGAGAAAACATGGAAGCAGAAGGTGTACGCGGGCTCGTCACCATCTGAGCCGTAACGCTCCGCACTCGCCTGGCCGGAACCACCCGAAGCGGACCGCCTCGGGAGGCAAGGCACCAAATTGTCGCGCCGAAGCTCCGGTCGCGCACACTATTGGTGCGCCACAACATTCAATTGCCTCCTCCTGCCTGCAATATCTTGCGGCACAACCTTTGCAACATCCTGATGACCTCTCGATAAGCACTGACCATGACTCTTCCCGCTTCCGGTGCATTGTTTACCCCCAGTTGGCACGCCGAACTGGAACTGGGCTACGCCCGGTTCGGCAACACCACTCGCCCGATCCAGCGCCGACACAAAGGTCCGTTGCGGGTGCAAAAGCACCTGTATGCCGAAGGGCCGCAAGTCTGTCAGCACATCATCGTCCATCCCCCCGGCGGAATTGCCGGCGGTGATCGGCTGGACATCTCGGCCAGCGTCGAGGGCGATGCCTGGGCACAAATCACCAGCCCCGGCGCGGCCAAGTGGTATCGCGCCGCCAGCCCCGCTTATCAGCAGCTGAAATTGCAGGTGGCGGCCGGTGCGACACTGGAATGGCTGCCCCAGGAGACGATCATCTTCAGTGCCGCCCAGGCTGAACTCAGCACGTCCATCGACCTTCAAGGCGATGCGCGGCTGTTCTACTGGGACGTCGTGGCGCTGGGCCGCCCGGCCAGTGGCGAGCGCTTCGAACTTGGGCACTTCCAGGCACATCTGGATATCCGCCGCGACGGCCAGTTGCTCTGGCATGAACGCCAGCGCATTGTCGGCGCGGACGGTCTGCTGGATTCGCCCATCGGGCTGGATGGGCAACCGGTGTTTGCGACGTTGCTGGTAACGGGTGAGATTGATAGCGAGTTGCTGGAAAAGTGCCGTTCGCTGGCCAACGACGTGCGCGGGGATTTGACCCAATTGCCGGGGTTGCTGATTGCCCGGTGCCTGGCCAGTGAGGCGCTGTTGGCGCGGGGGTGGCTGATTGAGCTTTGGAAGTTGTTACGCCCCGCCCTGCTGGATCGCGAGGCCGTACCACCCAGAATATGGAACACCTGAATTGCATTTCTGTGGGAGCAGATCCCACTCTTTTTTATCTGCCCGGATGGATTCTCAACGATGGACCTGACCCCACGCGAAAAAGACAAGCTGCTGATCTTCACTGCCGGCCTGGTGGCCGAGCGGCGTTTGGCTCGCGGTGTGAAGCTCAATTACCCGGAGGCCATCGCCTACATTTGCGCCGCGCTGCTTGAAGGCGCCCGTGACGGCCAGACCGTGGCCGACCTGATGCACTTCGGCACCACCTTGTTGACCCGCGAGCAAGTGATGGAAGGCATCCCGGAAATGATCCCGGAAATCCAGGTCGAGGCCACGTTCCCCGACGGCACCAAACTGGTCACCGTCCACCAACCTATCGCCTGAGGCTGCGCCATGACTTACCACATCCGCGATGCCGTGCATGCCGATCTGCCGGCGATCCGCGACATTTACAACGACGCAGTGCTCAACACCACGGCAATCTGGAACGAGCAGGCAGTCGACCTCGAAAACCGCCAGGCCTGGTTCAGCACCCGGCAATCCCAGGCTTATCCGGTTCTGGTGATCGTCGATGCCGACAACACCGTGCTCGGGTACGCCTCGTTCGGCGACTGGCGCCCCTTCGACGGTTTCCGCCACACCGTCGAGCACTCGGTCTACGTGCGCAGCGACCAGCGCGGCAACGGCCTCGGCCCGCAACTGATGGAAGTGCTGATCGAGCGCGCCAAAGGCTGCGGCAAGCACGTGATGGTCGCAGCCATCGAAAGCGGCAATGCGGCCTCCATTCGCTTGCATGAACGCATCGGCTTTATCACCACCGGGCAAATGCCTCAGGTCGGCACCAAGTTCGGCCGCTGGCTGGACCTGACCTTCATGCAATTGACCCTCAACCCCGGCGCGCAGCCGCCAGGCATCGACCAGGAGTAATGCCCGATGAACGCCGCCCAACTGCGACGCGTCAACGTTGAAAGTTTTGCGCATTATCGCCAGGGCCTGATCGACCTGCTGCTCGATGCCGTCGGCTACGGCGCCAGTGTCGGCTTCATGGCTGGCCTCGACGCGACACAGGCCCACGACTATTTCGATGAGGTCCAGGACAACCTGAACAAGGGCAGTGTGTTGCTATGGGTGGTGGTCAAGGATGAGCAGGTGCAAGCCAGCGTACAACTGAGCCTGTGCCAGAAAGCCAACGGCCTGAACCGTGCCGAAGTGCAGAAGTTGCTGGTGCGCGAACATGCGCGGCGCCGCGGGCTGGGCCAGCAACTGATGAGCGCTCTGGAGGCCGCCGCCTTGCAGCATAAGCGCGGCATGCTTTACCTCGATACCGAGGCCGGTTCACCCGCCGAAGCCTTCTACCAATCGCTGGGCTATACCCGCGCCGGAGAGATTCCCGATTACGCCTGCGACCCGAGCGGCCGCTACAAGCCGACCGCCCTCTACTACAAGATTCTCCAGGGAGCCCACTGATGATTCCCGGTGAATACCAGATCCAGCCCGGCGAGATCGAGCTCAATGTTGGCCGGCGCACCCTCAGCCTGACGGTGGCCAACAGCGGCGACCGGCCGATCCAGGTCGGCTCGCATTACCATTTTTTCGAAGCCAACGACGCCCTGGCTTTCGACCGCGCCGCCAGTCGCGGCATGCGCTTGAACATCCCGGCCGGCACGGCGGTCCGTTTCGAGCCTGGGCAGAGTCGCGAGGTCGAGCTGGTGGACCTGGCCGGGCATCGTCGGGTGTTCGGGTTTGCCGGGCGGGTCATGGGTGACCTCTAAGTAATGCGATGTCCCCACTGACGCCTTCGCGAGCAAGCCCGCTCCCACAGGGGAACGCGATCGAATGTGGGAGCGGGCTTGCTCGCGAATCTGTGAGCGAAGCGAACAGTCTCAAACTCAATTGAATTCCAGGGCGAACGAATGAAGATTTCCCGTCAAGCCTACGCCGACATGTTCGGTCCCACCGTCGGCGACAAGGTGCGCCTGGCCGATACCGGGTTGTGGATCGAAGTGGAACAGGACTTCACCACCTACGGCGAAGAAGTGAAATTCGGTGGCGGTAAAGTCATCCGTGACGGCCAGGGTCAGAGCCAGTTGCTGGCCGCCGAGGTGGTCGACACCCTGATCACCAACGCACTGATCATCGATCACTGGGGCATCGTCAAGGCCGATGTCGGTCTCAAGGACGGGCGCATCGCGGCGATCGGCAAGGCCGGCAACCCGGACATCCAGCCCAACGTCAACATCGCCATTGGCGCCAGCACCGAAGTCATCGCTGGCGAAGGCATGATCCTCACCGCCGGCGGCATCGATACCCATATCCACTTCATCTGCCCGCAGCAGATCGAAGAGGCATTGATGAGCGGCGTCACCACCATGATCGGTGGCGGTACCGGACCGGCCACCGGCACCAATGCGACCACCTGTACCTCCGGGCCGTGGCACCTGGCGCGCATGCTCCAGGCCGCCGATGCGTTCCCGATGAACATCGGCCTGACCGGCAAGGGTAATGCCAGCCTGCCGGAACCATTGATCGAACAGGTCAAGGCCGGCGCCATCGGCCTCAAGTTGCATGAGGACTGGGGCACCACGCCTGCGAGTATCGACAACTGCCTGAGCGTGGCCGACCGGTTCGACGTGCAGGTGGCGATCCACACCGACACCCTCAACGAATCCGGTTTCGTCGAGACCACCATTGCCGCCTTCAAGGGCCGCACCATTCACACCTATCACACCGAAGGTGCCGGTGGCGGTCACGCGCCGGACATCATCAAGGCCTGCGGGCTTGCCAACGTGCTGCCGAGCTCCACCAACCCGACCCGTCCGTTCACCCGCAACACCATCGATGAACACCTCGACATGCTGATGGTCTGCCATCACCTTGACCCGAGCATTGCCGAGGATGTGGCCTTCGCCGAAAGCCGCATCCGCCGCGAGACGATTGCCGCCGAAGACATCCTCCACGACCTCGGTGCGTTCTCGATGATCAGTTCCGATAGCCAGGCCATGGGGCGAGTCGGTGAAGTCATCACCCGCACCTGGCAAACCGCCGACAAGATGAAAAAACAACGCGGGCCGCTACCCGGCGATGGTCAAGGCAACGACAACTTCCGCGCCAAACGCTACATCGCCAAGTACACCATCAACCCGGCGATCACCCACGGCATCAGCCATGAAGTGGGTTCGGTGGAAGTGGGGAAATGGGCGGACCTGGTGCTCTGGCGCCCGGCGTTCTTCGGCGTGAAACCGACGCTGATTCTCAAGGGCGGTGCCATCGCGGCCAGCCTGATGGGCGACGCCAATGCCTCGATCCCGACGCCGCAACCGGTGCATTACCGCCCGATGTTCGCCAGCTTCGGCGGTTCGCTGCACGCCACCAGCCTGACCTTCATCAGCCAGGCGGCGCAGGATGCAGGCTTGCCTGAGGCGTTGGGTTTGAAGAAGAAAATCGCCGTGGTCAAAGGCTGCCGCGATGTGCAGAAAACCGACCTGATCCACAACGACTACCTGCCGAACATCGACGTCGATCCGCAGACCTATCAGGTCAAGGCCGACGGCGTGTTGCTGTGGTGCGAACCGGCGCAAACCTTGCCGATGGCCCAGCGGTATTTCCTGTTCTGAGCCTGTCCGCTGCGAAGCGAAAAAGCCTCGACGCCAAGGCTCACTTCCTTGGCTCGAGGCTTCATGCGCACCTAAACCGAGTAGTTCGGATCAATCGTGAACGGGATATCCACCCGTTGCAGGCCCGCCCGATCTATCGCGTACTGGGTGAGCATGCGCATCTGTTCTTTCATTTGAGTGTCGATTTCATTCAAGGCTTGGGTGTACTGCACTTCGGTCATGACACGGCCATGAGCGAATTCGTTTTCCGATCTTCCGGCCTTTACCGCCAGCGCCTTGATTTTCACCTCCAGCTCAGCCTTCTGGGTTACTGAAAGGCCTGTCCCTTCAGCCCGTCTCTGCAAGGCATCGTATAAGTCTGTAATGGCGTCGATACGACGTTGGAACCAGTTCAGGATTTCCACGTTCTCGCTCTCCAGCCAGTTTCTCCAGAGCGGTTGATCGAGGATCCTGGCGCACAGTAGGTCGCCCTCCTCCAGGGCGGTGATTCGCTGGAATGCCGCCTCGATCATTTCCTTTGTCACCCCGGCAATATTGCGAAATTGCATGCCCCGTGCCTGCCACGGCAAATCCAGACGCTCGGCAAGTTCCGTCATGTACGCCAGGTGAACTTCGACTTCGTCGATGGTGCCACTGACGTTCCCTTGAGCGTCGAGTCGTGTGAAACGCTCGCCCGCCGCCAACCGTTCAGCCACTCGCTTGCGCGCGATAGCACCCAGCTCATCGAGCCGGGATTTGCCCCGCGCCAGTTCGAGCAGTCGAGGCTCGACCAGATCCGGGCGGATCAAGTCGCAGGCTTCTTTAACGAGAACCTCGACCCCCATGGCATTGAATAGCTGCGTACCGCCATCCACACACTGCGTGGGCGCAGTAGCCTCGCTGAAGAGCTTCGTTCTCAGCTCACTGTCCTCAGCCATCGCCTCCAGCATTCGCCAGACTTTAGCGGTCAGTTCCTGCCGATAAATCCCACCAGCCCTGAAGTCGGCGGATTGGGTGAGCCGGTTGATTTCGTTGAAAAAGGACTCCGAGTGAAACTCATCTTCAACCGCATTCCAGATCTGTTGATTGGCCCGCCACTGCGCCTCTGAAATCCCCTCTCCCCATTCGGAACTGTCCAACGTGCCCATCGGCGGATACGGCCGCTCAGGGTCCATGCCAACCGACTCGATATACAGCTTCAGTGTCTTCAGGTTTTCCTCGGAGAGCCATCGAGGTTCGCGGCTGATGAATGTGCGCGCCAGCAATTCGGCGCGGAAAGAACCCGGTGCGACTTCAGGTATTTGACTGATCGGATTACTGCGCAAATCCAGAAAAATACTGCGCGGACGTGGCTGGGAAAACAGGCCGACCGGCCAACTGTTCAACCCCGTTCCGTTGAGTCGCACTACATGCAGATGCGGCATCTGGCTAATGTCGGGGGCGAGCCTCAACGGGTTGCCTTGCAACGCCAGCCATCTGAGTTGAGTCATCTTTCTCAGGCGCGCTACCGCCAGCGCATCCAGTTCAATCATGTTGTCGTTGAGGAAGAGGTGAGTGAGATGGCGCATATCGCCTATTCCCTGCGGTAACCGGGTCAAGCGATTGCCTTCCAGGTTCAGTTGACGTACCTGGCGAAATGGCTGCAGGAAATGCTCCTCGCCCGGACCGATACCGGCATTGCGCAGGCTCAGGTCGGTGACGTGATCGAAATTGGCCTCCAGCCTCGGCATTGTCGCCAGATGGCGCCCCAAGGGCATGCCATCGAGCACCAGCGCTTGAGGCGCAATGATGCCCGGCACCTCCACCCCTCGGGGTCCGGTTCTCTGCCAGCATTGCCTGAGCGCCTTATAGATCTCATTGCGCGAGTTCCACTCTGCCACGCCTGCCGGGCTGAAACGAAAAAACTCGGTTGGCGCGTTCATCCAGCGTTGCATGGTTGCGTTGAAGCGGTTGAATTCGGTTTCCAGGGCTGTCAGTCGTTGTGTCGCGGATCCGCCATTCTGTTCGAATCGCTCCAGCAGCGTTTCGACCTGCTCGTCGTTCAAGCCTGGATAGAGCGATGTCGTGCGGCGCTGCAACAGTTCCCGCTCAGGCGACAGTCGCGCATACCCTGGCATGCCCCCGCGAAGACGCATGACCGCCGGGTCGTACGCCGGTTTGCGAATGGGGTTTGCCAGCAACATCGGCTCTAGCTTGCTGCGCGCCAATGGTCGCGCTCGCACCAGCCTTTCAAGCCTTGCGGATTCATGGATTTCGAAGCCCAAGGCCACGCGCTGGCTATCTGGTAGCGCATGCAACACCGCCGCAAACAAGTTGTCTGCGCCGTGCAAGTGTTGATCGAGTGCGTCCCGTGCCTCGTACTTGCCCTGCTCACCGGCGATCAGCACCTTGCGGATTGGCGCATCGACCGGTCCGATACTGTCGCTCAACGGACCGTCGAAGGAATGCTCCCGAATCTCCAGGCGCAGATCCTTCGGCCATCCCGGCAAGGCTTCCAGCGAGTGAAAAGCCAAACGCGCCGTGTCGGCGTTGTACAGTGCATCGAGGTAGAGCCCCTCATAGGCGCGAGCCAGGCGTACTTGCTGTTGTGCTTGCCGGGCCTGTTTTGCCAGGGTCAGGGGCAGGCGCTTTTTCTCGCTCAAGTGCCGCATATCTTCAGGCTCGGCGTGCCGCAGCAGTTCTTCGGCCATGCTGGTCGAGAGCTCGGGATAGTCACTTTTGAGCAGGAGCACCGCAGGATCCTGCGAACGCTCTTGAGCCGAATACAGCTTATCGAACAGACGGCCTCGCGATTTTTTCGCCTGCGCAGCCAGCAGTTCTCGCATGGTGTCGATACGCGCTTGTCCAGGCCCGATAAATTGGCCAAACATGTCTCTTAGCGCCTTCTCGTCGAGAAAGCCGACAACGCTCTGCGCTAACCTGCCGGCGATCACGTCCTGTCGGGTCAACGTCAACGTATCGTCGGGCAAGGCATCGGCATAGCCCTCCTTGATCGAGGCACCTGTCGATCCCGGCCCCTCGAAGATCTCGATCGCTTTATTGTCCGGCCAACCCTGCAACTCGGTCATGAACCGCGGAACCAGGTCGGCCCATTCACCACTGACACGCCCTGCCAGAATATGTTCGGCGCACGCCTCGGCATCGGCATGCGCCTTGAAGCGCTCAAGGGTGTCAGCCAGGATGGCGGGCGGGGTTTCATGTTCGACATGCAGCCTGCGCAACATATCCTCGCGCACGCCGCTGACGGTCAGAATCTGTTTGAGGGATTCATCGGGGACGGCATCCACAGAAGACCCCAATCGTCTGAGCAATTTAGTCTGGTCCCATTCAAGCGGTTGATCGAGTTCGGTTTTCCAGCCTCCGGCACCGTTGTGCTCCAGCAACGGCTGGTAAGCCTGTGCACGGCTCGAGTGCTGAAGGCGATGCCGTCCGGTGGCCGGGTCTTGTTTCACTGAATAGCATTTGTCGTCGAGGCGCAGCAGGTCCAGGTTCTGATGCCGGTATAAACCGATATCACTTGCCTCTGCATGTTGCGGTATGGCGAAGGGCTGTTCGTAGGGGCGCAGGTCCGGGTTCCACAACCGCTCCTTACCGGCGACCTCCACAGGCTTGAGACTCTCGACGAATGACGAAGGCTTGATCGCTGTTGGAGCGCCGCCGGGCAGTACATGCCCCGCGCCCATGGCCGCCAACTGTGCAAAATTGATCAACACGTCATTGAAGTATCTACCGGCCTCCTCTTTATCGCCCTTGCTCCAGTCCTCGATGCCCTCCGTCACCTCTGCAAGCATTTGCGCGACCATGACGCCGAGCATGGCCTCGCCCAGACCGGGCACCAGCATTGCGGTGAAATTGAAGATGTTCCAGCCAATCTCCAGGTAACTGGTCAGGCGTTTGAAGCGGGCTGCCGCATCCTCATCGCCGGTGGGCACCGCAATGACCCTGGCGTCGGCGATGACCTTGTTGCGACGTTCGATGAACAGCGTTACCCACAGATCACCATCGATCGCATTGGTGACAGGTTCGGCATTCGGGTTCTCGACCGCGGTTTCACGCCACCATGGCCCCATATCCAGCGGTTCGCGTTGATGCCAGGTGAAAGTCTTGAAGCGTTCGTTGGCGCGGGCAAAAAAACCTCCCTTGTCCTTTTGTGCCACGAACCGGCTGAAAAAGGCCTGGTAATCCGTACTCAGCAACTGACCGATCAGCGTCTTCATAAACTCGGTCAGCGACGAATACTCCTTCAAGGGATGCTCTGGATCATCCGGAATATAGGCAATCAACGGGCCGGACAATCGGCTCTGATGGTAGATATCTTCCTTGCGAGCCAACTCATCGGTCACGCCCTGGGGACCATTGGCAAAGAATGCCTGCAACAGCTTGTATTGCTCGTACGCCTGGTTGGGTAATACAGGGATTCGGTGCGACCACTCCGTCCAGAATTTCAGCTCGTCAGGGGTCAACGCATCGATGGTCTGCTTGATCAGCGACGGCTCGCTGACCGCACTGAACAGCACGATGCCGGTCATCCTGAATCCCATCAGCGACAAGCGATGAGGTCGTAAGGGGCGCTGATACAGGGTGACTCCCGGACGGCCTTCAGCCACCTGGCGAAGCTTGCCGTATGCGTGATCGCTGATGTCGCCCTTCAATCTTGCGATCAGTGCCGCCACTTCAAAGGCCGCTTTCTCACTGGCGACTGCACCTTGCTGCAAGGTCTGCCGCGCCACGGCGCTTTCGGGCAAGAGAATTGACTTGAGGTGTTGCTGGTACTGCCCGCCGATGTCCAGGCTCCGACATAGCGACGCAAACCCCGGCAACGTGATCGTCGGGTCGAGCGCAAGGCCGCCGTATTGGTCCTTGCGGTAGATGCCGGCCGTGTTTCGCCATGCGCCTTCTGTGGTTTCCGATTCCTCGAAGTTATGCAATGCAGCTTCGAGCAGCGTGGAACGCCGCACGCGACTGCCACCTGTATCGATTCCAAAAATGATAGTGATCGGCACATCAAGCTGCACAGTGAACTCATTGATGTTCACATCGGCCTTGAAGTTCGTCCGCAGCGCGGTTTTTATCAAGGGTGCGGCAAATGCATTGATGTCGTGCTGCAAGTTACCCAGGGTCTTGTCCAGAATGCCTTGCAAACGCCATCGTTCGTTAATCAACTCTTTCAGGTACTGGCGGTCAATGTGCCGCGCGGCGCTGTACCACTCGGGTATCTGCGGCTGTAAACCTTCCAGGGTTCTGAGCCTCGATATCGATGCATCTTTAACAGCGCTCGGTACAACACCCAACACACGACTGTAATGAACGCCCTTGTTTTCCGTGCGCAGACTTCCAGAAGTTCCCAGCGTATTGCTTCCATGCAATTCAGCCACTTTCAATTACCTTGATGACAGGATAAGAGCCAACAGCTTATTCAATGCAGCCTTGAATAAAAGACCAAATAACTGTTGAGCCGACACCCTTTAAAGCACCGCACAGTTCGAAAATCAGGACTGTTTCAATATATAAGTACCACCCTGCAGGCTCCCGCTCATGGCACCAGGCGCGCGCTCGTCTTTTTCGTGAAAGGCGCTAATATGCTTCTGGCTGTTTTCCAGCCAATGTTCAGGGGACCTGACATGCGCCTTTCCGAATTCATCGTGCAGCGCGTTGATCGCATCGTCGATGAGTGGGAGCAGTTCGCCAAAACCATCACCCCGGCCGCCGAATTCATGGACTGCGTCGCCCTGCGCGACCACGCGAAATCGATCCTGCTGGCAGCGGCGCGGGACATGAGCAAGCCCCAGACCCCCACTGAACAGGCAGCCAAGGCCCGTGGCGAAGGCCCGGAAATAACGCCAAGCCTGGACCAGGCCGGTTCAAGCCACGGCGAGCTGCGGTACACGGTGGGCTTCGACCTGGTGCAGATGACCAGCGAATTCCGTCACCTGCGCGCGTGTGTGATCCGCCTGTGGGTCAACAGCCTTGAATCTCCCGATATGGCCTATTTCCAGGACATGATCCGCTTCAATGAAGCCATCGACGAAGCCCTGGCCGAATCCACCGCGGCTTATGCCGAGCAGGTCAACCGCTCGCGGGACATCTTTCTGGCGATCCTCGGTCATGACCTGCGCGCGCCTCTGCAAGCGGTGAGCATGTCCGTCGAAATGCTCCTGCGCAAAACCACACTCGAGGGCGATGCCCTGACCTGTGCGACCCACATCCAGCGCGGCACCCGGCATATGGCGATGATGGTCAGCGATTTGCTGGAGCTGGTGCGCAGTCGCCTGGGCAAGAGCCTGCCAATCGATCCGGCGCCCATGGACCTGGCCGATGCGGTACACGCAGCCATCGCCGAGGCCTGCGCCGGCAATCCTGCATGCGATCCGTCCCTTGAAACCGAGGGCGATACCCGCGGCGTCTGGGATGCCGGTCGACTCCAGCAATTACTGCAAAACCTGATCGGCAACGCACTGCAACACGGCTCGAACAAACACGACGTGAGCGTGACCCTGACAGGCGAGCCGGAAACAGTTCGCCTGACCGTTCACAACTACGGCCCCCCCATTCCCGACGATGCCATCGGCACGATTTTCGATCCGCTGGTGCGCAGCGCCGACGAAGAATTGGGCCAGCCTTCTACCAGCCTTGGACTGGGCCTGTTTATCGTCAAGGAAGTGGTAAACGCCCATCAGGGCACGATTGAAGTCACCTCCAGCGAAACCGAAGGCACTTTGTTTACCGTGGTGTTGCCCAGGAAGGTGTAATACCGGGCGACCGCGTTATCGTTCTTCGCGAGCAAGCCCGCTCCCACAGGTGAAATACGATCAACTGTGGGAGCGAGCCTGCTCGCGAAAGGGCCATGCCAGCCGACCGGAAAACATCACTCCACCACCAGCCGCCCCAATCGCTGCTTGAGCATGCGGTTTTCCGCCCGCAGTTGCCGGACTTCTTCGAGCAGGTCCAGCGCCAGGGCGACGCCTTCCCATTCCAGGTCAAGGTCGCGCCGCAGCTTGGCGGCGCGCTTGGCCAGGGTCAGCTCGTAGTCGTTGAAAACCCAGTCCTTGGGCTGAGCACCCTGAGGTTCGAGGATGCCGTGTTCGACGATTTCGATCACGTAGACGTCCGACAGCTCGGTCGCCTCACAGAATTCTGCCATGTCCAGTTGAACGTTCAGGGGACTGCTCATTGTCAGTGTCTCCTTGGTTCCAAGGGATCAAAAATGCTCTCGCGGGTCGAACGCGGCTTTTTTCGCCAGCTCCTGCCACAGGGCCTTGATGTCATCATCGGATTTCTTAGGCATCACGGCCTTCAGCTGTACGAACAGGTAACCGCGCTCACCGGCCTTGTTCATCAGGCCATGCCCCTTCGCACGCATGCGCTGGCCATTCTGGCTGCCGGCCGGCACCTTGAGATTGATCTTGCCGGTCAGGGTCGGCACGGCGACTTCGGCACCCAGCGCCAGCTCCCACGGCGCCAGTGGCAAGGTGATGATCAGGTTCTCGCCTTCAACGTCGAATTTGGGGTGCGGCGCAAAACGGATCGTCAGGTACAGGTCGCCATTGGCCCCGCCACCCACACCCGGCGCGCCCTGCCCCTTGAGGCGAATACGTTCGCCGTCGCTCACGCCGGCGGGGATCTTCACGTTCAGGCTTTTGCTGGTGTTGCTCACATGCTGGCCGGCCGCGTTGTACTGCGGCACCTGGAAAGTGACCTTCTTCGACTCGGTCGACAGCGTTTCTTCGAGAAAAACCCCAAGTTCCATTTCCACGTCCTGCCCTCGACGTCCGGTGCTGCGACGTGACTGTCCACCACCAAAGCCTGGCCCACGGTTGCCGAAGATCGAACTGAAAAAGTCCGAGAAATCGCCCGTGTCCTGGCCGCCGCCACCGAAACCGCCACGACTCTGCCAGCCCGGAGGCCCCTGGAACGGCTGGCCGTGCTGGCCGTAGCGGCGCAAATCATCGTATTCGGCGCGTTTGTCGGCGCTTTTCAGTGCTTCATAGGCTTCCGAAGCGTCCTTGAACTTGGCCTCGGCATCCTTTTCCTTGCTGACGTCGGGGTGGTATTTGCGCGCCAGCTTGCGATAGGCGGCCTTGATCGCCTTATCGTCTGCGGTCGGTTCCACACCGAGAATCTTGTAATAGTCTTTGAAGTCCATCGCGGGAATCACCATCCGTTATCAAAATCGCGCCACAGGCCACAGCATGCGCTTGTTTGCAGCCATTGGTCTGACCGATCTCAACATTGTGACCGGGTGGCACAGCAGAAGTTTATCGGCAGCAGGCGGGGCTTCTTGCGAGCACTCCCGCGGCTGTCCGGTTGATGCAGGGTAGTTTGGGGGGGATGCCCCATCTTTCAAGGCATTGTTTGCGAAGAATTAGCAGATAACCGGCCTTCGAATCTGGCGCGCTCTGGCATACACTGCGCGGCCGTTTTTTAACCGGAACCTGAAAGACATGAACAACGCATCTCCAGCCCGTGCCGTGGGTATCGACTTTGGCACGTCCAACTCCACCGTCGGCTGGCTGCGCCCCGGCATGGAAACGCTGATCGCGCTGGAGGACGACAAGATCACCCTGCCGTCAGTGGTCTTCTTCAATATCGAAGAACGCCGCCCGGTGTACGGCCGGCTGGCGCTGCACGAGTACCTGGAAGGCTACGAAGGCCGCCTGATGCGCTCGCTCAAGAGCCTGCTGGGTTCCAAGCTGATCAAGCACGACACCAGCGTCCTGGGCACGGCGATGCCGTTCAAGGACCTGCTCGGGCTGTTCATCGGCCAGCTCAAGAGCCGTGCCGAAGCGGCCGCCGGTCGCGAGTTCGAAGAAGTGGTGCTGGGTCGGCCGGTGTTTTTTGTCGATGATGACCCGATGGCCGACAAGGAAGCCGAAGACACTCTGGTCGAAGTGGCGCGCAAGATCGGCTTCAAGGAAGTCTCGTTCCAGTTCGAACCGATTGCCGCGGCATTCGACTACGAGTCGACCATCGAGAAGGAAGAGTTGGTGCTGATCGTCGACATCGGCGGTGGTACGTCCGACTTCTCCCTGGTGCGTCTGTCGCCGCAGCGTCGCGCTGTGGATAACCGCCAGGACGACATCCTCGCCACCGGCGGCGTGCACATCGGCGGAACCGACTTCGACAAGCAACTTTCGCTGGCTGGCCTGATGCCCCTGTTCGGCTACGGCAGCCGGATGAAGAGCGGCGCCTACATGCCCACCAGCCACCACATGAACCTGGCGACCTGGCACACGATCAACTCGGTGTACTCGCAGAAGTCCCAGCTGGCCCTGGGCAGCATGCGCTACGACATCGAGGACACCGGTGGCATCGATCGCCTGTTCAAGCTGATCGAGCAGCGTGCCGGGCACTGGCTGGCGATGGAAGTGGAAGAAACCAAGATCCAGCTGACCCACGCCGACAACCGCCATGTGCCTCTGGACCGTATCGAAGCGGGTCTGAGCGTGGACTTGAGCCGTGCACTGTTCGAGTCGGCCATCGATAGCCTGCTGGAGCGGGTGCGCAACAGCGTCACCCAACTGCTGGCAAACGCCGACGTGCGGGTCGACCAGGTCGATACGGTGTTCTTCACCGGCGGTTCGAGCGGTATCCCGGCGCTGCGCAACAGCGTCTCGGCGATGCTGCCGAAGGCGCGGCATGTGGAAGGGAATATCTTTGGCAGTATCGGTAGCGGTCTGGCGATCGAGGCGGCAAAACGCTACGGTTCCATGGACTGATCCAAAATCTTTGGCGCGCCCTTCGCGAGCAAGCCCGCTCCCACATTCAACCGAGTTCCTTCAGATGGAATACGCTCAAATGTGGGAGCGGGCTTGCTCGCGAAGGCGCCAGATCAGGCAATGAAGATCCAGCGGATCAAACCATCCCCACCTGCTTCAACTCACTCTTCAGATACGCGTAATAGATCGGCCCCGCCACCACCCCCGGCAGACCGAACGCGGCCTCGAACACCAGCATCGCCAGCAGCAACTCCCACGACTTGGCACTGATCTGCCCGCCGACGATGCGCGCGTTGAGGAAGTATTCGAGTTTGTGGATAAAAATCAGGTAACCCAACGCCGCCACGGCGACCCAGATCGACAGCGACAGACCGACGATGGTGATCAGGGTGTTGGACATCAGGTTGCCGATCACCGGCAGCAGGCCGAGCAGGAACGTCAGCACGATCAGGGTTTTGGTCAGCGGCAGCTTGATGCCGAACAGTGGCAGGATCACCGCGAGGAAAATCCCGGTGAAGAAGGTATTGAGCAGGGAAATCTTGATCTGGGCGAACACGATGTTGCGAAATGCCTGGACCAGCAGGTGCAGGCGATCGAACAGCGCCGCAGCCAGCGGCTTGCGTTTGGTCAGGTCCGGCACACGCTGCAAGGCAATGATCGCCCCCAGCACCATGCCGATCAGCAAGGTCACGAACATGTGCGCCGCGTCCTTGCCCACCAGTTGCAAATCGCTGAGGTGCTTGCTGACCCATTCGCCAATCGCCACGCGAAACTCGGCGGCACTGGCCGGCAGATAGGCGTCGATGAACGGCGGCAGTTGCCCGCGTGCGCGGTCGACCACCCCCATGAACTTGTCGAGGGAAGCGCCGGGGTTTTCCGCTTCATGCAGCAGAAAACTGATGGCACCGGCAAAGATCAGCGACAGTACGCTGACAATCAGAGTCCCCAGCAACGCCACCGCCAGCCAACGCGCGCGTCGGCCTTCAATCAGTCGTTGCAGTTGCGGGGTGAGCATGTTGACCAGTTCGAACACCAGCAACCCGGCGAGCAGGCTGGGCAGCAGTCGCAGCGGCAGGACCAGCAGCAGCCCGCCAAAAATGATGACCCAGCTGATGACCAGCAAAACTTGGCGTTGAGAAAACGTTGGCATACAGCCTCAAAAACGTACGGCATGAAAAGGATTGGCAGTCTGCCAGCGATCCGGTGCGAGCACTAGGGATTGTGTGGGGCGACCTTGGTCGGGGAGGCAAATCAGGTTTTTCTGCGAACTTGCTGCCCTCTTCGCGAGCAGACTCGCACCTACAGTGGACCGATCGACATCGATCGAATGTGGGAGCGAGCCTGCTCGCGATAGCGTCCTCGATACTGTCACCTATCCCGGGCCTATGATCATTTCTTTTTCAGGCAATCACTCATGAACGCCTTGCGCTCGTCACCCTTGAGGGCTTTGGTGGCGGCGTCGGCATTGCAGGTCTTCATTTTCTCTTGCTGTGGCGTCAGGGCTTTACCGGCATCGTTTGCCGCCGGCGCGGCCTTCAGGCAGGTGCTCATGTAGGCTTTGCGCTCGTCGCCCTTGAGGCTTTTGGCCGTGGCGTCGGCGTTGCAGGTAGTCATTTTGTTCTGTTGGGCCGTGGCCGCGAAACCCTGGGAACAGAGCAGCAAACCGATCATCAGCAAAGGGACACGCAATATCTTCATGGAGTTTTCTCCTTGTCGCCGCATCGAGGGATGCGGCCTTGTACTGGAGTGTAGACAACCCCTGTTACACCTTCCTGTTCTGCAGATGGCTGCGTCGATACTGCTCCGGCGTGCACCCGGCCTGGCGCTGGAACATCGCGATAAATGCCGAGCCGGTGCTGTAGCCCATGTCGAAGGCGATCTCTTGAATGCTTCGCGGGTTCTCCAGCGCTTCGATCGCCGCCAGAAAGCGCAGGCGCTGGCGCCACTCGCCGAAACTCATGCCCAGTTCCCGCATGAACTGCCTTGCCAGCGTGCGCTCGCTGACATGGATGCGTGCGGCCCATTCCGACAGCGGCCGGTTATCCCCAGGCTCGGCCTGCAACGCTTCCAGGATGCCCAGCAAACCGGGACTGCTGGCGTAAGGCAGGTAACACTCATGCACCGGAGCTTGTTGCAGCTGATCCACCAACACCTGGGCCAGGCGCTGATCGGCAGCCTGTTCGGGAATTTTCACGTCCCGGGCAGCGAAGTCCTTGAGGATCGCCTTGAGGATGTCGCTGATGGCCAGAGTGCAGGCTCGCGACGGCAGATCGGTGCACACCTTGGGTGCCAGGCACACGGCGCGGTAGTTGACCGGTTGGTGGCTATAGAAACTGTGCTCGATCTGCGGCGGTACCCATACCGCGTATTGCGGTGGCGACATGAAGCGGCTGCCCTCGACGTCCATGTGCAGCACGCCGTGGGCTGCATATTCCAGCGTCCCCCAGGGATGTCGATGGGGGGCGGCGTATTCGTGGGCGTCGAAATCGGCGTAACGGAAGTACACCGCCGACGGCAGTTCGCTGAAATCCAGCAGGTCGATGTGTTTACTGCTCATGCTGTCCGTCATCAGGGGCGGGTTGTCTGTTTCGAAGTATAGGCTTGTATCCAGACAAGCGGATAATTGCCCCTCATTAACGTTCTGGTTTTTCCCGATGCAATACGCTTATCCCCTGCTGGCCATTTTTATCTGGGCCGGCAACACCGTGATCACCAAAATGTCGGCCGGGGCGATCTTCCCCGCCGAGATCGGTTTCTACCGCTGGCTGCTGGCCGGGTTGCTGTTCACGCCTTTCATGCTCAAGCCGGTGCTCGCCCATTGGCCGCTGATCCGCCCGAACCTGGGCAAGATCCTTGTCCTCGGTGTTCTCGGCATGGCGGTCTATCAAAGCCTGGCGTACTTCGCCGCGAGCCTGACCTCGGCCACCAACATGGGCATCATCCTGTCGCTGATGCCGCTGATGTCGCTCGCCATGGCAATCATCAGCCTCGGCCAGCGCCTGACCATGGGGGCCCTGGCCGGTGCAGTGCTGTCATTCACCGGAGTCCTGGTGGTGGTGTCGTCCGGCAGCCTTGGCGCATTGCTGGAACACGGGGTCAACCTGGGCGACGCGATGATGCTGATTGCCACCCTGGCCTATGCGGTCTACAGCACCCTGCTGAAAAAATGGCAGCTGAAACTGCCGCCGCTGGTGCTCCTGTATTTGCAGGTGCTGGTAGCCGTGGTGGTGCTGTTTCCGCTGTTCCTCGCCTCACCGAAAGTCGGCCCGACCCTGCAGAACATCCCGCTGGTGCTGTACGCCTGCCTGCTCGCTTCGATGGTCGCGCCACTGGCCTGGATGCAGGCCGTGGTGCGTCTGGGTCCGAGCCGGACCACGCAGTTTTTCAACTTGCTGCCGTTGATTACCGCATTGATTGCGGCGGTAGTGCTGCATGAACAACTGGCGATGTATCACCTGGTGGGCGGGGTGTTGACCTTGGGCGGGGTGATTGTTTCCGAGCGCTGGACGACGGTGTTGGGTCGTAAGGCCTGCGTTGCCTGATCCGGCGCCTTCGCGGGCAAGCCACGCTCCCACAGGTTTTGTGTCGAATCTGAAATCTGTGAGCAACCGGAAACCTGTGGGAGCGTGGCTTGCCCGCGATGAACGATAACGCGGTCTACAGCCCTACCGCGTTGAGCCGCGCCGCATGCTCGACAAACAACCGGATCGGCTCGGCCCCCTTGCCCACCAGCCCCAGTGACTGGTTGACGATATCGAAGTGATCCAGTGGATATTCATCGCCAATCACCGTCCCCAGGTGCGAGCTGTAGCGCCCGACCATGCCGTCGCAATGCCCGGCTTCGCGGACGAAGGTTTTGGCGAATAACCGGCAACTGCGGTTGGTGCCATCCAGCAGGTTGCGCCCGCGATCGGTAATGCCCGGTTGCAAGGTGCCGGACCAGGAGTAATAACGCACGCCGTTGACCTCTTCCGGCCCTTGACCGCCCCAGATGTCGGGCAGCCCTTGTGGATAACACTGGTTGAACAGCGCGACGCCAGCGGTGGTGAGGGAGTGGTGGGACGCATGGATATCCACCGGCAGCCTCGGCCCGCGGTAACCGGTATCCAGCCACCCCATCAGCGTGCTGATAATCCGCAGCAAAAAGCACAGCAGTCGGCCACGTACACTGTCATGGGGATTATGCTCGTGCAGGTAATCGGCGAGTTCCGAACCGTGATTCGGCCCCGCCACCGAGGTCACCGAAGCGATCAGGTCCGGACGTTTGGCCGCCGCATAACGGGCGGTCAGCGAGCCCTGGCTATGGCCGATCAGGTTGACCTTGCCGGCACCGGTTTCCCGCAGGATTTCGTCGATACGCGCCAGCAACTGTTCACCGCGAACCTCGTTCGAGTTGAGTGGCGAGACCTGCACCGCGAACACCACCGCACCACCACGGCGCAACGCCTCGACGATGCCGTACCAGTACGGATAAAACACCAGGCGGATGAACCCGAGCATTCCGGGTACCAACACCAACGGGTAGCGCGGGGCAGAACCTTGCGACATGGGTGGACATCCTTGTGATCGGGGGGTGACGCAAGGCGGGGTGCAAGACATCCGCCAAGCATCGCCAGCGAAGATGACAACTCGACGACAAGTCTATGTCATCCACCCTACTTCAACCCCGCCACGCCCGCCACGATCAGCCCGACCGAGACCAGTTTGATCGCGGTCAGGCTTTCACCCAGCAGCGCGAAACCGAGAAACACCGTGCCCAGCGAACCGATGGCGGTCCAGATCGGGTATGCAATGCTCACCGGCAATTCGCGCATGGCCAGGGTCAGGAAGTAGATCCCGCCCACGGCGGCGGCCACAGTGATCAGCGAGGGCCAGAGCCGGGTGAAGCCCTCGGCGTACTTCATGCCCATGGCGAAGGTGACTTCGAACCCGGCGGCGATCAGCAGAAACAGCCAGGCCATCTAGAACTCCCCGGCCAGCGCCAACAAGCGCCGCTCAGCCTCGGCGGCGGAGATTTCAAAGGTGCGCTCGGCGGACTCTTCACCCTCGGCAGCCACCACGGTGACGTCCGTGATGCCGATGAATCCGAGCACCGTGCGCAATAGCGTGTCGGCATGGTTCATGGCTTCCAGCTCGCCACCCGGGCCAAAACCGAAGCCGCCACGGCTGGTGATGATCAGCGCTTTTTTACCCTGCACCAACGGTTGGTACTGGGCCACGCCATTGTCCAGGGTGTGATCGAAGGTCAGCCCGACGCGCACGATCTGATCGATCCAGGCCTTGAGACCACTGGGCACACTGAAGTTGTGCATCGGCGTGGAAATCAGCAACACATCGTGGCCCAGCAGTTCGCCGACCAACTCGTCGCTGAACGCCAGGTCGGCCTGCATCGACAGTGGTCGAGTGTCAGGTTCCGGGTAAAACGCGGCGGCCACGAATGCCTCGTTGACCGGCGGTATCAGCGCCCGACCGACCTCGCGCCGGGTCAACTGTGAGTGTGGATGACGGGCCTGCCAGGCCGTCAGAAACACTTCGGCCAAACGGCGCGAGTGAGAGCGATCACCACGGGGACTGGCATGAACGGCAAGAATTCTACTCATCTGAATCTCCTCAAGGACTAAACTAAAACGGCTTGTGGATTGCAGCTTGAAGCTGTCAGCTGCGCCGCTTCAAATGAGCAAAAATCAGTCTGGATGAATTTATTTCACCTGTGGAGCTATACATGTTCGCCTCGCTGCCCTTGACCGCCCTGCGTGCCTTCGAATCCGCCTCACGCCTGTTGAGCTTCAAGGCTGCCGCCGAAGAACTGTCGGTCACCCCGACGGCGGTGTCCCATCAGATCCGCTCCCTGGAGAGTTGGCTCGGCGTGCCGTTGTTCGAGCGCCTGCCGCGCCAGGTGCGCCTGACCGAATGCGGCGAACGGCTGTTCCAGAGCCTGCACGGGGCTTTCCTCGAAGTGGCGCAAAGTGTCGACACCCTGCGCCCGCAACGCAGCAGCGCCAACCTGACGGTCTCCACCACCGCCGCCTTCGCTGCGCTATGGCTGGTGCCACGGCTGGGACGCTTTTACGCCCGGCACCCGAACATCAATGTGCGCCTCGATACCCATTGCGAAGTCATCGACCTGCATCAGGACGCCAGTGTCGATCTGGTTCTGCGCTACAGCCTCGACGATTACCCCAACCTGTATGGCCAGTGCCTGTTCGATGAATCCTTCGGTGTATACGGTTCACCCGAACAGGTAAGCCTGGCAGCCAGTCGTACCCCGACGCTGATCAGCGTGCGCTGGCACAACTCCAAACTTTATGCCCACGGCTGGGAGGCCTGGTGCGCTCGCTCCGGCGAAACCTGGCTGAGCGGCCAGCCCGCCGTTCGTGAATACGACGAAGAGCATTACGCCCTGCAAGCGGCGATTGCCGGGCAAGGTCTGGTGTTGGCAAGCAATATCCTGGTGTCGGAAAGCGTGGGCAGTGGTCTGTTGTTGCCGTACCGGGGAGAGGTTCAGGTCGATGGCGCCGGATACAGCGCTTTGTGTGTGCCAGGGCGCGAACGTCATCCGCCGGTTCGGGCGTTTTTTGCGTGGCTGCGGGACGAGGCATTGTTGGCCGGGCATGCGTTGCGTTGATCAAAGAACGATAACAGCTCAAACACATACAAGCTTTAATACAACTCAATGTTGCACCCGCATTAAACCCACCGTAAATAAAAATAATAAATACAACTAAAACCCAAAGTTACAAACCCCAACTAGACTATTAAAAATAGCCAACTTATTCTAACAACCACAGCCAACCAGCTGCCCCAACAAACAAGTAAAGGACTACTTTCATGCTACTTGAACAACGACTCGAATTCATTGATTCCCTGCCAGCCTTTCCAGTCATCACGCAGCGCTCGTTATTTTCACCGGATGAATTATCCGAAAAGCCTGTGCACGACACCAACAAACCAACCGCCAGTGTCATGCCTGACACTATCGATGCCTTTCTGCCCGGCGTTTCGCAAGACATCATCGACGATATCAATTTGTGCAAACTGGTTATGCAAAACGCGGCCACTAAATTCTTCCCCGAAGAAGCACAACTTTTCGAATGGTATCGCTACTATGTTGATGGTCTGAGCAGACTGGGTTGGGTGACTCAAAACAGGAACATCCAGGAAGTCACGATCAAGCGAGTTGGCCTGACGATGGATCAGGTGGCCCTGGAAGTGACCGCAGGATTGATTGGCGGCAATGCCGCTCAAGTGCTGGCCAATGTTGCGAAAAAGGCCGTTGAGACGGTGCAGAAAAATCCCGGCGCCATTCAGATTTTTGAACGCAACACTAAGCTGGGCACTCAGGCAAAATTCGATATCGCACCCGTTTGGCTTGATAACGGCGGGCAACCGAACATGGTCCTCAACTGCATCTCCCTGGATGCAAGGGAGAGCACCCGCGGCATTCTGTTCTGGAAGTCGACCCGGCAGTCCACCACGATAAAAACCGGTGCTGTTCGCACTTACCTGGACACCAGAGTCTTTTCCGGCCTGCGCGGCGATCTGTACAATAAGTTCAGCAACAGCGGCAAGAAATTCATTGTTGACCTACCTGACTTCTAACAGCCACTGACACGGTCAAATCGGCAATAACTTGCCACTTCAAAAACTTCCTGTGCACTAACTAGCGTAGGACAACACATGAAAAAGACAACAATCGACACTTGGTTGGTCAATGGCAATATCACAATTTTTTGCGGGCTGCACACTGACAGCTTTAAAAAAGATATTTTGTCGTCCAGCCTGCTGGGCGACCTGGTGGCCGCACAAAAAAGCAGTAACCGTGAAGTTTTCTGGCAATTTTATACCGATACCGTTCAAAAAATCGGCTGGACTGCTAATAGTCGAGGAAACCAGCGCCTTGACTTTGAAAACAGCAGTCTGTTGAGTCTCGTTGAACAATGCGCAGGGAGTGCCTTACCAAAAGATGAACGGAAAGCGCTCGCCAACGAATTGGCTCGACTGGCAAATCTCCAGTCTGACTCACCGGAGATAGGGGGCATCGTCGAGAAACTTCAAAGAAACGCTACCGTGAACAAATCCAGCACCAATACTGCAGTTTCAACGGCTGCATTGCTGACGATCATTCGCAACGATAAAACCGTGGTAACCCTGCAAGTGGCGTTCGAAACAACCCACGGGCTTGCAATCGATATTCTCGACCAGCCTGTATTGAGCGCCATCGACGACCGCCAGACCAACAGCTGGCTGTTGTGCAGTTTACTGGATGGGCGCCATTACAATCAGGTAAGAGATGACATCCTGAAGAAACTGGGGCGCAACATTGAAACAAAGCTACTGCAGATCCGTGCGCCCATCGACTTGAATTGAAAGATCAAGCCTCGCAAGACGTTCAAGCGTCCCCGGAATCGGGGCGCTTGAACACTGCTCACCCGCCACCCTCAGTTTTTGACGCTTTTCGGCGCCTTGCCCGCCTTCATCTGCTCGAGCAACGGCGCGCATTGATTCGGTTCGCCCCCACTCGGCGCCACCAGCGCCAGCAACCCTGCCGCCGGAGCGGCGATCACGCCCAGCGCGACCATCCCGGCGCCGCGCAGCATCAACGGTACGGCCTTGACCCCGGCATCGGGCTTGATGAACTTGCCGCGCACATACAGCGGCGAGCGCAATGAAAGCAGGCGCCAGCCCTTGGACTCCGGGGAGATAGTCAGGTCCAGTTGTTCGGTTGTCATGTTGGCGGTACCGTCGATGTAGATGATGGCGTTCTCGGTGTCGAACACAAACAAACGGGTACTGGCCAGGCCGGACTGGATACCGAAGTCGGCGGCCGCGCAGTTGATCTTCACTTCCTTGTCGCCAAAGATCTTGCCAACCACGTAGTTGCCGACGTTCAGGCCCGCCAGTTCCATGAGCTCGCGACTGATGGCGCCATCATTGATCAGCATTTTCAGGTTGCCATTGGCGCTGCCCAGCAGCTTGGCCACCGAATTGCCGCGCCCGCTGATATCGGCATCGCCGTTGAGTTCGCCAAAACTGGTTTTCATCGGCTCAAAGCCGGGGAACAACTGCTTGAGCTTGAACCCTCGCGCGGTCAGTTTTGCCTGGCCTTCCAGCGGCTCGGCGTGGCCGTTCAGGCGAATCTGCGCATCCAGCTTGCCGCCGGCCACGCCGAAGCGCAGCGGCTCGAGACTGAGCACGCCATCGGTAAGGACCAGATGGGTATAGAGGTCATTGAATGGCAGCTTTTCGCTGTGCACGATGCGCTTGCCGGTGAATTCGACATCAGCGTCCATATCGCGCCAGCGATCGGTCTTGAACTCTTCGACCGGCAGAACCTTGTCCGCCGGTTGTTTGCTGTCACCGCCACGGGCCTTCTGTTCGGCGTTGGAGTCGGCACCAATCAACGGCGCCAGGTCGGCGAACAGCAATTGATTGGACAACAGTGAGCCGCTGAGTTTTGGCCGTGGTTGGCTCGCTGCGTAAGTCAGGCTGCCATGGATGTCACTTTCGCCGATCTTGCCGTTGAACTCTTCATAGCGGAACACCGCGCCACCCGGCTCGTGCAATCTGGCGATCAAGTGGCCGTCGGTGGCATACGCGGATGTATCCGGCAGGATCACGCCAGTCAGTGCATAGAGGTTGCCCAGGCTGGTGCCGGCCAGTTTCAGGCGCAGGTCCAGGGCGCCGAGATTCATCGGATCGGTCAGGGTGCCGGCCAGTTCAACGCTGGAATCGGCGATCTTCACCTGCGCCTGAAGCGGAAACGGCCGTGCCGCGTCCTGCAACGCCAACAGCCCGCCGATCTTGCCCTGGCCCGCGAGTTTCTGGTCATGGTACTGGCCGCTGACCTTGAGGGCGAATGCATAATCCTGGGGCGACGAACCCTTTTCCTGTGCGGTTTTCGCCGCTTTTTCGCCGACGATATCGCTGAACGGAACCGGTTTGCCCAATGGATCGATCAGCACGTCGAGTTGGGTCTTCAGGCTCTGGTCGTCGAGGATGACATGGCCCTTGTCAAAGCCGATCGCGCCGATATCCACTCCCCAGCTGGAAGGCTCGGCATTCGGGTCCTTGGGGTCGAATTTGAACGTCCAGTTGGCACGCCCGTCAGCCAGGCGCTGCAGGTGGGCATTCGGCTCGGTGAGATCGATACGCGGGATCACCACCCGCTGCGCCAGCAATGCCAGGGGTGAAATTCGCAGTTCTACCCGCTTGAGGGAGACCATCTGCGGTTGCTTTGACCAGTCCGGATTGCCCAGGCTGAGGTCCTCGGCCACCACATGGGGCCACGGCACCCAGGCACGCCAGCCGCTTTCATCGGGTTCGGCCTGCCAGACCACCGACAGATTGCCGTTGATCGCAAAAGCCCGGTGCAGTTCTTCGGAAATTTTCGCGTTGAGTGGCGCTTTGATCCGGTTCCAGTCGAAGAACACGATGATCAGCACCAGCACTGCCAACAAGGTAAGAAAAGTGGAAAGGGTCCAGATCAACGTCTTTTGAGTGCGCGTCATTGCACAGGGCTCCTGATACGACCGGGCGCCCCGACTGCGACGCACATGTGAAACGGTGAGCCGCAAGCGGCTCGCCATGAAACTACGACTGATAAAAACCCGGCAGGTTTAATCGATAAACCGATTTCACCCAGTCAACTAATGACCAATCAGTCAACAGGCGTTACCGACCCCGCACTTTTGCCTGTCGCAGGTGAGTCGAAAATACCCACATCGGTGCAAAACGACTTGCCGGAAACGCCCGGCCTAGAGCCTCTGCAGCAAACAATCAATTCCGTTGATTATTACCATTGCGTTTATGAACTTTCATATCGACTTATCGAGAGTAGCATTGCTCTCGTACCCACTTTTTCGCCCCCCCCAAGGAGCACAACAATCATGAAACGCCAACTACTGCTCAGCCTTTCCCTCTCGATGCTGGCCAGCACCGCCTTCGCCCTGCCAGCTGCTGACCAGGCTACGCCACAAGTGAAACAGAACCACTCGGTGTTCAGCCAGACCGTCGCCGCCGATGGCTCTGAACGCACTCCCCAAGGCCAGACCCTTGCCGAAGGCGGTAATGATCGCCTGAAAGAAAAAGGCCTGATCACTCAGGATGGCTCGGACCGTACTCCACAAGGCCAAACCCTGGCTGCCGATGGTTCCGATCGCACCCCACAAGGCCAGACCCTTGCCGCAGACGGTTCGGAACGTACACCACAAGGCCAGACCCTTGCCGCGGATGGCTCCGATCGCACCCCACAAGGTCAAACCCTGGCTGCTGACGGTTCCGAGCGCACTCCACAAGGTCAAACCCTCGCTGAAGGCGGTTCGGATCGCACTCCACAAGGCCAAACCCTCGCCGAAGGCGGTGGTGACCGTGTGATCGAACGCAACAGCGCCCAGGCCTAAGCCCCATGGCCGCCCTGAAAAGAAGCCCAATCCCCGGATTGGGCTTTTGACTTTTCAGCGGTCCGCTTGATAGATGCCGCACTTCCCCGCTGGATCCCCCTACAGTCGTTCGACGCCGGTAAAGCCGATTTGCTAGAGTGCGCCGCGTCCCTGTCCAGAAAACACCCTTGCGATGCTGCCCCGCGCCGAACAGAAACAACAGACCCGTAACGCCCTGATGGACGCTGCCCGCCGCTTGATGGATGGCGGCCGAGGGTTCGGCAGCCTGAGCCTGCGTGAAGTCGCGAAAACCGCCGGTATCGTACCGACCGGTTTCTATCGCCATTTTGCCGATATGGATGAACTGGGCCTGGTGCTGGTCAGCGAAGTCGGCCAGACATTCCGCGAAACCATTCGCCTGGTACGCCACAACGAATTCGTGATGGGCGGCATCATCGATGCCTCGGTGCGAATCTTTCTCGACGTGGTCAGTGCCAACCGTTCGCAGTTCCTGTTTCTCGCCCGCGAGCAATACGGCGGTTCGCTACCGGTACGCAAGGCCATCGGCCGTTTGCGCGAAGACATCAGCTCGGACCTGGCGGCGGATTTGTCACTGATGCCAAAACTGCAGCATCTGGACATCGCCGACCTGAGCGTCATGGCGGATCTGATCGTCAAAAGCGTGTTCGCCACTCTGCCAGACATCATCGATCCGCCAGCCGAGGCCTTGCCCGAGCACCTGACACCCCAAGCGAAAATCACCCAACAACTACGTTTTATCTTTATCGGGCTAAAACATTGGCAAGGGCTAGGCAGCACCGAATAAACCTGCACGCCTTAACTTGGTGCGCCTTAAAAAATCTCGCACCAATTTCAGCCGGAAACCTTCTCGCTTAAACGCCAGTCCTACGCCCCCGTCAGGCATTTCCTACGCACTACGTCGATTGGCAAGCCCCTTGCTCTAGCCTGAGCATTGTTCATTGCTGGAAGCCTTCCGATGCTGGTGATTCACCGCAGAATCGACCCTCAACCCGTTTGGGCCGCCGAACTGCACCTGACGTTCGAAGCCCGCAGCAAAAGCCGTTTGCGTTGTTTCAGTGCCGAAGGCGAAGACGTCGGGCTGTTTTTGGAGCGCGGCCAGCCGCCGTTGCTTGACGGCGAATGCCTGCAAGCCGAAGACGGGCGCATCGTGCGTGTCTGCGCCCGCCCCGAACAATTGCTGCACGTTACCTGCGCCAATGCCTTCGAACTGACCCGCGCGGCCTATCACCTGGGCAACCGCCATGTCGCCCTGCAAGTCGGCGACGGCTGGTTGCGCCTGCTCGACGATTACGTGCTCAAGGCCATGCTCGAACAACTCGGCGCCATTGCCTCGAACATCGAAGCGCCGTTCCAGCCCGAACACGGTGCCTACGGCGGTGGCCACCATCATTCGCGTCACGGCGATGAAGACTTCAACTACGCGCCGAAACTGCACCAGTTCGGCGTACGCCCATGAATCCGGCCTGGGCACTGCTGCGTCTGGCCAGTCCGCAATTGCCGATTGGCGGCTACAGCTACTCCCAGGGGCTGGAAATGGCGGTGGATAACGGCCGCGTTCACGACTCCGACAGCGCCCGACGCTGGATCAGCGATCAGATGCTGCTGAACCTGGCCCGCTTCGAAGCACCGTTGCTGCTCGCCCATTGCGTGGCCGCCCGTGAGGACAACTGGGGCCAATTGCTGCAACGCTGCGAGGAACACCGCGCCAGTCGCGAAACCCGCGAGCTGTATCAGGAAAGCCGGCAGATGGGCTACTCGTTGCAGCAATTGCTCAACGGCTTGCCGGAACTCGACGCCCCCGCCCGCGCCTTTCTCGAACAACGTACCGAGCCACATCTGGCCCTGGGTTGGGCATTGGCCGCACGCGCCTGGCAGATCAAACCGCAGGACGCCCTGGCCGCGTGGCTGTGGAGCTGGCTGGAAAACCAATTGGCGGTGCTGATGAAGACCTTGCCATTGGGTCAGCAAGCCGCCCAGCGCCTGACCAGCGAACTGTTGCCGTTGCTTCAACAGGCTCAACAGAACGCCAGTCAAATCGATCCCGATCATTACGGCAGCGCCGCTTTCGGCCTGTCCCTGGCGTGTATGGCCCATGAGCGCCAATACAGCCGCCTGTTCCGTTCCTAGGGCCCCTTGTTTTGGAGAACCACATGAATACACAACCCCTGCGTGTCGGCATCGGCGGCCCGGTCGGCTCTGGCAAAACCGCCCTGACCCTGGCCCTGTGCCTGGCCCTGCGCGAGCGCTACAACCTGGCCGTCGTGACCAATGACATCTACACCCGTGAAGACGCCGACTTTCTGGTGCGCAACGAAGCCCTGGCGCCGGAACGCATCATTGGCGTGGAAACCGGTGGCTGCCCGCACACGGCCATCCGCGAAGACGCCTCGATCAACCTCGAAGCCGTGGATCAACTCAATCGCCGCTTTCCGGGGCTGGACCTGATCCTGGTGGAATCCGGTGGCGACAACCTCTCCGCGACCTTCAGCCCGGAACTGTCCGACCTGACCATCTACGTGATCGACGTATCCGCCGGCGACAAGCTGCCGCGCAAGGGTGGACCGGGGATCTGCAAATCCGACCTGCTGGTGATCAACAAGATCGACCTGGCGCCGCTGGTCGGCGCCTCGCTGGAGATGATGAACAGCGACACCCAGCGCATGCGTAACGGCAAGCCGTTCGTGTTCAGCAATCAGAAAACCGGCCTGGGCCTGGAAGAGATCATCGCCTTCATCGAACGCCAGGGTTTGCTGACCGCGGCCTGATCACGACTTATCAACAAGGAAGCTTATCCATGACACTCAAACGCATTCTGCCTGCCCTGGCCCTGCTGCTGACCCCGGCCCTCGCCTTCGCCCACCCGGGGCACGGCGACAACGGCCTGATCGCCGGTATCAGCCATCCGCTTGGTGGCCTCGATCACCTGCTGGCGATGCTCGCGGTGGGGTTGTGGGCGGCGCAGCAGAAAGGTGCCGCGCGCTGGGCGCTGCCGTGCACATTCGTGGGCACCCTGCTGATCGGCGGACTGTTGGGCTTTGAAGGGCTGAACCTGCCGGCACTGGAGAGCGGGATTGCCGCGTCGGTGTTCGCGTTGGGCCTGGCCGTGGCATTGGCGGTACGTCCACCGCTGGGCATGGCGGTGGCTGCGACGGCGTTGTTTGCGCTGTTCCACGGCGTGGCCCATGGTCTGGAGTTGCCGGAGATGTCGAGTCCCTGGACCTACGCCACAGGCTTCGTCGCGGCGACGGCGGTGTTGCACGCAGCAGGTTATGTGCTGGTGCGGGTGTTGCCGCAAGCGGCGGCGCCTTTGATACGCCTGGCGGGTGCAGCTTCGGCGGCGACTGGCGTGTGGTTGTTGGCGGGCTAGTTCTCTAGTGGCTGAACCGACCTCTTCGCGGGCAAGCCCGCTCCCACAAGGATTCGCGGTGTACATGCAATCGTAACCACACCACAAAAACCTGTGGGAGCGGGCTTGCCCGCGAAGGCGGCCTGACAGACACAGCCTCTCTCAGGCCAACCTCTCTGCTAACATGTCGCGCAATCGCCCCTGCCGTGACGACGCCAGCCAATGCCGCCTGTTTCCCGCTCCGCCTCCCAGCCTGAATTGACCGCCCTGTTCGCCTCGGTGCAACAGCATTTCCTGAACGTCATCGTGCCGCTCTGGCAGGGTCCGGGCTGGAATGCCGACATGGCGTTGCCCTACGAGGCGCTGGATGCCGAACACCGGCCGCTGCCCCCGCAACGCTACCGGGCCATGGCCTGTGCGCGGCAGTTGTATCTGTTTGCCAGCCTGATCGGTCAGGTTCCCGGCGCCGAAGAGCGCGCCGCGGCATTGTTCCGCTCATTGCAGCGCCACTTCCACGATGCCGAGCACGGTGGCTGGTTCTACAGCGTCGACGCACAAGGTACACCGCTGGATCAGCGCAAAGACCTCTACACCCACGCCTTCATCCTGTTCGCCTGCGCCCATTACTGGGACAAGGTCCGCGAGCCATTGGTCGAGTCGGTACTCAATGCCTCGCTGGAAGTGATTGCACAGCGTTTCGCCACGGACGACGGTCTGTACGAAGCCACGCTCGACCGCGACTGGGCATCGCTGGCCAGTGGTCCTTTGCAAAACCCGCTGATGCACCTGGCCGAAGCCTTCCTCGCCACCCTCTCGGTGCGTGAAGATCTCGACGTGCAGCACGCACTCGTCGAGTTATGCACAGCCATGCACGCGCGATTCATCGATCCGCAACGCAGCGTGTTGATGGAAAAGCCGCTTGGGTCTGTGGATAACTGGTTTGAACCCGGGCATCAATTCGAATGGTATTTCCTGCTGGAATCCTCGGCGCGGCTGCGCCATTCGACTCTGCATGCCGATCTGGAACGGGCATTCGCCTTAACCGAGCAACTGGGCGTCGATCAACAGACTGGTGCTGTGCGGGCGATGCTCGACTTCGCAGCGGATGGTGGTGTCCGGGACGCCACGCAGCGTATCTGGGCGCAGGCCGAGTACCTGCGTGCGTTGACGCTGCGACCGGACAGTGAAGCGGATGTACTGCGCCAGTTGCTGGCATTGCAGCAGCGCTCGCTGCATGCCGGCGGTTGGTACGAGTGCCGTGATGAACAGGGTGAGGTCAGCCGCCGCGACATGCCGTCGACCACGCCCTATCACCTGGCGACCTGCTATCGCGGGTTGGCAGAGTATCTCGGCTGACTTCCAGATCGCTTTCGCGAGCAGGCTCGCTCCCACAGTGGGTCTGTGTCAGCCCAGGGTTATGTAATCAACACAGAACCCTGTGGGAGCTAGCCTGCTCGCGATTGACCTCGCAGAGGTCTCCGCCCCTTCACTCAATCCACTTGCGATCCCCGGTAAAGCTGATGGTCAGCCATCGCGCGGCGTCCGGCTCGCCAAGCTTTGTGGAAATTTCCTCGCGCAGACTGTCCAGTTGTCCCACACCGTCCAGCCAGTAATCCTTCGGCAACACGATGTGTATTTCGATGAAACAGGCCCTGCCGTGTTTCTGCACGTAGGAAATGTAGTCGTCGAAACCATGCTCGACCTTCGCCACGTCCATCACCTGACGCACCTTGTCGTCCAGTTGATCCGGGACGATCCCCAGCACATCGCGCAAGGCCGGGCCGAGGATTTTGAAGGCCGGGGGGAGCATGCCCAAGGCCAGCAGAATCAGGATCATCGGGTCGACATACACCGCCCACTCGTCATAACCCTGGGTTTTGAGCAGCAGCGCGATCAGGAAACTCACCAGCAATCCCGCCGACAGCATCGCGTCCACCAGCCAACTGATGTTGTCGAACTGGATCAGCGATGAGTTGAGTGTGCGATTGCGATGGCGGACGTAGAAAAAATAAATGAGCTCGACGACGGTGAACACCGCTGCATAGACGATCACCAGCCCGAGTTCGACCTCGCGGCCACCGCTGATGATGCCGAACACACCGTTGAGAAAGGCATAAATGGCGACCAGGAAAATGAAGCTACCCTCGATCACCAGCACCATCGGCTCCAGATGCCAGGAACCGAACTGGAAGCGTTGATTGCTTTCCTTGGCGATCAGCCGGGCAGTGATCAGCATCAAGACCTTGATGAAGGCCGCGATTAACGAAAAGAAGCCATCGAACAGGATGGATTGGGCGCCTGAAACAAAACCGGTGATGATCCCGGCAAATGTCACCGCCAACATCAGGAAGGTCGATTGCTTGAGCAGCGACTGCTCGCCTCGATTACTCACTTGGTCTCCTCTGATACCTCTAGACCGCCGGGTGTGGCGGGTTGCTTGAGGGAGGAGTCTAGCTGAAGCTTTGTGTCGCCTGAGCCGGCCACTTCGCGAGCAGGCTCGCTCCCACAGGTTCAACGCGATCCCTGTGGGAGCGAGCCCGCTCGCGAATGGCCACGACTCGGTCTTAAGATTTACGGTCGATGGCAAACCCGGCCCAGGTCTGGCTCACCGGCATCAGCTCCAGGCTGTTGATGTTGATGTGCGCCGGGGCGTTGAGCACCCAGAAGATGGTTTCGGCGATGTCTTGCGGCTGAATCGCCTCGGCACCGGCGTAAGTGGCGTTGTAGCGCTCCTGGTCACCGGCAAAACGCACCAGCGAGAACTCGCTCTCGCACAGGCCTGGCTCGATGTTGCTGACCCGTACGCCGGTGCCTTGCAGGTCGCAGCGCAGGTTCAGGGAGAACTGTTTGACGAACGCCTTGGTCGCGCCATACACGTGACTGCCCGGGTACGGATAGTTGCCGGCGATGGAGCCCAGGTTGACGATGCCGGCACCACGGCCGTGGGCAATCAGGCGCGGCAACAGCAGGCGGGTGCTGTACATCAGGCCTTTGACGTTGGTATCGACCATGGTGTCCCAATCGTCCAGGTCGCACTTGGGCGCCGGGTCAACACCCAGGGCCAGCCCGGCGTTGTTGATCAACCCGCGCAGCTTGGCAAAGGATGGCGGCAGATTGGCGATCGCCTCCTCCATGGCCTTGCGATCACGCACATCGAGCACCAGGCCATGGACTTCCGTTTGCTTGGACAGCTCGGCGCACAGCGCATTGAGGCGCTCTTCACGACGGCCCGTCAGCACCAGTTTCCAGCCGGCCTCGGCAAAACGGCGGGCACAGGCTTCACCAAAACCGGAGGTCGCGCCGGTAATAAACAGGGTGTTGGACATCGTGTTCTCCTTGCTTCGGCTGATCGCCAGCCATTGGAATAGAAAATCAGCAGGCAGCATGCCCGGCCTTGTTCGCAGCGGCAACCACCGCTCAAGCTGTTCAAAAAACGCTCAACCCTGGCAAACCCTTGACCAGCGTGGCCTGCAGCCATGTACACGCACGTTATCCACAGGCCGGTCCACAGTCTCTGGGGGCAAGTGGAAAAGCTGCAAGCCGCTATCCACAAGGCTTTGCGCGGAGTTTTAAAACTTTTTCGCTTGACCCTCAAGCGCCAGCTGTGTAGCCCTTGGCCATTTTCATGACTGACGGGTCAATCCGGCGATGGCGCCAAGCCAGTAACCACGGCCTTCAGCCGAGTCTTTCCAGAGTTTAACCACAGACTTATCCACAGGCTTGCCCACGCCGATTCCGCACACTTTCATCACCAACAAAAAGGTTGACAAAGCGGCCTTGAAGTTGCGCAAAACCACCTGATCAAAAAACAACCACACCTCTGCAAGCCACGAATTCAAAGGCCTCCAGCCAGCTACTCCCACGTTATTCACAGCCGGCTCCACAGCAAACGGGGACAAGTCAAAACCGTGACAAAACAACTATTTGCAGCGGCTTTATGTCGCGCTTCGGGAGCTTTGGAATATTGTTTTCCACAATTTCCTGAAAGCCGCCGCAGCTCCCCTGTGGGAGCGGGCTTGCTCGCGAAAGCGGTGGATCTGTCCTGATCATGTTGAATGTGACGCCGTCTTCGCGAGCAAGCCCGCTCCCACAGGGTTTAGTGGTGTTTGGGAGATATAAAAAGCCCCGGCGATTGCGCGCCGGGGCTTGTGCATAACCGCTGAAACTCAGTGCCCGCCGAGGTAGGCGTTGCGCACATCCTCGTTGACCAGCAGCTCCTTGCCGGTACCGGTCATGCGGATTTCGCCGTTGACCATCACGTACGCCCGGTCCGACAGACGCAGCGCGTGGTTGGCGTTCTGCTCCACCAGGAAGATGGTCATGCCGGTCTTGGCCAGTTCCCGCAGGGTCGCGAAGATCTGCTTTACCACGATCGGCGCCAGCCCCAGGCTCGGCTCGTCCAGCAGCAGCAACTTGGGCCGGCTCATCAGGGCCCGGGCGATGGCGAGCATCTGCTGCTCGCCGCCGGACATGGTCATCGCCCGCTGGGTACGCCGCTCTTCGAGCCGCGGGAACAGTTCGAACATGCGCTGCATGTCTTCCTTGGCGTACTTGTCACCGATCGGGATAGTGCCCATCAGCAGGTTTTCTTCGACCGTCATGTCGGGGAACACCCGCCGCCCTTCCGGCGACTGCGCGATGCCGTTGGAGGCGATGTAGTGGGACGACTTGTGGGTAATGTCCACGCCCTGATAAAGGATCTGCCCGTCGGCTGCCCGTGGCTGGCCGAAGATCGACATCAGCAGGGTCGACTTGCCGGCACCGTTGGAGCCGATCAGGCTGACGGTTTCCCCTTCCTTGATGTGCAGCGAGACTTTCTTCAGGGCCTGGATCGGCCCGTAAAACACATCCAGTTCCTTGAGTTCGAGGATGGGTTGGCTCATAGCACCACTTCCTCTTCATCGGCGCCCAGGTAGGCCGCAATCACTTTCGGATCGTTACGAATCGCATCAGGTCCGCCCTCGGCGATGACGATGCCGTGGTCCAGCACCACGATGTGGTCGGAAATGCTCATTACCATGCCCATGTCGTGTTCGATCAGCACCACGGTCAGATCGTGCTCGTCGCGCAGCAGCCGGATCATCGCGCTCAGCGCTTCGGTTTCCTGAGGGTTGAGGCCAGCAGCCGGTTCGTCGAGGCAGATGATCTGCGGACGGGTGCACATGGCGCGGGCGATTTCCAGGCGGCGTTGCTGGCCGTAGGACAGTTCACCGGCCAGGCGGTTGGCGCAGTCCACCAGGTCCACCACTTCCAGCCAGTAGAACGCGTGGTCCAGCGCATCGCTTTCGGCCTTGCGATAGCCCTTGGTGTTGAGGATGCCGGCGAGCATGCTGCGGTTGACCCACATGTGTTGGGCCACCAGCAGGTTTTCCAGCACCGACATTTCCTTGAACAGACGAATGTTCTGGAACGTACGCGCCAGCCCGGCACGGTTCACCAGGTGGGTGCCGCCGAACGCCTTGTAGAACAGCCGACTGGCGAAGGATTTCGGCGAAACGAAATCCGTTGGCTTGAACGATTCGCCCAGCAATTTGATGACGTTGGTCTGCTGACCGCGCACATTGAGTTCGATTTTGCCGCCGGTGGCCTTGTAGAACCCGGTCAGACAGTTGAACACCGTGGTTTTGCCGGCGCCGTTGGGCCCGATCAGGGCGAAGATCGAATTGCGGTGGACTTTCAGGCTGACATCGTTCAACGCCTTGATGCCGCCGAAGTGCATCATCAGCTTTTCGACACTGAGTACGACTTCGCTCATGGCGCTACTCCTTTACGCGGGGTCACACCGGTACGGCTGATCCGAATCAGGCCGCGCGGTCGCCAGATCATCATCAATACCATCAGGATGCCGAACAGCAGCACGCGGTATTCGGCAAATCCACGCAGCAGTTCCGGAGCCACGGTCAGCACGAATGCCGCGATGACGACGCCGATGGTCGAACCCATGCCGCCGAGTACCACGATGGCGAGGATCAGCGCCGACTCGAAGAAGGTGAACGAGGTCGGATTGACGAAGCCTTGGTAAGTGGCGAAGAACACCCCGGCCAACCCGGCAGTCGAAGCGCCGATGGTGAACGCCGAGAGCTTGACCAGTACATGGTTCAGGCCCATGGAGCGGCAGGCGATTTCGTCTTCACGCAGCGCTTCCCAGGCACGGCCGACCGGCATGCGGGTCAGGCGATGCTTGATGTGCAGCACGGCCAGGACCACCAGGAACAACACGGCGTAGATGAAGTAGTACTTCACGTCAGGGTTGTAGGCGATACCGAAGAACTCGTGGAACGGCACCCCGCCATCCTTCGCCCGCTTGCCGAACTCGAGACCGAAGAAGGTCGGCAACGGTGCCGGCATGCCGTTCGGGCCGCCGGTCAGGGACAACCAGTTGTTGAGGATCAGGCGGATGATTTCACCAAAGCCCAGGGTCACGATCGCCAGGTAGTCACCGTGCAGACGCAACACCGGGAAACCGAGGATGCAACCGGCCAGGCCGGCCGTGATCGCCGCCAGTGGCAACACCGTCCAGAAACCCAGCCCCAGGTATTGGTAACCAAGCGCCAGGCCGTAGGCGCCGATGGCGTAGAACGCCACGTAACCCAGGTCAAGCAGGCCGGCCAGGCCGACCACGATGTTCAACCCCAGCCCCAGCAGTACATAGATCAGCCCGAGGATAACCACGCCCAGCAGATAGGAGTTGGAGAAAAACGGGAACACCACGGCAATCGCGATGACCAGCGGGATGACCCAGCGCAGCCGCGACTTGTAGTCCGGTGCCAGCACGTGTACGCCGGAACCGGTGACTTCAAAGCCTTCGAGGATTTTCAGGCCCTTGGGCGTTTGCAGGAACAGGCTCAAGGCAAACCGGCCGCCCATGACGATGGCAATGATCCAGGCGACCCGGGTCGGTTCCAGGTTGAAACCGTAGCCGTCGAGCACGACGCCGACGATCGGTCCGAACACGATCAGGGCAATGAGGCCGGAGAGAATCGCGTCAACCAGGCTTTTTTTGATATCGATTGTTTTATGAGTGGTTGTTGAAGACATCGCTTACACCTTCGACACAAGAGGACGGCCGAGCAGGCCTTGGGGCCGAAAGACCAGAACGAGGACCAGCAGCGAAAAGCTGAAAACGTCCTTGTAGTCCGAGTTGACCAGGCCCGAGAACAGCGATTCGGAGATGCCGAGGATGATCCCGCCGAGCATGGCGCCAGGCAGCGAGCCGATCCCGCCGAGTACCGCTGCGGTGAAGGCCTTGATACCTATCACGAAGCCTGCGTAAAAGTCGAAAGTGCCATAGTTCATGGTGATCAGCACGCCGGCCAGGGCCGCCATGGCTGCACCGATGATGAACACGTAGGAGATCACCCGGTCGGTGTTGATCCCCAGGATCGAGGCCATCTTGCGGTCTTGCTGGGTGGCACGGCACATGCGGCCGAGCTTGGTGTACTTGATGACGTAGGTCAGCAGGCCCATCCCGACAAAAGCGGCCACCAGAATGAAGATCTTGGTGTAGGTGAGCTGCACGAAGCCGCTCCCGACATCGATTCGCCATGCCCCGGTCAGCAGGGTCGGAACGCCTTGTTGGCGGGCACCCTGGGCGATCTGAGCATAGTTTTGCAGGATCAGCGAAATCCCGATGGCGCTGATCAGCGGTGCCAGCCGGGTGGAGTTACGCAGGGGTTTGTAGGCAACACGCTCGATGACCCAGCCATACACTGCCGTAACGACGATGGTGAAGACCAGTGTGCCGAGCATCAACAGGGGGAAGGATTCAATACCGAAGTATGCCAGCAGAGCCAGACTGATCGCCGCGAGGTAAGCGGAAATCATGTAAACCTCGCCGTGGGCGAAGTTGATCATGCCGATGATGCCATAGACCATTGTGTAGCCGATGGCGATCAGGCCATAGACCGACCCGAGGGTCAGGCCGTTGACCATTTGCTGCAGGAAAATACCATCCATAACGCAATCTCACGCAATGAGAACCTGCACAGGTGGCTGTGCGGTTCTTCTAAGAAAAATACAGATATACGTCGGAGCAGTCAGACAGGCCGCCATGGCCCCCTTGTGGGAGCTGGCTTGCCAGCGATAGCGGTAGAACAATCAACAAAGTTGTCGACTGTCAGGCCGTCATCGCGGGCAAGCCCGCTCCCACAGGGATGTGTGGCGTCCAGCCGATCAAGTCAGCCGTTATTTCTGTTTTTCCAGCTGGTGGTATTTGCCGTCCTTGTCCCACTGGTAAACCACGTAGTCGGAGATTTTCAGGTCGCCCTTGCTGTCCCAGGTCTTCTCGCCCATGACGGTCTTGACCGGGTTGGCTTTCAGCCACTTGGCAGCGTCTTCGCCCTTGTTGGACTTGGCGCCATTGAAGGCGGCAGCCAGGGCTTGAACCGACGCGTAGGCATACAGGGTGTAGCCTTCAGGCTCGTAGCCAGTCTTGCGGAACGTGTCCACCACGGCCTTGCTGTCCGGCAGCAGACGCGGGTCGGCGCCGAAGGTCATCAACACGCCGTCGACGTATTGCGGGCCACCAGCAGTGGTCACCAGTTCGTCGGTCACGATGCCGTCGTCGGACATGAATTTCACGTCCTTGAGGCCTTCGGTGCGCAGTTGTTTAACCAGCGGACCGGCTTCCGGGTGCAGACCACCGAAGTAGACCACGTCGGCACCGGCCGCACGGATCTTGGTCACGATGGCGCTGAAGTCTTTCTCGCCGCGGGTCAGGCCTTCATACAGCACCGGCGTGACGCCGCGCTTGATCAGTTGTGCCTTGGTGGCATCCGCCAGGCCCTGGCCGTAGGTGTCCTTGTCGTGCAGGACAGCCACTTTCTTGCCCTTGAGCACGTCGACAATGTAGTCGCCGGCCACGATGCCCTGCTGGTCGTCACGTCCGCACATGCGGAACATGGCACTCAGGCCACGCTCGGTGACCTGCGGGTTGGTGGAGCCCGGGGTGATCGCGATGATCCCGGCTTCGTCGTAGATTTCCGACGCGGGAATGGTGTTGGAAGAGCAGAAGTGACCGACGACGCCGGCAACCTTCTGGTTGGTCAGGTCCTTGGCCACTGTCACGGCCTGTTTCGGTTCGCAGGCGTCATCGCCCTTGACCAGTACGATTTTTTCCCCATTCACGCCGCCCGCTGCGTTCACCGCATCGGCTGCTGCCTGTGCACCCTTCATGTACTGCTCGCCGAATGCCGCGTTGGCGCCTGTCATCGGGCCCGCCACACCGATTTTCACGTCAGCTTGTGCAAATGCAGAAACACCCAGCGCAGTTGCCACTGCGAGAGCCAGAAAGCCTTTCTTGTAAAACGTATGGGACATGAGGTGGTGCTCCATGGTTTTTTTTTAATTGGCACTGCGACTTCACTGAATGCTCAGAGCAAGGGCCGTGCCATCGGTTTTTTATTCTGAAAAAAGTCGCTGCTTTCTTGTTATTTCGACTGTTTCGGGCCCATTTTCATTGGGCGTGCAACCGTCTAAACCGCGGAAGGTGAAACCATATTTTTTTTGAGGCGCAACCCGCCTGCGCCATCATTGCAACCGCGGCATTAAACGACGTGCAACCAGCCTGTAACAACGTGCGTCACCGAAGTGCACACTGCTGGTGCGGGGACTGCTACAACCCGCACCATTGACAGGCTAGCTGCAGATCGAAAAAGCGCCGCTTCCCACTGCAAAAATCAACCTTCAGATCACGATCCGCAGGCACTGGCCTGCGTGATACAGCGAGAACCCCGCCTCATACAGACAACTGCGCAAGCCCACCCCGGCCAGTGGCTGCATGGGGGCAAAGGGGATCGGCAGCGCTTGAGGATTTCCGTTACACAGGTAGTCGGCAAAGGCCTTGCCGACCACCGTCCCCGTGGTCACGCCCCGCCCGTTGTAACCGGTGACGGCCACCAGACCGGGTGCCGGTTCGAACAGGCGCATCAAATGATCGGGGGTGAAGGCGATGCGACCGGTCCAGGTGCACTCCCACTCCACCGGTTTGAGATACGGGAAATAGTGTTGCTGTACCCGATCGGCCCAGGCCTTGAGAAACCAGGCCGGTTTCTGATTGCCATTACCGAGGCTACCCAGCAGCAACCTTCCGTCTTTATCCCGACGGATGCTGCTCAGGACCTGGCGGGTGTCCCAGGAACCCTGGCCGCCGGGAAGAATCTGCCGGGCGGCCTCTTCGGTCAGCGGGACCGAGGCCACCTGGTAGTAATAACCGGGGAAGAAATTGCGCCGCAGTTCGGTCCAGTCGCCTTCGGTGTAGGCATTGGAGGCAATCACCACCTTCTCGGCCATGACCGAACCCTGGGCGGTTTGCACTGACCAGCGCTGGCCCTGGCGTTCGAGGCGGGTGACCGGAGAATGATCGAACAATTGACCGCCCAGACCGAGGGCCGCCTTGGCCAGCCCTGTGGTGTAGGCCATCGGATTGAGCGTACCGGCGCGGCGATCGAGCAGCGCGGCAGCGATCTTTTTGGTGCCTGTGGCTTGCTCGCAAGCCTGACCGGTCAACAATTCCACCGGTGCCCCACGGCGTTTCCATTGTTCCTCACGACTGCGCAAGTCGGCCTCGCCACGGGCGTTATGCGCCATGTGCAGCGTGCCTTCGCGGCGCAACTGGCAATCGATGTTGTATTTGTCCACCAGGCTGAACACCAGGGATGGCGCCGCGCCCAGCATGCGGTTGAGCTGGCTGCCAACTTCGGTGCCGAACCCGGCTTCGATCTCGTCCGGGGGAATCCACATCCCGGCATTGACCAGCCCGACGTTGCGCCCCGAACCACCGTGGCCGGCGCGATGGGCCTCCAGCACACAAACGGTCTTGCCTTGCTCCAGCAGATGCACCGCCGCCGACAAACCGGTAAAACCGGCGCCGATGACGCAGACATCCACCGAGACCTCACCCTTGAGGGCCGAATGGTCCGGCCTTTGCGGCGTCAGTTTTTCCCACAGACACTCTTCGCGTAACGGCATTGCCAGACTCCAACAGAAACCTAACCAACACACCATTCAACTGTAGGAGCAGCCGGTCGACGCTCGACTGCTCGCGATGGACGTCAACGATAACGCGTGCTTGCTGCATAAACGCGTTGTGCTGACGTTTTTCGCGAGCGAGCTCGCTCCTACAGGGGATCACCGATCAGTCAAAGGTAATGCCCTGCGCCAACGGCAACTCCAGCGAATAGTTCACGGTGTTGGTCTGGCGGCGCATGTAGCCGCGCCATGCATCGGAGCCGGACTCACGACCGCCGCCGGTTTCTTTCTCGCCACCGAATGCGCCACCGATTTCTGCGCCGCTCGGGCCGATGTTGACGTTGGCGATGCCGCAGTCGCTGCCCACCGCCGACATGAACTGCTCGGCTTCACGCACGTCGGTAGTAAAGATGCACGAGGACAGGCCTTGTGGCACGGCGTTGTTCTGGCGCAGGGCTTCCTGGAAGTCGCTGTAACCGACCACGTACAGGATCGGGGCGAAGGTTTCGTGGCAGACCACGTCGCTCTGCTCCGGCATTTCGACGATGGCCGGCGACACGTAGTAGGCGTTCGGGAATTTGTCTTCCAGCTGACGCTGGCCGCCGAATACCTTGCCGCCTTCGCTCAAGGCTTGCTCCAGAGCATCCTGCATATTGTCGAAGCTTTGCTTGTCGATCAGCGGACCGACCAGATTGCCTTCCAGCGGATGGCCGATGCGTACTTTCGAGTACGCGGCTTTGAGGCGGGTGACGATTTCTTCTTTCACCGATTCATGGGCGATCAGGCGACGCAGGGTGGTGCAGCGCTGGCCGGCGGTGCCGACGGCGCTGAACAGGATCGCGCGAACGGCCATGTCCAGGTCGGCGCTCGGGCCGAGGATCATCGCATTGTTGCCGCCCAGTTCCAGAATGCTGCGGGCGAAGCGTGCGGCGATTTTCGGCGCCACTTCTCGCCCCATGCGGGTGCTGCCGGTGGCACTGACCAGTGCGACGCGCGGGTCGTCGACCAGTGCTTCGCCAGCGTCGCGGCCGCCAATAATCACCTGGCTCAGGTGAGGTGGTGCATCGCTGAAGTTCTTCAGCACGCGATCGAACAGCGCCTGGCAGGCCAGTGCGGTCAGCGGGGTTTTTTCCGACGGCTTCCAGATCACCGGGTTGCCGCAGACCAGCGCCAGCGTGGCGTTCCAGGCCCAGACCGCCACCGGGAAGTTGAAGGCGCTGATGACGCCGACGACGCCCAGCGGATGCCAGGTTTCGCGCATGTGGTGGCCTGGACGCTCGGAGGCGATGGTCAAGCCGTACAACTGGCGGGACAGGCCGACGGCGAAGTCGCAGATGTCGATCATTTCCTGAACTTCACCCAGGCCTTCCTGAGTGATCTTGCCGGCTTCCCAGGACACCAGCTCGCCCAGATCGGCCTTGTATTCACGCAGGATATCGCCCAGTTGACGCACCAGTTCGCCACGGCGCGGTGCCGGAACCTTGCGCCACAGTTCGAACGCATGATCTGCGCGACTGATGTGTTGCTCGACTTCAGCGGCACCTTCCCAGTTCACAGCGGCGATGCGACTGCCGTCGATGGGCGAATGCACCGGCACTTTGCCGTTCTGGTACAGGGCCGGGTTCACACCAAGACGATCAAGCAATGCGGCAACCATGGGTCACTCCTCAAGCAAAAGACAGAACACGTGCAGCCGGAAAATCACGGCTGATCAGACCTGTAGTTTTAGCTGCCCGGAGGTTACTCAACAAACGACCTTTAAGAGAGATATCATTCCGTTTATTCATGCTGTGCATTGCTGGCAATAAGAAACAAGAACCAAGGACCGCCCATGCTGAATAAACGCTACTTGCCATCGATCGCTGCATTGCAGTGCTTCGAAGCCGTCACCCGGCACTTGAGCTTCACCCGGGCCGCCGAAGAGCTGAACCTGACCCAAAGCGCCGTGAGCAAACAGGTCGCGCAACTCGAAGAGCTGTTGCAGCACCTGCTGTTTCGCCGGGTACGCCGCCGCTTGCAGATGACGCCGGCCGGTGATCTGTACCTGGTCGAGGTGCGAAAAATCCTCACGCAGGTCGAGATGTCGACCCATTACCTGCGCTCCTACGGTGGCGAAACAGAAGTCCTGCGGGTATCAACGCCTCCTACCTTCGGTGCGCGCTGGCTGGTACCGCGCCTGAAAGGCTGGCGCCTGCGGCACCCGTCGATCCACCTGGACCTGTGCAGCGAGCAGGAAGCCGACGATCTGCTGCAAGGTCGCAGCGACCTGGCGTTCTACTTTGGCCAGGGTTCGCGGCCCGGCACCGAATGCCTGAAGCTATTCGGTGAAGAGCTGGTGCCGGTGTGTGCCCCCGGCAGCCTGCCGGACACGCCGTTCACCGATCCGACGCAACTGACTGACCTGGTCCTGCTGCAAAACGCTTCCCGCCCCCAGGCCTGGCATGACTGGTTCGACCACCAGGGCTACCACACCGAGCACAGCTACCACGGTCCGCGTTTCGAAACCTTCTATATGTGCATCCGCGCCGCCCAGGTTGGCTGCGGCGTGGCGCTGCTGCCACGGTTTCTGGTGGAAGAGGAACTGGCCGACGGCAAGCTGGTCATTCCCTGGCAGCATGCAATGCCCAGCAGCGATGCCTATTACCTCGCGTATCCGGAGCATTCGGCGGAAGTGCCGAAGGTGCGGGACTTCGTGAAGTGGATGCTGGAGCAGATAGATAGCCCGGAAATGTCAAAAATCTAGGGATGTACTCAACACCTGTGGGAGCGGGCTTGCTCGCGAAAGCTCCAGTCCAGACAACATGGATGCTGAATGTGCCGACCTCTTCGCGAGCAAGCCCGCTCCCACAGGGATTTACGGTGGCCTGAAAAATTGCTGGCAATCCTTGGCACCGATATGCGCCACTAGCGCCATTGATCAATACCGCTGCAGCGCTGGAGATTCCCGTTATGAGCGAGAGTGTGTTTGCCGATCGCATCGTGCAGAACCTGCTCGACACCGACTTCTACAAACTGACGATGATGCAGGCGGTGCTGCACAACTACCCGAACGTCGAAGTCGAATGGGAGTTTCGTTGCCGCAACAGCGAGGACTTGCGCCCTTACCTCGCGGAAATCCGTTTCCAGATCGAGCGCCTGGCCGAACTGAGCCTGAGCGCCGATCAATTGAGCTTTCTGGAGCGCATCAGCTTCCTGAAGCCGGATTTCCTGCGCTTTCTCGGGTTGTTTCGCTTCAATCTGCGCTACATCCACACCGGCATCGAAAACGGCGAACTGTTCATCCGCCTGCGGGGTCCCTGGCTGCATGTGATCCTGTTCGAAGTGCCGCTACTGGCGATTGTCAGCGAAGTGCGCAACCGCTACCGCTACCGCGAAGTCGTGCTGGAACGGGCCCGCGAGCAGCTCTACCGCAAGTTCGACTGGCTGAGTGCCAACGCCAGCAGTGATGAATTGTCCGAATTGCAGGTGGCCGACTTCGGTACCCGCCGTCGCTTCTCGTATCGCGTGCAGGAAGAAGTGGTGAATGTGCTCAAGCACGATTTCCCCGGACGCTTCGTCGGCACCAGCAACGTGCACCTGTCCCGGGAGCTGGACATGAAACCGCTGGGCACCATGGCCCACGAATGGATCATGGCGCACCAGCAACTCGGCCCACGGCTGATTGACAGCCAGATCGCCGCACTCGATTGCTGGGTCCGCGAATACCGTGGCCTGCTGGGGATTGCCCTGACCGATTGCATCACCATGGACGCCTTCCTCGGCGACTTCGATCTGTTTTTCGCCAAGCTTTTCGACGGATTGCGCCACGACTCGGGCGATCCGGTGGTCTGGGCGGAAAAAGCCATCGCCCACTATCACAAGCTCGGCATCGACCCGATGAGCAAGACGCTGACCTTCTCCGACAGCCTGACCTTGCCCAGGGCCCTGGAGATATTCCGGGCGCTGCGTGGTCGGATCAATGTCAGCTTCGGCATCGGCACCAACCTGACCTGCGATATTCCGGGTGTCGAACCGATGAGCATCGTGCTTAAAATGACCGCCTGCAACGACCAGCCGGTGGCGAAGATTTCCGACGAGCCCGGCAAGACGCACTGCAAAGACCCGAATTTCGTCGCTTACTTGCGACACGTTTTCCAGGTTCCTGCCGCCCTTTCAAGTACATCAAGCAAGGAGTGAATTCATGCAAGCCGTACAGCGTGAGATTGCTGAACAGCTCAAGGTCCAGCCGCCATTCGCCGACGAAGCCGCCCTTGAGGCCGAAGTCGCCCGGCGGGTGACCTTCATACAGGACTGCCTGGTCAACTCCGGGCTCAAGACCCTGGTATTGGGCATCAGTGGCGGTGTCGACTCCCTGACAGCTGGCCTGCTGGCCCAGCGAGCCGTGCGTGAGCTGCGCCAGCGCAGCGGTGATGCCGCCTATAAATTCATCGCCGTGCGCCTGCCCTACGAAACCCAGTTCGATGAGCACGACGCCCAGGCTTCGGTGGACTTCATCAAGCCGGACGAGCGCCACACCGTGAACATCGGCCCGGCGGTCAAATCCCTGGCCAATGAAGTGGCGGCCTTTGAAGGCAAACATGCGGTGTCGGTGGATTTCGTGCTCGGCAACACCAAGGCGCGCATGCGCATGGTCGCCCAGTACACCATCGCCGGCGCAACCCATGGCCTGGTGATCGGCACCGATCACGCGGCGGAGGCGGTAATGGGGTTCTTCACCAAGTTCGGTGACGGCGCCTGCGACCTGGCGCCACTGAGTGGCCTGGTGAAAAACCAGGTCCGCGCCATCGCCCGCAGCTTCGGCGCGCCGGAGTCGCTGGTGGAGAAAGTCCCGACCGCCGACCTTGAAGACCTGTCGCCCGGCAAACCGGACGAAGCCTCCCACGGCGTGACCTACGCCGAGATCGATGCATTCCTGCACGGCAACCCGGTGCGCGAGGAAGCATTCAGGATCATTTGCGACACCTACAACAAGACTCATCACAAGCGTGTGATGCCGTTTGCGCCTTGAGGTGTGAGTGAATGAAAAAGCCCGCTGAAGTGTTGAGCTTCAGCGGGTTTTTCTTTGGCCAAAACATGCGTTGATGCTTCTGGCCCCTTCGCGAGCAAGCCCGCTCCCACAGGTACGGAGTTGTCCATGTGGGAGCGGGCTTGCTCGCGAAGAACGATGACGCGGTGTGCCTGATTACTTCAGGGTCACGGTGCCTTTCATCATCGAGATGTGGCCCGGGAACGAGCAGAAGAAACCGTATTTTTCAGCGGCGTCCAGCTTCGACACATCGAAGGTCACCGAGTCGGTTTCATTGGCGCCGATGATCTTGGTGTGGGCGATCACGCGGGCGTCGCCTTCCTTCAGGTAGTTCTTGTCGATGCCGGCGCTCAGGCCGTCGGTGGCGATCGGCTGCATGTCGGCTTCTTTACTCAGCACCCAGTTATGGCCCATGACGTTTTTCGGCAGGCTGCCGGAGTGCTTGAGTTCCACGGTAAACGTCTTGCAGCTCTTGTCGATTTCAATGGCCTTCGTATCGAAAGACATCTGGTCGGTTGAGTCGATGGTGGCTTTGCACTCTGCAGCCATCAATTGGCTGCTGGCCAGTGTCAACAGGGATACCGCAACAAGTTTGGCAAACATGGTGAATCTCCAAGGCAGGGTTAGCAGAAATGCGAATGGACAGAAGACTGCCTGAAAACTTCGCAAGTTCATATGACTTGAATCAAAAATTGTATACAACTTTCGAGCTATAGGCACGATGCAAACAATCTACCGGCCAGGCGTCTGGTCCGGCCCTATCATCAGGCCGTCCCCTCCTCTCTCCTCCAAAAAAGCCGGAGCACCGATCATGTCCATCAACAGTCTGTTGTGCAGTTTGCTCGCCGCCTACGCCTGCGGTGCCAGCGGTACGTACGAAACGCCGAAACACGAAGTCTAGCCCTTGGAGTGCCGTGCGCCTGCCTTTACTCTGTGGCCCTGATCGACCAAGGAGCAAGGCATGTCGTTAACATCCGTTTGTGTATTTTGTGGTGCCAGCACCGGCACCAACCCGGCTTACCGCGAAGCAGCCGTAGCTCTTGGCCGGGCTTTGGCCGAACGCAAGCTGACCCTGGTGTACGGCGGTGGTGCCGTAGGCCTGATGGGCATTGTCGCCGATGCGGCCCTGGCGGCCGGCGGTGAAGTGATCGGCATCATCCCGCAAAGCCTCAAGGACAAGGAAATCGGCCACAGCGGCCTGACTCGCCTGGAAGTCGTCGATGGCATGCACGCGCGCAAGGCCCGGATGGCCGAACTCAGCGATGCCTTTATCGCGCTGCCCGGCGGCCTTGGCACCCTGGAAGAGCTGTTCGAAGTCTGGACCTGGGGCCAGCTCGGCTACCACGGCAAACCGCTGGGTTTGCTGGAAGTGAACGGTTTCTACAGCAAATTGACGTCTTTTCTCGATCACATCGTCGGCGAAGGCTTCGTTCGCGGGCAGCACCGTGACATGCTGCAAGTGAGCGAATCGCCGCAAACCCTGCTCGATGCCCTGGATACCTGGCAACCGTCCATAGCGCCAAAATGGGCCGAGCAAAAACCCAGCTAACGGCTCGGCACCGATACAGGGCAGAATATGCGCCGCTCAACCTCACCTTCGACCCCAGAGGATCGCCCATGGCCAAACCTAATTATTCCTTCGCCAAACGTCAGAGAGACTTGGCCAAGGAGCAGAAGAAAGAGGAAAAGCTTCAGCGCAAGAAAGCTTCAGCTGAAGAAGCTGCCCTGAACCCAGAGGGTGAAGTGGCGGCAGAAGATGATGTTGATGCACCGAAAGACTCGGCGCCCGACGCCTGAGAACCTCCGGGCCGGCTGATCTGATCCGGCCCAACGGATCTGTGTCCCTTGTAGGAGCGAGCTTGCTCGCGAAGATATCGAAGACAACGCGTTTTTCCAGACAGGACGCGTCATCGTTGACGTCCATCGCGAGCAAGCTCGCTCCTACAGGGTGGATCGTTGATATTCCAGCGGCATCACCGTTACCCGAACTTCCGGGTCGTGGTTTCCTCCTCCCAGTATGACCCCCCGCAACGGCGACACATCGGAAAAATCCCGGCCCCAGGCCAGGGTGATGTGCTCCAGCGCCGGTTGCACATTGTTGGTCGGGTCGAAATCCACCCACCCCAGCACCGGGCAAAACACCGATACCCAGGCGTGGGACGCATCAGCACCGATCAGCCGTGGCTGGCCCGGCGGTGGCTGGGTCAGCAAGTAGCCGCTGATGTACCGCGCCGCCAAGCCACGTGAGCGCACGCAAGCGAGCATCAGGTGAGCAAAGTCCTGACAGACCCCGCGTCGGCGCTCCAGCACCTCTACCAGAGGTGTCGCCACCTGGGTCGCTTCGGCATCGAAGGTGAACTCGCTGAAGATTTTCTCCATCAACGCCTGCACGCCGAGCAGCAGCGGTCGGCCCGCCGGGAAGCAACTTTCGGAAAACTCGACGAAGTTGCTCTTCAGATGCACATACGGCGACTCAAACCGGTATCGGCAGGCTTCCAGCAATGGAGGTGACAGCGGCTGGCTGCTGTAGGTCAGCGCGCTTCGTGTGCTTTCCCACGGAGCAGACCGGTTGAAGTCCGGCACAGGTCGGGGCAACACTTCGATCGTGAGGCTGGCGTTGACCAGCAGTTCATCGTGGGGACGCTCGAATGCCAACCGGGTCAGCGGGTTGCCGAATACATCCAGTTCATCGCGACGGGAGGTCGGCTGCGGACTGATCTGCAACTGCCGGCCGCTGCAGCGCTGCCAGTCACAAGCTCGCGGCCACAAATGCGCCAGTTGCTGGGCCAGGGACACCGGGCTGTCGTAGTGATAATGGGTGTCGTGGAAAATCTGATAGTGAGCGCTCATCAGACGGACACCGTGCGCTGGCTGACATCGTCGACATGGGCGAAATGCCGCAGCGCCAGGCGATCGGAAACCTGCCCGCTGGCGTCGGCGATCTCTTGCAGCAGCGTGGCCAGCCCCTCGATGGCGGCGCGAACACTCGCGTCGCCGAACAGCGAATTCTCCAGGCAGCCCAGATCGAATCGCGCCAGACGCTCGACCATTTGCGGCAGCACTGCTTCACGTGGCGCCCCGAAGTCATCATTGAGGCGCTTGAGGGTGCGGGTCACCAGTTTCAGCTGGAACAACACGGCGTGAGGGTTCTGCTCGTCGAGCAACAACAGGTCGAGCACCGGGATCAACTGCGCCACCGCCAGGTAGCGGGAACGGTAGGTGATACTGCTGTTGCCCAGTTCCAGCAACCACTCCAGCCCGGCCTGATCGAAAGCCCCGGCGCCCCGCAGGAACGCTGCCAGGCTGCCGCTGAGAAATTGCAGGCGCTCGAGCCGCCGGCCAATCATCAAAAAGCGCCAGCCTTCGTCCCGGGTCATGTCGTCCAGGGCAAAGCCCGACAGCGCCGCCAGGGACATCACCAGACGGTTGAGAAAATCCAGCAACTCGCCGAAATCCGGTTCTTCGGTTTCCAGCTCCATGGCTTCACGCTGCAACTCCACCAGCGCCTGCCAGTTTTCCCGTGAGAGCTTGCCGCGCACCTGCGAAGCCGCCCACTGCAAGCGTTGCAGGTTGGAACGCAGGCTGAACGGCCAGTCATCGCCGAGCAGCGCCGCCAACAGGCGTTCCGGCAACTCGCCCTCGTCGGGCAACAGCATCAGCCGCTCGCCGAGATCCACCGCCGCCTGCAGGGCTTGCGGGTCGTCGCCATCGACATAGCGCGCCAGCACGATGCGCAGCAAACGGGCACTGTCGTCGCAACGTTCGCAGTAACGACCGAACCAGAACAGGTTTTCAACCACTCGCGACGGCAAGTACGGATCGCGCCGCACCAGGTCATGCACACCGATGTTGCGTTGGGCCGTCCATTGTTCGCCGCTGGGCGCACGATCGCCCAGCACCCAGGTGTCCTTGCTCGCGCCGCCGCGCTGCATCGATACCACCTCGGCATCCGCCTGCGCGGCGACCCGGGTCAAGCCACCGGGCAGCACCCGATATCCCTCGCGGCTGGCGACGGCATACACGCGCATGCCGATGGCACGGGGTTGCAGCTGACCGTCTTCGGCTTGCCAGACCGGCGCCTGGGACAATTGCGCAAGTTCTTGCGCCACATAAGCGTATGGCCGTGCCTGCATGCGCTCGGCGAGCTCCTGGCGCTGCTTTTCACTCAAGTCACGGCCAAATACCGGTGCAAAGCTCTGGGACGGAAACGCCGGTTTGATCAGCAGCTCCGGCAGTTTTTCCAGGGCCTGGGCCAGTACCGGCGCTTCGCCGCACCACCAGGTGGCGATGGACGGCAGGATCAGTTCTTCGCCGAACAGGAATTGATTGATCTTCGGCAGGAAACCCAACAGACCTGGCGACTCCAGCACTCCACTGCCCAGAGCGTTGGCCACCAGCACCCGCCCCTGGCGCACAGCCTCAAGCAGCCCCGGCACACCCAGGGCCGAGTCGGTACGCAGCTCCAGCGGGTCGCAGAAGTCATCGTCGAGCCGGCGCATGATCGCGTGGACCCGACGCAGGCCGCTGAGGGTCTTCAGGTAGACCGTGGCGTCGCGCACCGTCAGGTCACCGCCCTCCACCAGTGGGTAGCCGAGCTGACGAGCGAGGTACAGATGTTCAAAATAGCTTTCGTTGAAACGCCCCGGCGTCAACAACACGACCAGTGGCGCGTCCCCATCGCTCGGGGCCTGACGAGCCAATGTTTCCTGCAAGGTGCGGAAGAACCCGGCCAGGTGCTGCACTTTCAGATCGCGGTACAACTCGGGAAAGGCCCGGGACACAATCGTGCGGTTTTCCAGCGCATACCCGGCCCCCGAAGGCGCCTGGGTACGATCCGCCGTGACCCACCAGCGGCCATCGGGTGTGCGCGCCAGATCCACGGCATACAGATGCAGAAAGACGGCGTCAGGCGGGCTGATGCCCTGGCAGGGCCAAAGGAAATTGTTGTGACCGAACACCAGTTCCGCCGGCAGCAACCCCTCGGCAACCAGGCGCTGCGGGCCGTACAGGTCAGCCAGCACGGCATTGAGCAACCTGGCCCGTTGCGCGATGCCGGCCGCCAGGCGCCCCCACTCATCGGCTGCAATGATATGCGGCAGCAGGTCCAGTTCCCATGGCCGGTCAGCGCCCTTGGGATCGGCATAAACGTTATAGGTAACGCCGTTTTCCTGAATCTGCCGGGTCAGCAGGGCCTGACGCTGCACCAATTGCGCCGGCGTGCTGCGTTGCAGCTGCTCGAACAGCCGACGCCAGTGCGGGCGCACGGCGCCACTGTCGTCGAGCAGTTCATGATAGGTGCCCGCCGTCAGCGGGTAGCGGTCTAGCAGGTCAGGCATGGAAAGCTCGGCAGACAGCATTGAACGGTCAGACTAGCGCAGGCTCGTGACGTCCGGACATACGAAAAATCCGAGCGTCGCGCACGGTTCAGAAACGTCGCAAATCGAGTGTCATCGGCAGCTCGTCGTTGATTTCCGGATTCGGTACGGGAAGTTTTCCCGGCGTGTGTCCGATGCGGAAGAAACGCGCCATGCGCCGGCTCTCGGCCTCGTTGGCATTGACCGGCAAGCTGTCGTAATTGCGCCCGCCCGGATGAGCGACGTGGTACTGGCAGCCGCCCAGCGATCGCTGCATCCAGGTATCGAGCAGGTCAAACACCAGCGGCGCATGGACCGGGATGGTCGGTTGCAGGCAGTTGGCCGGTTGCCAGGCTCGGAAACGCACGCCGGCCACGAACTCGCCGACCCGCCCCGTGGGCTGCAGTGGCACCGGGACGCCATTACAGGTCAGCAGATAGCGCTGGGGCGGCAAGCCGCTGAGCTTGACCTGCAAACGCTCCAGCGACGAATCCACGTAACGCACCGTACCGCCCATGGCGCCCTCTTCGCCCAGCACGTGCCAGGGTTCGAGCGCCTGGCGTAGTTCCAGCGCAATACCACCGACGGCGTAATCGCCAACCTTGGGAAAACGGAACTGCAGATGTGCGGCGAACCATTCGGCCCGCAGCGGATAACCGACGGCGTTGAGGTCGACGATGACATCGGCGAAGTCTTGCTCGATAAAGTGCGGCAACAGGAAGCGATCGTGCAGCTCCGTGCCCCAGCGCGCCAGTTTCTGCGGTGCATAGGGCTCGCGCCAGAACCGCGCCACCAGCGCCCGCAGCAACAATTGTTGCGCCAGGCTCATGCGCGCATGGGGCGGCATCTCGAACGCACGCAACTCCAGCAACCCGAGGCGTCCGGTGGCACCGTCCGGCGAATAGAGTTTGTCGATGCAGAACTCGGCACGGTGGGTGTTGCCGGTCACATCGATCAGCAGGTTGCGCAGCAGTCGGTCCACTAGCCACGGCGGGCATTCCTCACCCGCTTCAGGCATTTGTGCAAAGGCTATTTCCAGTTCGTACAAGGCATCGTTGCGCGCTTCGTCGACCCGCGGCGCCTGGGAAGTTGGACCGATGAACAATCCGGAAAACAGGTAGGACAGCGACGGATGGTTGTGCCAGTAGCTGATCAGGCTGCGCAGCAGATCCGGGCGGCGCAGAAACGGTGAATCCCCCGGGGTCGCGCCACCCAGCACGAAATGGTTACCGCCACCGGTGCCGGTGTGCCGGCCGTCGATCATGAATTTCTCGGTGGTCAGCCGGGTCTGGCGCGCTTCTTCGTAGAGGAATTCAGTGCGCTCGACCAATTCATCCCAGGTTGCGGACGGTTGTACGTTGACTTCGATCACCCCCGGATCTGGAGTGATACGGAAGTTGCTCAGGCGTGGATCACTCGGCGGCTCATAACCCTCCAGCAATACCGGGCACATCAGCTCTTCAGCGGTGGCTTCGATGGCCGTGACCAGTTCGAGGTAATCCTCGACCCGCTCCAGCGGCGGCATGAACAGGTACAAACGGCCTTCCCGCGCCTCTGCACAGATCGCCGTGCGGGTCAGCCAGTCGGCGGATTCATCGATCTTCGGTATGCGCTCCTGCACCTCGGCAGTCTCGCCCTGCCTTTGCAGTTGCGCGGTGTCGGGCAGCGGCGGGAAATCCTGATTCGGGTCTTGCGGATGAATGAACGGGTACTCCGCCGCTTTTACCCAGGGCTGTGAACCCAGCGGCAAGCGATAACCCAGAGGCGAGTCCCCCGGCACCAGTCGGCAGTGCTCGTCGCGCAGATACCAGCGGCCGCTCTGCCACTGATCGCCCTTGGCGGTGCGCGCCAGCGGCAGGACATGGCCAATGACCTTGTCCAGGCCTTGACTGAAGACCTTGCGCAGACGCGCACGCTCCAAAGGCTCTTCCAGGCGCGAATCTTCGGCGCTGACGTTTTGCGGCAGCATCCCCTCGCGCCAGAGGTAATAGAAATTGTCTTCGTAGGCTGGAAACACAAAGCGTGTCGGAATGTTCAAGCGCTCGGCCACGCTGGCCAGAAAACGCCCGGCCAGTGCACCATCGGCACCGTAGTCTTCCTGCTCATCGGCGATCAGCGCGCTGTTGTGCCAGATCGGAACGCCGTCACGGCGCCAATAGCAATTGAGCGACCAGCGCGGCAGTTGCTCGCCGGGGTACCACTTGCCCTGCCCGAAATGCACCAGCCCCTTGGGCGCATAATGTTTACGCAGGCGCTGGAACAGCTCGGCGGACAACCGCCGTTTATCCGGCCCCAGTGCCGCGGTGTTCCACTCGGCGCCGTCCGGGTCATCAATGGACACGAAGGTCGGCTCGCCGCCCATGGTCAGGCGCACATCGCCTTCCAGCAGATCGGCATCGATCTGTCGGCCCAGGGCCTGGATCGCCTGCCACTGTTCGTCGGTGTACGGCTTGGTGACCCGTGGCGCTTCCCAAACCCGCTCCACGGACATTTCGTGGCTGAATTGGCACTCGCACGGTTCCACCAGGCCACTGATCGGCGCCGCAGAGGACGGATCGGGACTACAGGCCAACGGAATATGTCCTTCACCGGCAAACAGCCCGGAGGTCGCATCCAGGCCGATCCAGCCGGCACCGGGCAAGTACACCTCGCACCAGGCGTGCAGATCGGTGAAATCCACGTCGGTGCCGGACGGACCGTCGAGACTTTTGACGTCGGCGGTCAACTGGATCAGGTAGCCCGACACGAAACGCGCCGCCAGTCCCAGGTTGCGCAACAGTTGCACCAGCAACCAGGCGGAATCGCGGCACGAACCTGAGGCCTGGTCGAGGGTGTGTTCCGGTGTTTGTACGCCGGGCTCCATGCGGATCAGGTAGTCGATGTCTTCGCTCAGGCGCTGGTTGAGCGCGACGAGAAAATCCACGGCGGGCAACGGCGTGCGGTCGATGCCGTCCAGATAAGCCTTGAACTTCGGCGTCAGGGGCAGGGTTTCCAGGTACGGTGCCAGCTCTTTGCGTTCGTCAGTGGCATAGGTAAACGGGATTTTTTCCGCGTAGGGCTCAAGGAAGAAATCGAACGGATTGAAGATCGCCATTTCCGCCAGCAGGTCGACTTCGATCCGCAGTTCCTCGGTTTTCTCCGGGAACACCAGCCGCGCCAGGTAGTTGCCTTGAGGGTCCTGTTGCCAGTTGATGAAGTGCTGCTCGGGCGAGACTTTCAGCGCATAGGACAGAATCCGCGTGCGGCTGTGAGCGGCAGGACGCAGGCGAACAATCTGCGGGCCGAGCTCGACAGCACGGTCATAGCGGTAATGCGTGACATGGTGCAATGCGACATGAATCGACACGGCGTGCCTCCTGCGAGCCTTGAGCGTATGGGAAAGCGCGCAAGACTTATGCCATCCAGCAACGCTGGCGCTTTCCTTGGTTGCCTGAGGCAGTACAGCACCAAAATCGGACGAAGTAGGAAAATGGTTTGGCGCAGGCGCACGTAAATGTGGCAACCAGCCAGAAATTGGTTGGCAGTTCCGGCCTCTTCGCGGGCAAGCCCGCTCCCACAGTTTTCGGGATGCCCGCAGTTTTGTGTTCACCGCAAACCCTGTGGGAGCGGGCTTGCCCGCGATGAGGCCAGTGACTTCAGCACAAATGGTTGAACCCTGAAATGCAAAACGCCAACCCGAAGGTTGGCGTTCTGTTCAGTTCAAGCGCGGCTTAGCGTGGCACGACCGGCTTGCGAGCCGGCTTCGGTCCCTTGCCCTTGGCCGCGTCCTTGCGCTCCTTGGCCGCCTGCTGGTTGCGGGCGAACGCCGCCGCCTTGGCCTGTTCGCGCTTGTCCCACGGGTTGCCGCCATCGCTGGCACGCGGTGGCAGGCCCGTGTGCTGGGTGAGGATCTTGGTGGTCTTTTCCTTGGCCACCTTATGGCTGCCGGCTGGCGTCGAGTTCTTGCGACGGGCGCTCTGGTAGCTGTCGGTCGACGGCTGGTGCAAAGGAATCAACTGGTTCTTGCCCGGCCCGATCAGGTCGGCGCGGCCCATGCGGGTCAGTGCCTCACGCAGCATCGGCCAGCCTTTCGGGTCGTGATAACGCAAGAACGCCTTGTGCAGACGACGCTGCTCTTCGCTCTTGACGATGGTCACCGCGTCACTCTTGTAGGTGACCTTGCGCAGCGGGTTCTTGCCCGAGTGGTACATCGCGGTGGCGGTGGCCATCGGCGACGGGTAGAACGCCTGCACCTGGTCGGCACGGAAACCGTTGCCCTTGAGCCACAGGGCCAGGTTCATCATGTCTTCGTCGGTGGTGCCCGGGTGGGCGGCGATGAAGTACGGAATCAGGTACTGCTCTTTCCCCGCTTCCTTGGAATACTTCTCGAACATGCGCTTGAACTTGTCATAGCTGCCGATGCCCGGTTTCATCATCTGGTTGAGCGGACCTTCCTCGGTGTGTTCCGGGGCGATCTTCAGGTAGCCACCGACGTGGTGGGTCACCAGTTCCTTGACGTACTCCGGCGACTCGACCGCCAGGTCATAGCGCAGGCCGGAAGCGATCAGGATCTTCTTCACACCCGGCAACTCACGGGCACTGCGATACAGCTGGATCAGCGCCGAGTGGTCGGTGTTCAGGTTCGGGCAGATGCCAGGGAACACGCACGATGGCTTGCGGCACGCGGATTCGATTTCCGGGCTCTTGCAGGCGATGCGGTACATGTTCGCGGTCGGGCCGCCGAGGTCGGAGATCACACCGGTAAAACCCGGGACCTTGTCGCGAATTTCTTCGATTTCGCGAATGATCGACTCGTGGGAACGGTTCTGGATGATCCGGCCTTCGTGCTCGGTGATCGAGCAGAAGGTGCAGCCGCCGAAGCAGCCACGCATGATGTTCACCGAGAAGCGGATCATGTCGTAGGCCGGGATCTTCTCCTTGCCGTACGCCGGGTGCGGAATGCGCGCATAAGGCATGCCGAACACGTAGTCCATTTCTTCGGTGGTCATCGGAATCGGTGGCGGGTTAAACCAGACGTCCACTTCGCCGTGCTTCTGCACCAGCGCGCGGGCGTTGCCCGGGTTGGTCTCCAGGTGCAACACGCGGTTGGCGTGGGCGTAGAGCACCGCGTCGTTGCGGACCTTTTCCACCGACGGCAAACGGATAACGGTCTTGTCGCGGGTCATGCGCGGGCTGGCCAGGATCTGCACGACCTTGGCTTCCTGCGGATCGTCAACCGGGCCCTTCTCCTGCTCGATGGCACAGGCAGCGGTGTCCTGGGTGTTGACGTACGGGTTGATGATCTTGTCGATCTTGCCCGGACGGTCGATACGCGTGGAATCGACTTCGTACCAGCCTTGCGGCGTGTCACGACGGATGAACGCGGTGCCGCGCACGTCGGTGATGTCTTCGATCTTGTGACCGTAGGACAGGCGCTGGGCGACCTCGACGATGGCCCGCTCGGCGTTGCCGTAGAGCAGGATGTCGGCGCTGGCGTCGATCAGGATCGAGTTGCGCACACGGTCCTGCCAGTAATCGTAATGCGCGATGCGACGCAGGGACGCTTCGATGCCGCCGAGCACGATCGGCACGTGCTTGTAGGCTTCCTTGCAACGCTGGCTGTACACCAGACTGGCGCGGTCCGGGCGCTTGCCGGCCAGGCCACCCGGCGTGTAGGCATCGTCGGAACGGATTTTCTTGTCGGCGGTGTAGCGGTTGATCATCGAGTCCATGTTGCCGGCCGCGACACCGAAGAACAGGTTCGGCTCGCCGAGCTTCATGAAGTCGTCTTTGGACTGCCAGTTTGGCTGGGCAATGATCCCGACGCGGAAGCCCTGGGACTCCAGCAGCCGGCCGATGATCGCCATGCCGAACGACGGGTGGTCGACATAGGCATCACCGGTGACGATGATGATGTCGCAGGAATCCCAGCCGAGCTGATCCATCTCCTCCCTGCTCATGGGCAGGAACGGCGCTGGCCCGAAACATTCGGCCCAGTACTTGGGATAGTCAAATAACGGCTTGGCTGCTTGCATGTCGATAACCGGTGTTGGCTTTCATTGAATTTCGCGGGCGCGGAATATAGCACAAATTTTGACCAATTCCGACGGCTATGGTCGGAAATTGCGTACACCCATGTGGGAGCGGGCTTGCTCGCGAAGGCGATGTGTCAGCCTACATTGATGTTGTCTGATACACCGCCTTCGCGAGCAAGCCCGCTCCCACAGGTTATTCGTCATCGTCGAAGTTGTAGCTGCCCGGCGCCAGGTTCTCGAATCGGGTGTATTTACCGATGAAGGCCAGGCGGATAAAGCCGATCGGGCCGTTCCGCTGCTTGCCGATGATGATCTCGGCAATGCCCTTGTGCTCGGTTTCCGGGTGATACACCTCGTCGCGATAAACGAACATGATCACGTCGGCGTCCTGCTCGATCGCTCCGGATTCCCGCAAGTCGGAGTTCACCGGGCGCTTGTTCGGCCGCTGTTCCAGGGAACGGTTGAGCTGCGAGAGCGCGACCACCGGGCAGTTGAATTCCTTGGCCAGGGCTTTCAGGGATCGGGAGATCTCGGAAATCTCGTTGGTCCGGTTGTCACCGCTGGAACCCGGGATCTGCATCAGTTGCAGGTAGTCGATCATGATCAGGCCGACTTCGCCGTGCTCACGCACCAGACGGCGGGTGCGAGCACGCATTTCCGATGGGCTGATGCCGGCGGTATCGTCGATGAACAGCTTGCGGTCGTTGAGCAGGTTGACCGCCGAGGTCAGGCGCGGCCAGTCGTCGTCTTCCAGCTGACCGGAACGGACCTTGGTCTGGTCGATGCGCCCCAGGGACGACAACATACGCATGATCAGCGATTCGCCTGGCATCTCGAGGGAGTAAACCAGGACGGCCTTCTCGCTGCGCAACACGGCGTTTTCCACGAGGTTCATCGCAAAGGTGGTTTTACCCATGGACGGACGGCCGGCGACGATGATCAGGTCGGCCGGTTGCAGGCCGCTGGTCTTCTCGTCGAGGTCGGTATAACCGGTGGACAGGCCTGTAATGGCGTTGTCGGTGTTGAACAGGGTGTCGATGCGGTCGATGGCCTTGGTCAGCAGGTCGTTGACGCCCACCGGGCCACCGGTCTTTGGCCGGGCCTCGGCGATCTGGAAGATCTGGCGCTCGGCTTCGTCGAGAATCTCGGCAGCGGTGCGGCCTTCCGGGTTGAAAGCGCTGTCGGCGATTTCAGTGCTGATGCCGATCAACTGGCGCAATGTCGCCCGCTCACGAACGATCTGCGCATAGGCCTTGATGTTGGCGACGGACGGGGTGTTTTTCGCCAGCTCACCGAGGTAACCGAGGCCGCCGACCTGCGAGGTCTGACCTTCCTTATCCAGTTGTTCGGACAGGGTCACGACGTCGATCGGCATGTTCTGATCGGCCAGCTTGGCGATCGCACGGAAGATCAGGCGGTGGTCATGTCGATAGAAATCGCCGTCGGAGACTTGATCGAGCACGCGTTCCCAGGCGTTGTTGTCCAGCATCAGACCACCGAGCACGGCCTGTTCGGCCTCGATGGAGTGCGGCGGCACCTTCAGGGCGGCGGTTTGCAGATCGTATTGCTCGGGAGCGGAGATATCGTTCATGGCCACTTGTGTTTTGGGTGATGAAAAGCAGGGGGTTCAGAAAGACAAAGGGCACGACCTGTAAACAGGATCGTGCCCGATGTTACCGGCAAGCACCCGAGGGTGCCAGCCGACAAGTGCTGCTTAAGCTGCTACCACGACAACGCGTACGGTGGCTTCAACTTCGGCGTGCAGGTGCACGGCTACGTCGAATTCGCCTACGTTGCGGATGGTGCCGTTCGGCAGACGAACTTCGCTCTTCTGCACTTCAACGCCGGAGGCGGTCAGTGCGTCAGCGATGTCGTGAGTACCGATCGAACCGAACAGCTTGCCTTCGTCGCCAGCGGTGGCAGTGATGGTCACTTCCAGCTCGGCCAGTTGGGCAGCGCGGCTTTCAGCCGATGCTTTGCGATCTGCTGCAGCTTTTTCCAGCTCGGCACGACGCTCTTCGAACGCAGCCAGGTTGGCTGGGGTCGCAGCGGTAGCTTTGCCGTAAGGCAGCAGGTAGTTACGACCGTAACCAGCCTTAACGTTCACTTTGTCACCCAGGTTGCCCAGGTTGGTGACTTTTTCCAGAAGGATCAGTTGCATGTGAAAATCCTCTTAACTTTTAACCTTCACCGTTCGCGTTATCGGCATCTTTCGGTGCCGAACGACCGCGAAAATCAATCAGGCTGTCGACGATGGCCAGGACCACCAGCAACGGATAGATCAGTTGCATGAACAGCAACAGCGTTACGTACAACCCCACCAGCCAGAACCTGGCCAGTCGCTTCTGCGCCACCAGCCCGTGAATCAGGGCCAGCCCGGCGAACACCAGCGGTACGCTGCACAACGGCGTCAACATGGCCATCTGCGGACCGATGTTCGGCCCCAGAAGCATGCACGCCAGCAGCAACATCGCCGGCAACAGCGGGAAGCGGATGGCGCGAAACTCGCGACCAAAACCGCCTGGGTTATACAACAACGCCTGCCAGTAGCGCCCGACAAGCAGGCTCAGCAAGCTGACGACTTGCAACAACGCCGCAATCAGGCCGGTCAGGACCGGTGCAATCAGGGACGCGAAACGCGCTTGTTCGTCTACCGACATCTTCTGGTAGACATCACCGAGTAGCGACGGCATGACTTTGATCAAAGCCTGCGCCAGCATCTCGATCTGGGGAGCAAAAGCTGTCCCCAACACCACTGAAAACACCACTCCCATCGCTATGCTGACCAGCAGCACGCGGTTCCAGGACTCGCTTGCGCGCAAAACCAACGCAAGGCTCGCAGACCCCAGCAGCACCAGAAGTGCCCGTGGGTCGTCGGAGTACAGCCACCAGACCAATGCCGGCAGCAGTCCCAGAGCAAGAACGCCCAGGGCGTCCCTCAATCCGCGCCGCAGGAGCACAAGGCATCCGGCGGCAGCACCCAACCAATACAACAACGGCATTGCCGCGCATCCAGCCACTACGAGAGTGGCCTGCATACGGCCGCGCATGATGAACTCAGCTATGGCCCGCATGCATTCAATCCTTTGCTACGAGTCGACTGCCCGGTCTCAGCGGCCGTGGCTGTCGGTGTAGGCCAGCAGGGCCAGGAAGCGGGCGCGCTTGATAGCGGTGGCCAGCTGACGCTGATAACGAGCTTTGGTACCGGTGATGCGGCTTGGAACGATTTTGCCGGTCTCGGATACGTAGGCTTTCAGAGTGTTGAGATCTTTGTAATCGATCTCTTTCACGTCTTCAGCGGTGAAGCGGCAGAATTTACGACGACGGAAGAAACGTGCCATTTGATAGGCTCCTTAAAAGGTCCGTGGATTACTCGTCAGCGTTATCGCTGTTGTCGCTGTCATCACTGTCAACGCTTTCAGCGCCTTCGTGCTCAGGACGGTCGCGACGCTCACGGCGCTCACTGCGGTTTTCTTCAGCCTTGAGCATCTCGGACTGGCCGGTAACGGCTTCGTCGCGACGGATGACCAGGTTACGGATCACTGCATCGTTGTAGCGGAAGTTGTCTTCCAGCTCGGCCAGGGCCTTGCCAGTGCACTCAACGTTCAGCATCACGTAGTGAGCCTTGTGAACATTGTTGATTGCGTAGGCCAGTTGACGACGGCCCCAATCTTCCAGACGGTGGATTTTGCCGCCGTCTTCTTCGATCAGCTTGGTGTAACGCTCAACCATGCCGCCGACTTGCTCGCTTTGATCCGGGTGGACCAAAAAGATGATTTCGTAATGACGCATGAATGCTCCTTACGGGTTGTAGCCTGCCGCTCAAAAGCGGTCAGACAAGGAGTGAATGACACTTATGGACTTGCGTGGGTAAGGCACATGAATGCCTGCCGTCACAGCAAGGGGCGCAATTGTAGAGAAGGGGCGAGGGAGGCGCAAGGTAATTGGTGATTATTTGAACAGCCACCGACACCAAAAAACACTGTAGGAGCGAGCTTGCTCGCGAAGGTCGTCAACGATAACGCGGGGAAGCTGATGCCCCGCGGTGATCTTGAGCCCTTCGCGAGCAAGCTCGCTCCTACAGTGGGTCGTGCGCTAATCAGGCTTTCTTGGCGGCCGCCGCAGCTTTCGCGCCGCGCTGACGCTGCGCCTCGAACAGGCACACGCCAGTCGCTACCGACACGTTGAGGCTGCTGACGCTACCGGCCATCGGCAGGTGCACCAGGTAGTCGCAATGCTCGCGGGTCAGGCGGCGCATGCCCTTGCCTTCGGCCCCCATGATCAGGATGGTCGGGCCGGTGAGATCCTGGTCATACAGGCTGATCTCAGCCTCCCCCGCCGTACCGACAACCCACAAGCCACGCTGCTGGAGCTTTTCCAGGGTGCGCGCCAGGTTGGTCACGGCGACCAGCGGAATCACTTCCGCCGCACCGCAGGCGATTTTTCGCACAACCGGCGTCAAGGTAGCCGACTTGTCTTTCGGCACAATCACGGCCAGAGCGCCCGCCGCATCGGCGGAGCGCAGGCAGGCACCGAGGTTGTGCGGATCGGTCACACCGTCGAGCACCAGCAACAACGGCGCGCCATCGGTGCGATCGAGCAGCTCGTCGAGCATCGCCTCGCCCCAGACCTGGCTCGGACTGACGTCCGCCACCACGCCCTGGTGCACGCCTTCAACCCAGGCGTCCATTTCACGACGCTCGGCCTGACCGACCTGGACACGGTTTTCGTTGGCCAGCTCAATCAGCGTCTGGACCCGAGGATCATTGCGGCCTTCGGCCAGCCAGATCTGCTTCACGCGTTTCGGGTGATGACGCAACAACGCTTCTACAGCGTGTACGCCGTAGATCTTTTCCAACTGACTCATGGCTTGGCCTTAGGTTTACGCGCCCCGCCAGTCTTGGCTGGAGCCGAGCCCGCCTTTGGCGGACCTTTACGATGTTTGCTCGGTTTGGCTGGTTTGCCGCCGACAGCCTTGTCAGGCGCCGACCGGCTGGTCTTTCCCCCAGACGCCGCTTTACCGCCGCTTTTCGCACCGGCCAGCAACGCCTGTTTCATTTCACGACTCTTGCGCACTTCGGCGTTTTTCGCCGCCGCATCGCTCGGACGATAGGCCTCGACAGCCTTTTCCTTGGCAGGACGACGACCGGTTTTCGCCGGGGCCGGTTCTGCCTCGGCTTTAGCCGCAGGTGCTGCCGCTTCGGTGCCACGTTTTTTGCGGCCGATCGGCGCGCTGATGGTTTTTTCTGCCATCTCGAAGTCGATCTTGCGCTCGTCGAGGTCGACGCGCATGACCCGCACTTCCACGGTGTCGCCAAGGCGGAAGCTGCGACCGGTACGCTCACCGGCCAGGCGGTGGTGCACGGGATCGAAGTGGTAGTAGTCGCCCGGCAGCGCGGTGACGTGCACCAGGCCTTCGACATAAATATCTGTAAGCTCGACGAACAGACCAAAACCGGTCACTGCAGTAATTACGCCCGGGAACGATTCGCCTACGCGATCCTTCATGAACTCGCACTTGAGCCAGTTCACCACGTCACGGGTCGCTTCGTCGGCACGGCGCTCGCTCATCGAGCACTGCTCGCCGAGTTGCTCCAGGGCCGCTTCATCGTACGGATAGATGCGCGCCTTCGGAATGGTCATCGCACCGGCACGACGAACGTGCGGGGTGTCCTGCTTCGAATGGATCACGCTGCGAATCGCCCGGTGCGTGAGCAAGTCCGGGTAGCGGCGGATCGGCGAAGTGAAGTGCGTGTAGGCCTCATAATTCAAGCCGAAGTGGCCTTGGTTATCGGCGCTGTAGACCGCCTGGCTCAACGAACGCAGCATGACGGTCTGGATCAGGTGGAAATCCGGACGATCCTTGATACCGGCCAGCAGTGCCTGGTAATCCTTCGGCGACGGACCATCCTTGCCTTTGTGCAGGGACAGGCCGAGCTCGCCGAGGAAGGCGCGCAGCTTTTCCAGGCGCTCCGGCGGCGGACCGTCGTGAACGCGATACAGCGCAGGGATTTCGTGCTTTTTCAGGAACTCGGCGGTGGCCACGTTGGCCGCCAGCATGCATTCCTCGATCAGCTTGTGCGCATCGTTGCGCACGGTCGGCCGGATTTCGGCGATCTTGCGCTCGGAACCGAAGATGATCCGGGTTTCCTGGGTTTCGAAATCAATCGCGCCACGCACATGGCGAGCGGCCAGCAACACCTTGTACAGCGAGTAGAGCTGCTTGAGGTGCGGCACCACGTCGGTGTACTCACCGCGAAGCTTGCGCCCCTCGGTGGCCTTCGGCGTTTCCAGCATCGCGCTGACCTTGTTGTAGGTCAGGCGGGCATGGGAGTGGATCACCGCTTCGTAGAAGCAGTAGTCGGTCATCTCGCCGGATTTGGAGATGGTCATCTCGCAAACCATGGCCAGGCGGTCGACTTGCGGGTTCAGCGAGCACAAACCGTTGGACAGCTGCTCAGGCAGCATCGGAATCACGCGCTCGGGGAAGTACACCGAGTTACCGCGAACCTGCGCTTCGGCATCCAGTGCCGAACCGAGCTTCACGTAGCTGGATACGTCGGCAATCGCCACGTACAGCTTCCAGCCGCCGGAGAACAGGCGCAGCTTGCCCGGACGGGCTTCGCAGTAGACCGCGTCATCGAAGTCGCGGGCATCTTCGCCGTCGATGGTGACGAACGGCAGATGACGCAGGTCGATGCGCTTCTCTTTGTCTTTCTCTTCGACTTCCGGCTTGAGTTTGCCGGCTTCCTTGAGCACGGCTTCAGGCCAGACGTGAGGAATGTCATAGGTCCGCAGGGCAACGTCGATCTCCATGCCCGGCGCCATGTAGTTGCCCACGACTTCAACCACGTCGCCTTGCGGCTGGAAGCGTGGCGTCGGCCAGTGAGTGATCTTCACTTCGACGAACTGACCGATCTGCGCGTTGGCGTTACGGCCCGGCGTGACCAGCACTTCCTGCTGGATCTTCGGGTTGTCGGCAACGACGAAGCCGATACCGCCCTCTTCGAAGTAGCGACCGACGATGGTTTCGTGAGCGCGGGACACCACTTCGACGATCATGCCTTCGCGGCGACCACGACGGTCCAGGCCGGAAACACGGGCCAGGGCACGGTCACCGTCGAACACCAGACGCATCTGCGCCGGGCTCATGAACAGGTCGTCACTGCCGTCGTCCGGCACCAGGAAGCCGAAGCCGTCGCGGTGACCGCTGATGCGGCCCAGGATCAGGTCGAGCTTGTCCACCGGCGCGTAAGTGCCACGACGGGTATAGATGAGTTGAGCATCGCGCTCCATGGCGCGCAGGCGGCGGCGCAGGGCTTCGATCTGGTCTTCTGTGGTCAGACCAAACTCTTCGACCAGTTGCTCGCGGTTAGCAGGCGAACCTCGATCAGCAAGGTGCTGAAGGATCAGTTCGCGGCTAGGAATGGGGTTTTCATATTTTTCCGCTTCACGAGCGGCCTCGGGATCGAGGGACTGCCAATCGGCCATTAGAGAGTTTTCACCTTGTCTATATGCGGGTTAGTTTGGCATAGGCGTAATGAAACGGGAAATTTCAAGCTAAGACGACCCATCTAAAGCCCTGTATCGACACCTCAAAGCTGAATTGCAGACCGCTGGTGAATTTTTTCAGGTTTTTTTGAGGCTGGGGGTTTACAGTTAAAAAGACGCTCCGTATAGTGCGCGCCATCGACGACGGAGACGTTGCCGATACTGCCCAGATGGTGAAATTGGTAGACACGCCAGCTTCAGGTGCTGGTGACCTTACGGTCGTGGAAGTTCGAGTCTTCTTCTGGGCACCAATTTCGAGCTTGAGATTAGATCAATTTCAAGGCTCACACAAAAACCCGCGAAAGCGGGTTTTTTGCATTCTGGGCCCCTGATTTATTAATTTTAAAATCAGGGGTTTACAGATCAAAATGCTCTCCGTATAGTGCGCCACATCAACAGCGGCAACGCTGAAGATGAATGCCCAGATGGTGAAATTGGTAGACACGCCAGCTTCAGGTGCTGGTGGCCTTACGGCCGTGGAAGTTCGAGTCTTCTTCTGGGCACCAATTTCGAGCTTGAGATTAGATCAATTTCAAGGCTCACACAAAAACCCGCGAAAGCGGGTTTTTTGCATTCTGGGCCCCTGATTTATTAATTTTAAAATCAGGGGTTTACAGATCAAAATGCTCTCCGTATAGTGCGCCACATCAACAGCGGCAACGCTGAAGATGAATGCCCAGATGGTGAAATTGGTAGACACGCCAGCTTCAGGTGCTGGTGGCCTTACGGCCGTGGAAGTTCGAGTCTTCTTCTGGGCACCAATTCAAATTCAAGGTTACGGCCTTGAGTTTCACAAAAACCCGCGAAAGCGGGTTTTTGCGTTTCTGGCGTTTGAAAAAGCACTCCACCCTGCTCGCGATGAATGTGCAGGCAACGCATTTCTCCAGACGACCCTCGTTTTCGTTCGCGCCCATCGCGAGTAAGCTCGCTCCTACAAGGGGGGGCGAGCCCAATAGCGAACATATGCCAGCCAACACAAGGCGCATTTGAGAAACAATATCGTTTATCATTGTTGCAAGTTTTTGCAATGCGACAGTGAGGAACCCTGCGAATGATGTTTCGAAATACCCTGCGCCGCGGCCTGACCATTACCCTGCTCGGCCTGGCACTGGCCACGCCCCTCACCCAAGCCGCCGATCCGGTTTCCCTGACGCTCTACAACGGCCAGCACAAGGAAGTCGGCGACGCGGTCGCCAAAGCCTTCGAAGCCAAGACCGGCATCCACGTCAATGTGCGCAAAGGCAGCAGCAATCAGCTCGCCAGCCAGATCGTCGAAGAAGGCGATCGCTCCCCTGCCGACGTCATCTACACCGAAGAGTCGCCGCCACTGAACAAACTCGGCGAACAGGGCCTGCTGGCCAAGACGGATGACGCCACGCTGGCCGTTCTGCCCAAGGAATACGTGGCCGGCAACGGCACCTGGATTGGCGTGACTGCCCGGGTGCGCGTCGTCGCCTTCAACCCGAAACTGATCGATGAAAAAGACTTGCCCGCCTCGGTAATGGAATTCTCCAACCCCAAATGGCAAGGCAAAGTCGGCTTCGTGCCCACCAGTGGCGCCTTCCAGGAACAAGCCGTTGCGATCATCAAGGTGCACGGCATGGACGCCGCCGAAGAATGGCTGACCGGGCTGCGCGCATTCGGCAAGACCTACAGCAACAACATGGTTGCACTGAAAGCCGTGGAAAATGGCGAAGTGGCCACCGTGCTGGTCAATAACTACTACTGGTTCGCCCTCCAGCGTGAAAAAGGCCAGCTCGACTCGAAGCTGCATTACTTCAGCGGCGGCGATGTCGGCGGGCTCATCACCGTTTCCAGCGCAGCGGTGCTCAAATCCAGCAAACACCCCCAGCAAGCACAGCAATTGCTCGCCTACATGGCCAGCGAGGAAGGCCAGCGCGTAATCACCCAGACCACCGCCGAATACCCTCTGCACAAAGGCATGGAATCTGATCGCGGGCTCAAGCCATTCAGCGAACTGCAGGCGCCGAACGTGACACCCGCCGACCTCGGCAATGCCGAAGAAGCCCTGGACCTGGAACGTGACGTTGGCTTGAACTGATGAGCGCATCGCTATCTGTCATCAGCCTGCGCCGCAAGCGTCCTCCCATAGGATTGGTGTTGCCGGTGTTGCTGCTGGTCGTACTCAGCTTCCTGCCGCTGGCCTATGTCGGACTCAAAACCTGGCAAGCAGGCTGGGCCGAAGCCTTGCATCTGCTATGGCGGCCCTACGTATTCGGCCTGCTGCGCAACACACTTGCGCTGATGCTGGGCGTCACCCTCGCCTGCGGCGTGATCGGCCTGTCACTGGCGTGGCTGCTCGAACGCAGCAATCTGGCGGGACGCAGGATCTGGGGTGTGATCCTGTGCCTGCCGTTTGCCGTACCGGCCTTTGTCAGCAGCTTCACCTGGGTTTCACTGAGCGCTCACTTTGAAGGGCTCGGCGGGGCGATCCTGGTGATGAGCCTGTCCAAATACCCGCTGATTTTTCTGCCCGTGGCGGCCACCCTGCGCAACCTCGACCCGTCCCTTGAAGAGTCGGCCCGCACCCTGGGCCAGAATCGTTGGGGTGTGTTTTTCCGTGTCACCCTACCCCTGCTCTGGCCTTCGCTGCTGGCGGGCTCTTTGCTGATTGCGCTGCACATGCTGGTGGAGTTCGGCGCCTTGTCGATCATCGGCCTGCAAACCTTCACCACGGCGATCTATCAACAGTTCGAGCTGGAGTTCAGCAATGCCAACGCGGCGATGCTCTCCGCCGTACTGCTGATGCTGTGCCTGGCGCTGCTGTGGCTGGAGCTACGCGTGCGCGGCAAGGGTCGACACGTGCGCACCGGCCAGGGCGCGGCAAGGCACGCGGAACAGGTTCAACTGGGGCCGTGGGCAGTGGCGGGACAGCTTTACTGCCTGCTGCTGACAATCATTGGCAGCGGGATTCCGCTGGGCATGCTGGCCTACTGGCTTGCGGTGGGATCATCGGCAGCCTTTCCCATGGCGGCGATCGGCGAAGCATTGCTTTCATCCCTCGCACTGTCGCTGGGAGGCGCCGGGTTTTGCCTGGTGCTGGCGGTGCCGGTCGGCCTGCTGGTCGTACGCTACAAAGGTCAACTGGCGATCTGGGCCGAGCGTTTGCCGTATCTGCTGCACGCCCTGCCGGGACTGGTCATTGCCCTGACCCTGGTGTATTTCGCCCTGCACTACGTGCCGATGCTCTACCAGACTTCGGCATTGCTGCTGATCGCCTACGCCCTGCTGTTTCTGCCACTGGCCCAGGCACCGATCCGCACTGCCCTGAACAAGGCGGCACCGCAACTCGAGGAGGCCGCCCGCACACTCGGCGCCTCGTCATTCAGTGCGTTCTGTCGAGTGACACTGCCGATTATCTTTCCGGCGCTGGGCGCGGCTTTTGCGCTGGTGTTCCTGGATGCGATGAAGGAACTGACGGCGACACTGCTGCTGAGCCCGACCGGACTCAATACCCTGGCGACGGAGGTGTGGGCGCATACCGCGAATGTGGAGTTTGCTGCTGCGGCGCCTTATGCGGCGTTGTTGATCCTGGTGTCGGGGTTGCCGGTTTATCTGCTAACGACGCGGATGTACCTGAGTCGCTGATACCGCCTTCGCGAGCAGGCTCGCTCCCACAGGAAGACGCATTCCAATGTGGGAGCGAGCCTGCTCGCGAAGGGGCCGGCACAGACAATAGACTAAGCCCTGAACTGCCCCAGGCTCGCCTTCAGCTGCGCCGCCAGGCCATCGAGCACTTTGCCGCTCGCCGTGGTCTCCACGACAGCCTGCGCGGCTTTCTCGGCCTGGGCGTGAATGGTCTGGACCCGCCCGCGCACGGCCTGTGCGCCTTGCGCCTGATGCGCCGCAGCCTGGGTAGCCAAACCGATCGCCGCATGGACCTGCTCGACAGATGCCTGCACCGACTGCTGCAACCGGGCACTGTCGCGCAGCACCAGTAAACCTTCACTGGCCTGGCGCCCGGCCTGACCAATCGCCGCCACCGCCTCACGCGCACCTTGCTGCAATGCAACGATGTGCGCCTGAATATCGCCAGTGGAGCTCTGCGTCTTGCTCGCCAGCGCCCGCACCTCATCCGCCACCACCGCAAACCCGCGCCCGGTCTCGCCGGCACGTGCCGCTTCAATAGCCGCGTTCAGCGCCAGCAGGTTGGTCTGCTCGGCGATGCCGTGAATCACCGTCAACACCACTTCAATCTGTTCGCTTTGCTGTGCCAGGCGCTCGATCACTTGCGCACCGGTGTTGACCTGCCCCGCCAGCTCCTCGATCAGGCTGCCGACTTTCGCCGAGGTCCGGGTGTTTTCGTCGGTAGCCTGACGAATGTCCACGACTTGTTTCAGCGCCGCCTGCATGGCGTGGCTTTCCGACTGCGCCTCATCAGCCATTTGCGACAAGGCACGCAAACTCTCCGCCACCTCGTCGCGCTGCATGCCAGCCGCCGCATCCGCACCGGCGTTGCGCAAGGTCATGGCGCCAATTTCCACACCGGTACGCTGAGCCACATCGCCCGCCTCGCGCACGATCGGCTGCAACTTGTCCACAAAGCGATTGACCGCCGAGGCCATGTCGCCGATCTCATCCTTGCTGTTGATCTGCACACGCTTGGTCAGGTCGCCCTCGCCCGCCGCCAGGTCATCCATGGCAACGATCAGCATTTTCAGGCGATTGACCACTCGGCGACCGAGCACCACCGCCAACAGCAGCAGGACACCGAAACCCACCACCGCCAGACATACACCGATGCGCCAGCGCAAGGTCGCGGCGGCTTCCTGTACGGTGCCGGTGGTGTTGGCTTTCATTTCAGCCGCCGTGGACTGCGCCGACTGCAGACGCGCGCGCATGGCCGCCGCGCTGTCGGCGGCCGCGCCCTTGAGGCTGTCGCCCACCAGCTGATCGCTGCTGGCGATCAAGGCCGAGAAGCGCTTGTCGAGGGCCGCCAGATCAGTCTCCACCGAGGCCGTCGAGACCCCCATCAGGACCTTGCCGATTTCCACGCCATTGGGGTTGATCGAAGCCTCGATGTAGAAGACCGAAGGATCGTTCTTCGCCGCATCCAGCACCTTGTCGAGCGCCCGCTCGCCCTGGCCTTTTTCCAGCAGCGCCTTGTTGATCGGGTTTTCCCGGTTGAGGTAGCGCGTCAGGTGCTGGCCGGTGGCGTCGTCATACACCACGAACAGCACATTGGGATTGCGCTGGGCCCGGCGGGCGAACTCGGACAGTGTCGGAACGTCGTTGTCCCACATGGCGCGAGGCGCAACGGAAGCCAGAAGCTGAGCCATATCGCTGGCGGAGTCCTTCAGGTCCTTTTCCAGGGTCTTACGCAATTGCGCCTGTTCTTCCTCGAGACGCGAGGACAAACCGGCCGTGAGGCGTTGACGTGTACTGGTAGAGAGACCGTCCAGACTGGACGTGACTTCGCGCCCTGCCTGCTCGAGCTCGGCGGAGAGCTTTTGACTGTCCGCGCCCAGGCGCATGCCCAGATCGGCTTCCAGCGCGGTCACCGTGCTCCGGGTCAGGGCAACAGCCACCAGCACCTGCACCAAAAGGGCGATACCAAGGGTAACGAACACAGGCCGTAATAAACGGCTCTGTAACAATGAGAGAACGGCCGACATCTGAAATCCCTCTGCTTTGGCGCCATTAAATTGATAGCACGCCGGAAGCAATGCTTTTTTTAATGTTCACAGCAAAGGTCATGCCGTTCGACCGGCATAAACGACAAAGGCCCCGATTAAGGGGCCTTTGTGTTTTACATCAACGACTTATCAAGCGAACGGATGACGCAGAACGATGGTTTCGTTGCGGTCAGGCCCCGTCGAAATAATGTCGATCGGCGCGCCGATCAGCTCTTCAACGCGCTTGATGTAAGCACGGGCGTTAGCTGGCAGCTCTTCCAGGGTTTTGGCACCCACGGTCGACTCGGTCCAACCCGGCACTTCTTCGTACACAGGCTGCAGGCCTACGTAGCTGTCGGCGTCAGTCGGGGCAACGGTGTTGCCTTGCGCATCCTTGTAGCCGACACAGATGTTGATGGTTTCCAGGCCGTCGAGTACGTCCAGCTTGGTCAGGCAGATGCCCGAAATGCTGTTCACATCGATAGCGCGACGCAGGATAACAGCGTCGAACCAGCCACAACGACGGGCACGGCCGGTAGTCGCGCCGAACTCGTGACCTTGTTTGGCCAGGTGCGCACCGACTTCGTCGAACAGCTCGGTCGGGAATGGACCCGAACCTACGCGCGTGGTGTAAGCCTTGGTGATGCCCAGGATGTAGTCCAGGAACATAGGGCCAACACCCGAACCGGTAGCAACGCCGCCAGCGGTGGTGTTAGAGCTGGTCACGTACGGGTAGGTACCGTGGTCGATGTCCAGCAGGGAGCCTTGGGCGCCTTCGAACATGATGTCCTTTCCAGCGCGACGCAGGTCGTGCAGCTCGGCAGTCACGTCCAGCATCAGCGGCTTGAGCAGCTCAGCGTATTCCTTGCACTCGGCCAGGGTCTTTTCGAACTCGATGGCAGGCTCTTTGTAGTAACCCACCAGCATGAAGTTGTGGTAATCCACCAGCTCACGCAGCTTGTCTTCAAAGCGCGGCATGTTGAGCAGGTCGCCCACACGCAGGCCACGACGTGCAACCTTGTCTTCGTAGGCCGGACCGATGCCGCGACCGGTGGTACCGATCTTCAGCTCGCCACGAGCCTTTTCACGAGCCTGGTCCAGCGCAACGTGGAAGGACAGGATCAGCGGGCAGGAAGGGCTGATACGCAGGCGCTCGCGCACCGGTACGCCTTTCTCTTCCAGCTTGACGATTTCACGCATCAGGGCGTCAGGTGCAACCACCACGCCGTTGCCGATCAGGCACTGCACGCCTTCGCGCAGTACGCCCGACGGAATCAGGTGCAAGACGGTCTTTTCACCGTCGATCACCAGGGTGTGTCCAGCGTTGTGGCCACCCTGGTAGCGCACTACGGCGGCAGCATGTTCGGTCAGCAGATCAACGATCTTGCCTTTGCCCTCATCACCCCATTGGGTGCCCAGGACTACGACATTCTTACCCATAACACTTGTCCTCATTCGCGCAAACTTGGTGCCGGCGGCAGCCGGCGGGAAACCTCAAGAAGCCAGTGGCGATACTTGCCAAAGCCCGTTCTGCTGAATCAATTGCCGGTCGCAGTCCGCTTCACGGGCGGCGGCCAAAGGTTGTCCAGGCAAGGCCTGGACGACACGCTGACCCTCACTGCGCAACTGGCAAACCTGCTGCCAGAGTGCTGCATCCGTACTGTCAGGCATCCAGATACCGCCAGACGGTAGCTCGATCTCAGCACGCCCCAGGGTCACCAGGGTTTTCAAATCGGTAGAGAAGCCGGTTGCCGGACGGGCGCGACCGAAGTCGGCGCCGATGTCGTCGTAACGACCACCCTGGGCAATGGACTGACCAACACCCGGTACGAACACGGCGAACACTACGCCGGTGTGGTAGTGGTAACCACGCAATTCGCCCAGGTCGAAATACAGCGGCAGCTCCGGGAAACGCACGGACAGCCGCTCAGCGATCGCCAGCAGGTCGTCCAGTGCCGCCGTCACCTGCGCCGGAGCCTTGGCCAGACGCTCGCGGGCCGCAGCCAGCACTTCACGGCCGCCACACAGGTCGACCAACGCCCGCAACATGCCCGACAGATCGGCCGGCAAGCCTTCGGTCAAGGTAATGACCTCGTCGATGGCCTTGCGTTGCAATGCGTCGAACAACTGTTGTTCGACTTCGCCGGACAGACCGGCGGCGCGGGCCAGGCCGCGATAGATGCCGACATGGCCGAGGTCCATGTGCACATCCGGCACATCGGCCAGTTGCAGCATGGCCAGCATCAGGCTGATGACTTCGACGTCGCTGCTCGGGCTACCGTCGCCGTACAACTCGGCACCCAGCTGAATCGGGCTGCGCGAGGACGACAAGGCACGCGGCTGGGCATGCAGCACGCTACCGGCATAGCACAGGCGGCTCGGACCTTCGCGGCGCAGGGTGTGCGCATCGATGCGCGCCACTTGCGGCGTGATGTCGGCACGGAAACCCATTTGCCGGCCCGATTGCGGGTCGATGACCTTGAAGGTCCGCAGATCCAGGTCCTGGCCCGCGCCAGTCAGCAGGGATTCCAGGTACTCGATATGGGGAGTCACGACAAACTCGTAACCCCAGCTCTGGAACAGATCCAACACCTGACGACGCGCGACTTCAATACGCGCCGCTTCCGGTGGCAGTACTTCTTCGATGCCATCTGGCAGAAGCCAGCGGTCTACCGTTGCCATTACGCCTTCCCCTATATCCGGGCGACCAGCCTGTCGGCGAGCCTTGAGTGAAGCAGAAAATGATCAGCTCATGTGCAATCCACGCGCATGGGCGACGGAGCGAAAAGCCCTTCTACCGGCTTCGCCAACCACTTTCCTCGAAAAACTGTCGAGCCAATCGGCCCGGCATCTGCTTGAAAACAGCAATCAAACATGCAGACGCAAAAAAGCCGGGAATTTCCCGGCTGCCGCATCATACACACGTTTTCCCAAAGGATCACCCCGCCAGAGGTTTTAGCCGCCCGGCGGGAGGATTCAGGTCAACGCCGTATCAAGGCTTGGCTTTTTCCAGGTAGTGGAAGAAGTCGCTGCTTGGGTCGAGAACCATGACGTCGGATTTGTTCGCGAAGCTTTCACGGTAGGCGCGCAGGCTACGGTAGAACGCGTAGAACTCCTGATCCTGACCGTATGCCTTGGAGTAGATCGCAGCAGCCTGGGCATCGCCGTCACCGCGAACCTCTTCGGATTCACGATAGGCTTCAGCCAGCAGCACGCGGCGTTGACGATCGGCGTCGGCACGGATGCCTTCAGCCAGCTCGTTACCCTTGGCGCGGTGCTCGCGAGCTTCACGCTCACGCTCGGTGCTCATACGTTCGAACACGCTGCGGTTCACTTCTTTGGGCAGGTCGATGGTCTTGACCCGAACATCGACAACTTCGATGCCCAGTTCTTTTTCAGCCATCTTGTTCAGCGAAGCAGTGATGTCCGCCATCAGCGCATCGCGCTCACCGGAGACCACTTCGTGCAAGGTGCGCTTGCCGAACTGGTCACGCAGGCCCGACTCCAGACGACGGGACAGACGCTCGTCAGCGATCTGCTTGAGGCCGGAAGTCGCGGTGTAGAAACGCTCTGCGTCCTTCACGCGCCACTTGGCGTAGGCATCGACCATCACGGCTTTCTTTTCCAGCGTCAGGAAGCGCTGCGTCGGTGCATCCAGCGTCATCAGGCGTGCGTCGAATTTACGCACCTGGTTAACGTAAGGCACTTTCACGTGCAACCCTGGCTGAACATCGGTCTGGACCACGCGACCGAACTGCAGCAACACCGCGCGCTCGGTCTGAGCGACGATGTAGAAGCAGTTCCAGGCAGCGATCGCCACGACGACGCCGACAATAAGGGCGATCAGCGATTTATTGCTCATCAGCGACTCTCCCTGGTACGTGCCTGCTGCTGCAGATCTGCTGCCGCACGCGTATTCGCTTCATTGCTGGTGGCTGCCGCACCGCTGCTCATCGGAGTGCTGGTGCTGCGACCACTTTCAACCATCTTGTCCAGCGGCAGGTACAGCAGGTTGCTCTGGCCGTTCTTGTTGCCGGTCACGAGAACCTTGCTGGTGTTGCTGAAGACTTCCTGCATGGTGTCCAGGTACAGACGCTGGCGGGTGACTTCCGGCGCCTTGCGGTACTCGGCGACCAGCTTGGTGAAGCGATCGGCCTCACCCTTGGCGCGCGAAACGGTTTCGTCACGGTAGCCATTGGCATCCTCGAGGATGCGCTGGGCCTGGCCACGAGCTTCCGGCACGACGCCGTTGGCATAGGTTTCGGCCTGGTTGCGCGAACGCTGCTCGTCTTCCCGGGCACGGATCACGTCATCGAAGGCTTCCTGGACTTCACGCGGTGCCGCTGCGCTCTGAACGTTGACCTGGGTCACGGTGATACCGGTGCGATAGGTATCCATGAAGCGTTGCAGACGCTCCTTGATTTCGCTGGCCATCAATTCACGACCTTCGGTCAGCACCTGGTCCATTGCGGTGGAACCCACCACATGGCGCAAGGCGCTGTCGGTCGCGTGCTGCAGGCTGATTTCCGGCTGATCGACGCTCAGCACGAAGTCCTGCAGATTGCTGATCCTGTACTGCACGGTCAGTGGCACTTCGACGATGTTCTCGTCTTCGGTGAGCATCTGGCCCTGCTTGGTGTAGGCACGCTCACGCGTGACGTTTTCCATGTACTTCCTGTCGATCGGCGGGAAGTAGATATTCAGGCCCGGACCCACGGTTTCGTAGTACTTGCCGAAGCGCAGCACCACGGCTTGCTCCTGCTCGTCGACGACATAAACCGCGCTGTACAGCCAAACGGCGGCCAACACGACCAGCCCGATGCCGAGCAGGCCGCCAAAGCCGCCACTCTTGCCCGGACCACCGCCGTCGTCGCCACCACGTTTCTTACCACCACCGAACAAACCGTTCAGGCTTTCCTGCAGCTTTCGGAAGGCCTCGTCGAGATCCGGTGGTCCCTTGCGGTCGCCGTTGTTACGACGCTTGCCACCCCAAGGATCCTGATTATTCGAGTTGCCACCCGGCTCATTCCAAGCCATAGCGCTCTCCATCTGATAAAGCAAAGACGCACCCACGGCGCGCCGGCCAATGCTACAGAATGCCTGTCACCACGACACAACCGCTTTCTCAGGCTTTTATTGCAAAGTGTGTTGCTCGATGAATTCCATCGGCTGCAATCCTTCGCGGCTTACCAGTCGATTCAACTCGGCCCGGGGCAAACGAACGGCCAGCAAACTGATGCCTTCTTCGTCGTGTTCTTCTTTCTGCACCGCACCGAGTTCGAAGAACTGCGCACGCAGTCGAGCGAATCGTTGCGGCAAGCGCAAGGTACCCACAAACAAATCACTGCCCAGCAACTCGGCAATGGCTTGCTCAAGCAACTCCAAACCAGTGCCATCACGCGCCGACAGCCAGACCCGCTGGGGTTTTCCGTTTTCGTCGCGCTGGATTTGTGGCTCAACGCCTTCAAGCAAATCGAGTTTGTTATAGACCTCGAGGATCGGCAAGTCCTGGGCACCAATCTCACCCAGCACCACCATCACCTGTTCGATCTGCAACATGCGATCCGGCTCGGCCGCATCGATCACGTGCAACAACAGGTCGGAGTTGCTCGACTCTTCGAGGGTAGACCGAAATGCCTCGACCAGCTTGTGCGGCAAGTGACGAATAAAACCCACAGTGTCCGCCAGAACGATCGGCCCCAGATCGTCTATGTCCATACGACGCAGGGTCGGGTCCAGCGTGGCGAACAATTGGTCAGCGGCGTAGACGTCGGATTTCGTCACGTTGTTGAAGAGCGTGGATTTACCGGCGTTGGTGTAACCCACCAAAGACACGGTAGGAATATCCGCACGGGATCGGCCGCGTCGCGACTGTTCGCGCTGGCTGCGCACTTTTTCCAGCCGGCCCTTGATCTGTCGCAGGCGAACCCGCAGCAAACGACGGTCGGTTTCCAGTTGGGTTTCACCCGGGCCACGCATGCCGATACCGCCACCCTGACGTTCAAGGTGAGTCCAGCCACGAACCAGACGGGTGCTCATGTGGTCAAGCTGGGCCAGTTCTACCTGGAGCTTGCCCTCATGGGTACGGGCGCGTTGGGCGAAAATATCGAGAATCAGGCCGGTGCGATCGATCACGCGACACTCGAAAACACGTTCGAGGTTACGTTCCTGACTGGGCGTGAGGATGTGATTGAAAATCACCAGATCGGCCTCTTCGGCCTTGACCAGGTCGCGTAGCTCCTCGACCTTACCGCTGCCAATCAGGAATTTGGCGGTTGGCCGATGACGCGGCACGTTAAAAAACGCAACGGTCTCGGCGCCGGCCGAATTAGCCAACTCCTGAAACTCCTGCGGATCTTCGCGCGCCTCAGGGTCCTGTCCATCCAAGTGAACGAGGATGACTCGCTCACCACCACCGTGGCGCTCAAAGAACAAAGGAGACTCCTATCAGGCGTTACCTGGCTCAGTGTCACCCGCCTCGGATTCGGTTGCGCTAGGCAGACGAATTGGACGAACCGGCACCACTGTCGAGATAGCGTGTTTGTAAACCATCTGGCTGACGGTGTTTTTCAGCAGGATAACGAACTGGTCGAAGGACTCGATCGTGCCTTGCAGCTTGATACCGTTGACCAGGTAGATGGACACCCCAACTTTCTCTTTACGTAAAGTATTCAAGTAAGGGTCTTGTAGCGAATGCCCTTTTGACATGTGCCGCACTCCTTTAAGGATTCAATATAAAAAATAGGTAAACAGATGGCTTTAGCCGCCACACCCCCAAGGATAGACGGCAATTGCAAGGACTCAGCTCAATATGGAGATGGTCCCAAGGTATTTCAAGGCGCGTGGCAGATTGTCGCAATCGAGACTGTCCAGCCAATGCAGGTCAGTCCAGCTGCGCAGCCAGGTGAACTGGCGTTTCGCCAATTGGCGCGTGGCAATGATTCCACGCTCCTGCATCTCGGCTGACGTCAGCTTGCCATCCAGGTAGTCCCAGACCTGGCGGTAGCCTACTGCACGTATAGACGGCAACCCGGCATGCAGGTCACTTCTATTACGCAGGGCTACGACCTCGTCAATGAATCCCTGTTCCAACATTAAAGTGAATCTTTGTTTAATTCGCTCGTGCAGTACCTGGCGATTTGCCGGGGCAATGGCCAAGTTCGCGACAGTATAGGGCAATTGTTGCTGTCCCGAAGCGGCTGCTTCGGTACTTTGCACAGATTGTCGCAAACGCAGGGCGGTCATGCTTTGACCGCTGACACGATAAACTTCCAGCGCTCGACTCAACCGTTGGGGATCGTTCGGATGTATTCGCGCCGCAGACTCCGGATCAATCACCGCCAATTGTTCGTGCAAGGCTTGCCAACCAAGGCGTGCAGCCTCTTCTTCGATTTGCGCACGGACCTCGGGGTCGGCGGCCGGCATATCCGCCAGGCCTTCAACCAAAGCCTTGTAATAGAGCATTGTGCCGCCCACCAGCAACGGAATTTTTCCGCGCGCAGTGATATCGGCCATGGCCTCCAGGGCGTCACGACGGAAATCCGCAGCCGAATAGCTCTCGGCCGGATCGAGAATATCGATCAGGCGATGCGGATATTGCGCCAACAGTTCTTTTGAAGGCTTGGCCGTACCGATGTCCATGCCACGGTAGACCAGCGCCGAATCGACGCTGATCAACTCGCAGGGCAGGACTTTGGTGAGGTCGATGGCCAGGTCGGTCTTGCCGGCGGCGGTCGGGCCCATCAGGAAAATCGCAGGTGGGAGCTGGCTCATCAACGACCGCGCAAGAACAGTTTGTCCAGATCGTCCAGGCCCAGTTGGGTCCAGGTCGGTCGGCCATGGTTGCATTGACCGCTGCGCTCGGTGTTTTCCATGTCACGCAGCAGACCGTTCATTTCCGGCAGGGCCAAACGCCGATTCGCCCGAACCGCACCATGGCAGGCCATGGTTCCGAGCAATTCGTTCAGGTGCGCCTGAATGCGGTCGCTGGTGCCGAACTCCATCAGGTCGGCCAGGACGTCGGCGACCAGCCGGTTGGCTTCGGCCTGCTTGAGCAGTGCCGGAATCTGCCGGATCGCCAGGGTTTCCGGGCCCAGGCGCTGCAATTCAAAGCCCAGGCGCTGGAACCAGGCGACGTGTTCCTCGGCGCAATCGGCTTCACGCTGGCTGACGGCCAGGGACTCCGGCACCAGCAACGGCTGGCCGCTCAGGCCCTCGCTGGCCATCGCCACCTTCAGACGCTCATACATGATCCGCTCGTGGGCGGCATGCATGTCCACCAGCACCAGGCCTTGAGCGTTTTCCGCAAGAATGTAGATGCCCTTGAGCTGTGCCAGCGCATAACCCAGCGGCGGGATGTCGTCTTGTCCGGCCGGGAGCGCGACGGCATTGGCCTCGGGCAGCGGCGCAAAAAACTCGCGGTAGGCGGCCTGCGCCTCGGCGACAGGCACACCGGACTGCGGACGCGGCGTGTATTGATACTGATAACCCGCGCCAGAACCCGAACCCGCCGGCGCATTGAACGACGGCTGGGCCTGAGGCTGCTCCAGCAGCGCATTGGCGGCCAGGCGCATTTCGCCCTGGGGCCCGAACTCACCGGCTTCAAGGCCCGTAGGCCGGACGACGGCCGTGGCAACCGGCGCCGCCAGATGATCATCGGGCCGCACATCGCCCAAGGCGCGGTGCAAGGTGCCATAGAGGAAGTCGTGGACCATGCGTCCTTCACGGAAGCGCACTTCGTGCTTGGTCGGGTGCACGTTGACGTCGACGCCCGTCGGATCGACCTCGAAAAACAGCACAAAGGTCGGGTGCCGACCGTTGAACAGCACATCGCGATAGGCCTGGCGCACGGCATGAGCCACCAGTTTGTCGCGTACGGCACGGCCATTGACGAAGAAATACTGCAAATCGGCCTGGCTGCGGTTGAAGGTCGGCAAGCCGACCCAGCCCCATAGATGCAGGCCGTTGCGTTCGATTTCGATCGGCAGCGCCTGTTCCAGGAAGCCCGGCCCGCAGATCGCCGCCACACGCCGGGCACGGGCCGCATCATCATGGGCCTCGTGCAGGCTGAGGATGGTCTTGCCGTTATGGCGCAGATGGAACGCCACATCGAAGCGCGCCAGGGCCAGACGCCTGATCACTTCCTGCAGGTGATCGAATTCGGTTTTTTCGGTCTTGAGAAACTTGCGCCGTGCCGGCGTATTGAAGAACAGGTCGCGCACTTCGACCGAGGTGCCCACCGGGTGGGCTGCCGGCTGCACGCGGGGCGCCATGTCACGCCCCTCGGTCTCGACCTGCCAGGCCTGGTCGGCGTCGCGGGTGCGGGAAGTCAGGGTCAGGCGCGCCACGGAGCTGATCGAAGCCAGGGCCTCGCCACGGAACCCCAGGCTCATGACCTGTTCGAGGTCTTCCAGGTTGCGGATCTTGCTGGTGGCGTGCCGGGCCAGCGCCAGCGGCAGGTCATCGGCGGAAATGCCGCTGCCATCGTCGCGCACCCGCAGCAGCTTGACGCCGCCCTGCTCCACATCGACATCGATACGCCGGGCGCCGGAGTCGAGGCTGTTTTCCAGCAGCTCCTTGATCACCGAAGCCGGGCGTTCGACCACCTCACCCGCCGCAATCTGGTTCGCCAGTCGCGGGCTGAGCAGCTCGATTCGAGCGCCACCGTTCACGACCTGATTCATTCTTTGGCCGCCAGTTCAGTGCCCGGAATAGTCAGGTGCTGACCGATCTTGAGCTCATCGCTCGACAGGTTGTTGGCGCTGCGCAGGGTCGCGGGCGACACCTGATAGCGCACGGCGATCATCGCCAGGGTCTCGCCCGGGTTGACGCGGTGGTCACGTGGGCCTTGCACAATCTTGCCGGAATCGCGCAGCCAGGCAATGTAGGTGCCCGGTGGCGGGTTCTGCTGGAAGAACTGGCGCACACCGCTGCTGATCGAGCGCGCCAGCGCCTGCTGGTGATTCGATGCGGCAAGCTTCGACGCTTCGTTGGCGTTGGAGATAAACCCGGTTTCCACCAGGATCGACGGAATATCCGGCGACTTCAGCACCATGAACCCGGCCTGTTCGACCCGCTGCTTGTGCAGAGGCGTCACCCGGCCAATGTTGCTCAACACCTTCTGGCCAACGTTCAGGCTGGACGTCAGGGATGCCGTCATCGACAGGTCAAGCAGCACGCCGGCGAGCATGCGGTCCTTGTCATCGAGGCTGACGTTGCCGGCACCACCAATCAGGTCGGAACGGTTTTCGCTGTCGGCCAGCCAGCGGGCCGTCTCCGAAGTGGCACCGCGGTCAGACAGGGCAAATACCGAGGCACCGAAAGCAGCGGCAGAAGGCGCGGCGTCGGCGTGGATCGAAACGAACAGGTCCGCGCCTTTCTTGCGGGCAATTTCGGTACGGCCGCGCAACGGAATGAAGTAGTCGCCGGTACGGGTCAGTTCGGCGCGGAAACCTTTCATGCCGTTGATCTGGCGCTGCAATTCGCGGGCGATCTGCAACACCACGTCTTTCTCGCGCTGACCGCGAGAACCCGATGCACCCGGGTCTTCACCACCGTGTCCGGCGTCGATCACCACAATGATGTCGCGCTTGCCGGCCGGGGCTGGCGGCAGCTTGATCGCCGGCTCGGCAGGCGTGACCGGCACGGCGGGGACCGTGGCGACCGAAGGCGTTGGTGCTGGAGCAGGTGCGGCATCCGCGGCGTTATCGAACAGATCGACCACCAATCGGTTGCCGTACTGGGCGTTCGGCGCCAGGGAGAAGCTTTTCGGTGTCACGGCCTTTTTCAGGTCGATGACCACCCGCAGGTCGGTCGGCGTGCGTTGGGCCGAGCGCATGGCGGTAATCGGGGTGTTCGAGGTATTGACGTTGAGTGGCGCACCGAGGGTCGCGCCATTGATGTCGATGACCAGGCGATCCGGAGCCGTCAGGGTAAAGACGCTGTGTTGCACCGGGCCGGTCAGGTCAAACACCAGTCGTGTGTTGTCCGGTGCCCGCCACAGACGAACACTGTTGACCTTCGAATCGGCCACAGCGTCGACGGTTACCGCCAAAAACAACACCCCTACGGCAGCCACCAACGCGCGAAAGCGCATACCTAACCCCATCATCTATTTGGATTCCAATGCCAAAGCGGCACACCAGGCCTCGCCACGCGAGCCCTGGGATAAAATTTTCAGCGAACGCCCGCTGTCTTGCGGGCTAATGGTAATGGTCAGGTCCGGCTTTGGCAAAAAGCCTGCACCTTTGTCGGGCCACTCGATCAGACACAGGGCATCGTCTTCGAAGTAGTCGCGGATACCGAGGAACTCCAGCTCCTCCGGATCGACCAGACGGTACAAATCGAAATGGAAGGCGCGAATGTCGCCGATTTCGTAGGGTTCTACCAAGGTGAAGGTCGGGCTTTTTACCGCCCCGACATGCCCCAGACCGCGGATGATGCCTCGGGACAATGTGGTTTTACCCATCCCCAGGTTGCCCTCGAGGAAAATCAGGCCATGGCCTTGGGTGATTCGGGCAATGCATGCGCCAAAGTCGCTCATGGCCTGTTCATCGGCCAGGTACAGGGTTACTTCAGACACGGTGCTTGCTCCTCCAACAACTGACGAATGGCTGGAATCAGATCACTGGCCGCCAGCCCACGGCCGAATTTTCCTTGTTGCTCACCGGCATTGGCGTGCAGCCAGACCGCCAGGCAGGCCGCGTCGAATGGCTCCATGCCCTGGGCCAGCAATGCGCCGAGCACGCCGGCCAGTACATCACCCAAACCGGCAGTGGCCATCGCCGGATGCCCCTGGTGACACAGCGCCAGACGTCCGTCGGGATGGGCGATCAGGCTGCCGGCACCTTTGAGCACCACCACTGCCGAGTATTTTTTGCTCAATGCCAGCGCTGCGGCCAGGCGATCAGCCTGCACCTGGGCAGTGCTGATCCCCAGCAAGCGTGCCGCTTCGCCCGGATGCGGAGTGATCACGCAATCCTTGGGCAAACGGGCGAAATCGCCTGCCAGCAGGTTCAACGCGTCGGCATCCCACACTTGTGGCAATGGCGCGTTGGCGGCGGCCGACAACAATGAACGCCCCCAGCCGGCCTGCCCGAGGCCCGGCCCGACTACCAGCACCGAGACTTTCTGCAGCAGCCCCATCAACTGATTGGCCGACGAAGTGCCCAGCACCATGGCTTCCGGCACTCGGCTCAACGCCGCCGGCACATGCTCGGGACGGGTTGCCAGCGAAACCATTCCAGCGCCGCTGCGCAATGCGCTTTCGGTGCCGAGCAGGATCGCTCCGCCAAGGCCGTGATCGCCACCGATCAGCAGCACATGCCCGAAACGCCCCTTGTGCGACGTCGGTGGGCGAGCCGCCGGCCGCGGAAGATTATCCGTGTTGAGACGTCGCGCGCGAACGGGAATATCACTGTATGTTTCAGCCGTGGCTTGCAGATCGTTGAACACCAGCTCGCCGACATGATCCGCTGCGTCCCCCGTGAACAGACCTGCTTTAAGCCCGATGAAAGTCACCGTAAGGTCGGCGCGCACCGCGACACCCAATTCTCGCCCGGTGTCGGCACACAGACCGGAAGGAATATCGACCGCCGTCACCGACAGGCCGCTGGCATTGATCGCTTTGATGGCAGCCGAGTAAGGCTCACGCACATCGCCGCTCAGGCCGGTGCCGAGCAAGGCATCGAGGACAACACCACGCAACTCGCTCTGGTCGCTCCAGCCCTGCACCGCGACACCTTCAGCCAGCGCCTCGGCATGGGCCAGCGCGGCATCGCCCTGCAAGCGCTGCGGATCACCGACCGCCAACACGCGCACCTGCCACCCGGCACGCCGTGCCAGCACGGCCACCAGATAACCGTCGCCAGCGTTGTTTCCATGCCCGGCCAGCACGGTCAATTCATTCGCCGAAGGCCATTGCCGCACCAGCGCACGCCACGTTGCGCGGGCTGCGCGCTGCATCAGTTCGAAGCCCGGCGTGCCCGCGGCAATCAGCCGTGCGTCGAGCGCACGCACCTGTGCGGCACCATACAGCGCGTCGGGTAATTCATCTTTAGTGTGCGGCATGCGTCTTCGGGCTCCGATGTCTGGCAGAATTATACGCACCTCAGCTCCGGTTTCTCTCGCCTCATGCCCGCAATTACCACAGACCTGCCTGCCCTCGCCCAATCCATCAAGGACTGGGGCCGCGAGCTGGGCTTTCAGCAAGTCGGCATCAGCGGCCTCGACCTGGGTGAGCATGAGCAGCATCTGGAGCGCTGGCTCGCCGCCGGCTACCACGGCGAAATGGACTACATGGGCGCCCATGGCAGCAAACGCTCGCACCCCGAAGAACTGGTGCCCGGCACTATGCGCGTGGTATCGCTGCGCATGGACTACCTGGCGGGCGACACCCACATGGCAAAAATGCTCGCCCAGCCAGAAAAAGCCTACGTCTCGCGTTATGCCCTGGGTCGCGATTACCACAAGCTGATCCGAAAACGCGTGCAACAACTGGCGGAAAAGATTCAGGCGGTCATCGGGCCATTCGGCTATCGCGCTTTCGTCGACAGTGCCCCGGTACTGGAAAAAGCCATCGCCGAACAGGCCGGCCTGGGCTGGATCGGCAAAAACACACTGGTGCTGAATCGCAAGGCAGGCAGTTATTTCTTCCTCGCCGAACTGTTCGTTGACTTGCCGCTGCCAGTTGACCCGCCCCACGCCACCGAACACTGCGGACGCTGCAGCGCCTGCCTCGACATCTGCCCTACCAATGCCTTCGTCGGCCCCTATGTGCTGGATGCCCGACGCTGTATTTCCTACCTGACCATCGAACTCAAAGGCGCGATCCCGGAAGACCTGCGACCGCTGATCGGCAATCGGGTGTTCGGTTGCGACGATTGCCAGATCGTCTGCCCGTGGAACCGCTTCGCCCGCCCATCCGGTGAGAGCGACTTCAAGCCGCGGCACAACCTGGACAACGCACAACTGGCCGAGCTGTTCATGTGGGATGAAGAGAAATTCCTCAGCAGCACCGAAGGCTCGCCGCTGCGCCGGACCGGCTACGAAAACTGGTTGCGCAACCTGGCGGTGGGGCTGGGGAATGCGCCTTCAACGATTCCGGTGCTGGAGGCGCTGAAGGCGCGACGGGACTACCCGTCGGAGCTGGTGAGGGAGCATGTGGAGTGGGCGTTGCGCCGGCACTCCGAAAGGGGCGGCACCACTGCCGATCAGGTATGACCACCAACTTGCAGAATCTCTACGAGTTTGCGCTGGTCATCGATTGTAAAAGTTACCCGGTCTGCCCCGCCGAGCCGGATTTGCCATTGCTGCGTACCAGCAAATCGCTTGAACTGTGAGTCGCCCATTCGCTGCGCGGCAATCTTGGGGTGTAGCCCTGCATCCAGCCCGGACTTGAATTTCTCCCACTCTTGCATCTGAGCAGGCCGCAACTCGCTGACATTTCTCGGCTTCGGCCCTTTCACCGTCCACTTTGTTGACGCCTCCGATGCGATACTTGCCCGTCCGTCACGCATGTGCCTGGCAGCCCTGGTAGCCGTTTGCCGATTGTGGGTAAGCCCGGACTTGAACGCGCCGGCCATTTTGTTACCCGCCTTCACCGCAGCCTTGCCCACGCCAGCCAGACCGGCACCGACCGATGCCAGCCCGGTTGCCAGGCTCGCCCAACCCAGAACCTCGCCTGCAACGGAGCCAGGTGCGACTTCATCAACGATGGCCCCGGCGATTCCCAGTACGGCCGAAGTGCCGGCCAGCATCAGGCCGGCAATGGCCAGCGGTGTCGCTGCCCCCATTGTCACGACACTCAGGGCAAACCCGGCAATGGACAGACCGATACCGAGCAGGGCCTGCCAGAAATGTCCGGTTGGGTCCACGCGATTGATGGGATCCCCCCCACAATAGGCGTAAGGATTCAGTCCACCAGCACCAAATGGGCTCATCGAATCCGGGCTGAGAAAACGCATGAGGGTGGGGCTGTAGGCCCGATAACCACTGCCCGGCAGGTATAAGCCCGTGGCCGGATCAAGCTGCTCGCCACAAAAACCCAGTACGCTGAATAACCCGCCTTCAGCTGGACGATAGCCATAGGGGCTATAGACAAACCCCACATGCTGGCCATTGGAAGTCTCACCGAGAACATTCTGCTGACTATCGGTGCTGTACACAGTCATGGATTGCGCGGACGACCGGCGTCCAAGCAGTTGGTCATTTTGGCGCAGACAGGTGGTGCGGACTTCGCCGCTTCGCTCATTGACCACACAGCGGCCGCGGTAATAGTGATGCGTGGATAGCCCCGGCGACCCTGTCCATTCGACAAGCCGGTCCCTCGCATCATATTGGTAGCCCCGTATGAGACTTCCATCTGCATTCGCAACCTTGACCAGCCTTCCCAGTTCGTCGTACCCCAAGGTCCGTGCCTGATCATCAAGGATCACGCGCCCGTCCGCGTCATATTGGAGCACCGCCGGTTTCGGGTAATCAGGGTGCGTATGGTGCACGCCCGTCAACCGGGTCGGATCTACACTGCTGTAGGTGTAAGTCATCCGGTTGCTGCCACCGGGAAATTCGGTTTCCAGGCCAAGAATGTTATCCATTGCATCGAATGCGAACTTCTGGCGGATGATTTCCTTGCCGAAAGGATCCTGGGGGCGCAGCCTTCCCCGACAGTGGTAATCACTCAGCCTTCCGCGACGGTCATATTCGAAGGTTTCCTCGCGCAGCACCTCGCTGGCACTGGATAACGTTTTCTTCGCCAACTTGCCGGCCGGGGTATAGCTCGATGTTAGCGTCTGCGAGGCTTGCCCCTCGATTTCAAATCGTCGCGAACTCTCGCGCCCGATGTCGTCGTAAGTCAGATGAGTCGTTAGCGCCCGCCCGGTGTCGCCCTGAACGCGGGTACTGACCAACTGTCCCAAAAGGTTGTAGACAAAATCGGACTTGAAAGCGCCACATTCGAAAGATTGGGGTCGGCCGAGCTTGTCGTAACGGGTCTTGTGCTCGTTACCGAAGACATCGACATAGACCAACGGCCGACCTGCCATGGAGTAAATGTAACTGGAAGTTTGATCGCCTTGTTCCGAGAACAGCCTCTCAGTCTTCACATGCCCGGAGGGATAATATTCACACTCGCGGGTTTTCCTGCCCTGCTCAAGGCTGGTGGTGGGCAAGCCAAGTTTAGCGTCGAACGCATATTCGTGACTGATCGAACCTGCGCGGCGCTCGATCATTGCGCGGTTCAAATCGGACTCGTACTTGAAATCAGTCCGCTGCCCGCTGGCGCTCAGCTCCCACGCAGGCCACTTGAGCCCATCTGTGTAGCCCCACGTTGTTTGTCGGCCGCCTACTTGCGAACTCGTCAAGCGCCCAAGCCCATCGAACGTCTGTTGCCCTACGCTTACGCCAGCAATGCTCACCTGGACAGGCAGCGCCTCGATACTGTGGCTTGCATATTCGGTCTCAAGTGAATGACCGTCAGGTAGAACGCTACGTAACAGGCGACCGAACACATCGTATTGATACGTTGTGCTGTTACCCACAGGATCCACCTGGTTGACGGTTCTGCCGAGGCCGTCATAAGCATAAGCAGTCTTGCCCAGACTTTGCCCTGCGGTATCAAACGTCTCTGTACTGTCCGGCTTGCCGAATGCGTTGAAGAGCGTGACCGTTTTTCCCAACCCCTGCTGCCAGGATTCCTCACGCCGGGTTATCGGATCGAACGTGCGGCGCTCCTCACGGCCGTCGCTGTAAACCGTCGAGGTGATAGCCCCCCAGCGATCAAACACGAATTGGCTATGCAACTCGCGAGGCTGGCCCTCTAACCAATCGGTCGTGGTCTGGCTCGCCAATTGCCCCTGTGCATTGTGGAGGGCGGAAAAAACCGTGCGCCAGGGTTTGTCGGGGTCATGATCTCCATCCTGCTCATCTATGCGAATCGTACGTCCAAGGCCGTCCAGTATGGTGGTTTGCTGGATGCCGTTTACGTCGGTAGAGACAATGGTTGCCGGTTGGCGGGTAACCGCATCATATAAGTGATACGTCGTGATACGAGACGCTTGCCAAGGGGTATTCGATGCCGAAGTCTCGCGGATCACTCTATCGAGTCGGTCATACTCGAAGACAACGGTCCCCTCGTTCTCGTCATAGCTTGAAAGCTTGTTGCCGGTAAGTGTCGAAATTGTCTGCGAGCTGGTTTGACGGGTGTCATCGAAGCCAACCAGCGTCTTTTTTTGCGTCAGCGTCGTGCCTTCAATGGAGTATTCCATGAGGGTCCGGGTGGCTTTTGTGCCACAGGTCACGGTTTTTTCTTTCAACAGCCCATGGCGCAGTGCGTCTTCAGGGTAATCGCAATACGCAAGATCGGTCTGGACATGCAAGATCCCGGTAGGCGCTTCATGTTCGTAGAGGCATTCACGGGTCGCAACGACATTCGGTACATTGAACCCCTCGAGGCCCGGCAGCAGGGCATACTCGAAGCGAGTGATTGTGATAGCGGCGCCTGAATCCCTGCCCGGCGTGACGACGCGCTGTTTCTCGAATCGCACGAACCCCAGCGGATCGGCCGGACAACCCTGCGCCCCAGAGGCAGGGTAGTACTCACTTTCGATGACAATGCCATCAGGGGTCTCGCTCCGGAGCAGGTTACCCGTCCCATCGTATTCAGTGTGCGTGACCTCTTCACGAAATTCCTGGGTGGAAAGCACCTCATAACGCACCGTCTGTGTTCGCGGCATGCGAAATTGCGCAGGTTGGTCACGAAAGCTCTTGCGTGGATCCAGATGGTATTGAGTCGAGCGATCAACAAGCGCGCCTTGGCAAAGCGTTTGCTCGCGAACCAGCAGGTGGTACTTGTTGTAATTCCTGGTCGTGGTTGTATGCACCTGCTCGCCGGACATCAATGTTTCCGTCGAGCTGTATTCGTAGCCGGCATCACTGCGATAAAGGACATCGCCATCCTGCGACCAGCGCGTATTTGGGTCGTCATGGCCAAGAAAATTCTTGCTGCTAAACGCGTAGTTGCGGGTGATGGGCGCCTGTCCCTGACGAGGAAACAGGGTATGGGATGTTACATAAGGGACATATTCGAGAGGCGCGCCATTCGCCAACCGATGACCATTCTGCCGATAGTTGATGATCTCGAACGCGCCCTGAGGTGACTCCACCCGTACCAGGCATCTGAAACCGCCAATCGTTTCGTATTTCAAATCCCATTTTCCGCCCTCTGGCAACACTACGCTTTGCACCACATTATTGGTCAGGTGCAGCACGAACCGTGCTTCGCTGGCCGTCCCGGGAAATTTGGTCAGTGTCACGGCCCCTGCCGTGCGGGTAATGCTCAAGAGCGTGCGCTGTCCATCCTTGATCGTTTTCAACACGGGCCGCTGGTTGATTGCGGCGTATTCAAACGTGACGGCCACACCGTTGGCCGCGATCAGCCGCATCGGTACAGCGAGGTCACTGCCTGGGAAAATCTCCAGTTCTTCGCGTAGCCCCGACTTGTGGATAACATCGTATCGCGTTGGTGCCAAATCCCGCCGCAGGACCTTGACCGTTTCAAGCTTCAGCTCATCGAATACCAGATGTGTGCCTCGCTCCTGCGCCTTGAATGACTCGCCGCCCGAAAGAGTCAGCGTTTTATCGACAACTTCATAACAGGTCCTGGCCATTGACCAACCAGCCCCAAACCCATTGTCGGCGTCACTCAGCGGGTTGAAAAAGAAATTCACCGCAATCGTGGGGCCATTAAGCCCCGCCGACTCGATATCTCCGAGACTCAGCGAACAGGTATACAAACCTGTCCTTGGATCAACTCCCCCTTTTAAAAAATCGGTAAAATTTAAAGCATTCGAATATATTGGATTACCTGCCATTTTGATTCTACCTGATAGGTTCATTTGAACGCGACCTGCAATGAAGTCGCGCACTTGCAAATTAATCCACAAGCAACGTCAACCGTTGCGCAGAACTATATCGTTCTTGTCCCCCACCATCTGCAGTGACAATGGATGAACGCAGCCGTATTCATCCACCACATCAAAAAAGAAGACACCCCGCTTTAGCTGTTCAGGTGGCAAATGACCCCATGAGTCGCCATACAGCATCATTAACTCGCCATCGCGTTCATTGACAGCAATGGTGATATTCCCCCAACCAGCACCTAGAGTAACCGTGCGATGATGTGTCGGAACCATGTCTGCAAACAGCCATTGGTTTTCGGTTTGATTCTCCCTGAAAATATCAAGCGGATAATTAACGACAATGGCGCTACCTCGGGGCATCCATTTGATGAGGCGGACTCGCCTTCCGCCCAATATCAACCCGAAATAACGTCGAGCCAGTGCACCATGCTCCACGACTTTCTCATCGTGCTGGGAGAACAGTTCGGCGGTATAACGCGGACTCGGAACCGCCCGGACAGTAACGCTGCTATCAAAAATACTGCCGTTTGCTCCCACGACGTTGTTACTGCGGTAAACCTTGCCTTGTACCATTATCTCTGCGGCTATCTGCATTGTTCCAATGACCGACGAGGATACCCAGAACTCTATCTTCTGTTTGGGGGCGCTCCGCGCCAGCCGATACGGCATTGAGCCCGTAGCCAGCTCATGCTGATAGGGGTTCTCACCTATCGATACCGCCCAGCCCGAAAGAGGGATACCGTGATAAACATCCGAACGCAAAGGCTTGCCTTCGTCGTACTCAATCAACCTGGCATTTAGAAGATCCGGAAAATAATCCAACGGTACGACATCGCCATTGATATCGATGGCTTGCACAACGACCAGGACTTTCACCTGCATACGACCGTTGGCATATATTTCTTTCGAGCTCATGCCAGGCGCCTCGAACCTGACCTCTAACCATGTGAGCCTTTCAATTTTATTGACCGCACTCAACTGACCACCTGAATTATTCATTGCACTGCCTCTTTATTGACTATTGAACTCATGCAAAGTTGCGCTACACGTTATCGAATGGCACAACCCAAACAAAGCAATAACAACAAACAGCATCTTTAACAACAATAACCAAACCCTGAAAAAACCCCACACCAAACAATCCAGCCCTTATGAATAGGCATCTTTTTTAAAAAGATTTTCTCACCTCAAAAAAAACAACAAGCGCATATTACAGACACCCAACCCCAGAACTCATAAAAACTCCACACCCCACTTCACTCAAAGCAACCCAACTGCCGGTTTCAACTTTAAATTCAATAGCCCACACTCACTCAATAATGTATCTCGAGTTATCTATCGAGGCGCAGCCTCTCGTCATATTCGGAAATACGCTGGACACCTTGCGCACCCAGTTGATTGTCACAGAAGTTGTAAAACATCTTGCGAGTATCTGGCGCATCGAACAATTCACCAGGCAACCCAACTATAAAATGTTCGAGAAGTCCGCCACACTCAAATCCTCGAGATCAAATACGCCATCAGGTACCGACGTCAGATGTGTTTCGCTCAAGTCCAGCGTGAGCCGGGGTCTTCATCCGCCACAGGCACGGCTTTGATGCGAGCGTCATTGAGAATTTTGTTGAGGGTTACCTGATACAACCATCGCCACGGCTCGCCCAGAACCCTATGCACGCCAAAGTACCGGTTGGGCTTGACGACGAGCGCGCGACACCATGCTGGTCGTGGATGATGTGGATGCCATTGAACGACATTCAGATGTTTCAAACAGATAAATAGCCTATAAGCCTGAGTTAAACACCAGCTTACAAAGACGCTAATTAATTACCGAACATTATCTCGCAATCAGTATCACGCGACACTTACTGTTCGTCATTGTAAATAAACTTTGGCATCTCCCAGTGGAAGCGGATCGCCAGTAACCTCAACAGAAAGCCGCCAAACAGTGTGATCAATATCGCCTGCTCTCCCGGCAAATTCAGATAAAGGCAAAGCATGTAACACCACGCCGCCGCAAACGAGACGCTGGCATAGAGTTCACGCCGGAAGATCAGCGGAATATCGTTGCAGAAGATGTCCCGCAGGATGCCGCCGAAGACGCCGGTGATCACGCCGCTGACCGAAGCCACCAGCATGCCGTGGCCCATTTCCAGCGCGGTCATGCAGCCGATCAGGGTGAACGCCACCAGACCGACGGCGTCGAGCACCAGAAACAGCGAACGCAGGTGACGCATCCAGCGCGCCGTGAACACGGTGATCATCGCGGCAGCCGTGGTCAGCACCAGGTATTCCGGGTGCTTGACCCACGTCAGCGGGTAATGCCCGAGCAGCACATCGCGCACCGACCCGCCACCCAGCGCCGTGACACAAGCGATCAGCACCACACCGAACCAGTCCATGCCACGACGCCCGGCAGACAGGGCACCGGTCATGGCTTCGGCGGTGATGGCGATCAGGTAGAGCATCAGCAGCATAGTGGCGGTCCTTGCAGAAAGGCGCGCAGTCTACTGGCTTCGCTGGAGCACCAAAAGAGGGCAGACATAACCTGTGGCGATAGGGTTTGTCGGATCGCCATGCAAGCCCGCGCTACCGCTCGCTCAGGCTTTGATGAAGTGCTTGCGGTAGTGCTGCAACTCGGCGATGGATTCGCGAATGTCGTCCAGCGCCAGGTGGGTGCTGCCCTTCTTGAAGCTGTCACGCACGTCCGGCGCCCAGCGCGCGGCCAGCTCCTTGAGCGTGGACACGTCGAGGTTGCGGTAGTGGAAATAGCTTTCCAGGGATTTCATGTGCGTATAAAGGAAGCGACGATCCTGGCAGATGCTGTTGCCGCAGATCGGCGATTTGCCCTTCGGCACCCACTTTTCCAGGAATGCGATGGTTTCGGCCTCGGCTTCGGCCATGCTGATGCGGCTGTCGCGAACGCGCTGGGTCAGCCCGGAACCGCCGTGCTGACGGGTGTTCCACTCGTCCATGCCAGCGAGAACTTCGTCGCTGTGGTGAATGGCGATCACCGGGCCTTCGGCCAGGGTGTTCAGGTCGCTGTCGGTGACAATGGTGGCCATTTCGATAATGACGTCGGTATCAGGGTTCAGACCGGTCATTTCCAGGTCGATCCAGATAAGGTTCTGTGGATTTTGCATGTGTCGGCTCCTAGGCAATGCTGCGCAGTTTAGCCTAGGCCGGTAGCCGGGCGTGCTAAACTCGCGGCCGTTTTACCTAATCGCTGCATTCTTTATACGGAACACCCATGGCCAAACGCCAACTCAATCGCCGCCAAAACTGGCGCATCGAAAAGATTCAGGGCGAACGCGCTGCCCGCGCCGCCAAACGCGAGTCCTCGGCTGTCGAGGCACTTGAGGGTGGCGATCTGGGCCCGGAACAGCACGGCCTGGTGATCGCGCACTTCGGTGTGCAGGTCGAGGTCGAAGCCCGCGACGGCGAACTGGCCGGCCAGGTGTTCCGTTGCCACCTGCGCGCCAACCTGCCGGCGCTGGTGACCGGCGACCAGGTGGTGTGGCGTGCCGGCAACCAGGGCATCGGCGTGATCGTGGCGCAACTGCCGCGCAACACCGAGCTGTGTCGCCCGGACAGCCGAGGCCAGCTCAAGCCGGTGGCGGCCAACGTCGACATGATCGTCATCGTGTTCGCACCGCTGCCCGAACCCCACGCCAACCTGATCGACCGCTATCTGGTGGCAGCCGAGCATGCGGGCATCAAGCCGCTGTTGCTGCTGAACAAGTTCGACCTGATCGACGAAAACAACGCCCCGGCGCTCAATGCCCTGCTTGCGGTGTACCGCACCCTCGGCTATCCGGTGCTGGAAGTGTCGGCACACCATGGCAACGGCATGGAGCAACTTCAAAAACAATTGGACGGGCGCATCAGCGTGTTCGTCGGCCAGTCCGGTGTCGGCAAGTCGTCCTTGGTCAACAGCTTGCTGCCGGATGTCGAAACCCGCGTCGGCCCGCTGTCCGAGCTGTCCGGCCAGGGCACTCACACCACCACCACCGCGCGGTTGTTCCACTTCCCCGGCGGCGGTGAATTGATCGACTCCCCGGGTATCCGCGAATTCGGTCTGGGCCACGTCAGCCGTGCCGACGTCGAAGCCGGCTTCATTGAGTTCAACGACCTGCTCGGCACCTGCCGCTTCCGTGACTGCAAGCATGACCGCGAACCCGGTTGCGCCCTGCTCAAGGCCCTTGAAGACGGCCGCGTGCAGCAGCAACGGATGAACAGCTACCGCTCGATCATCGCCAGCCTGCCGGAAAACGGCTACTAAACAGCCGCGCCGACCGTCCTGCTTTCAGCGGGGCGGTCGGTGGCCGGATCTTCCCCCCAGTTAAACGTCAGACCTTTCCGTAAGGCGTCCGCGCGCGCACTCGTAGGACATTTCTCTTTCCGCGCCCACCCCTTGTGGCCACCCTGCAATCGCCTAAGTTCAAACCCTCTTCGCACTCCAGCGACACCGAGGGACACCCATGCAAACCTACCATCTGTTCATCAGCCACTCGTGGAACTACTCCGACGCCCACGACAATCTCGTGCGCCTGCTCAACGCCAAGCCGGGTTTCACCTACAAGAATTTTTCGGTGCCACCGGACAACCCGATTGTCGGCGCGAAAACCGACAAGCAACTTGAGGAAGCCATCGAAAACAAGATCCGTCCATGTTCGGCGGTGCTGATCATGGCCGGGATGTATTCCACCTACAGCAAGTGGATCAACAAGGAAATCGAGATCGCCAAGCGCATGGGCAAGGTGATCATTGCGATCAAACCGTTCGGCGCCGAACGCATTTCCACGGTAGTCCGTGACGCGGCACACGCCGAATGCGCGTGGAACACCAACAGCATCATCAATGCGATTCGCGAGCATACGGCGGTGTAACCATGCGCAAGGGACTGTTTATCGGCATCAACGACTACACCCACGTTTCGCGGCTGAGCGGCTGCAGCAATGACGCCATGGCGATGGCTTCCGTGCTGAAGACCGACGCCAACGGCGATCCGAACTTCAAGAACATCGTACTGACCTCCGCCGAGGACTACCTGAGCCGGGAAAAACTCGAAGACCAGATCCGCGAGTTGTTTTCCGGGGACTGCAATGTCGCGCTGCTGTATTTCGCCGGCCACGGCAGCTTCGACCTCGACACCGACGAAGGCATGTTGATCCCACAGGACTACAGGAGCGCCAAGGACGGGATTCGCCTCAGCGACATTCTCAACTGGGCGAGCAAAGCCACGAAGATCAAAAACAAAGTGATCATTCTCGATTGCTGCCAGAGTGGCTCGGCCGGCGAGCTGCGCGCCTTGCGCAGTGAGGGCAGCGTTGTCGGTGAAGGCATGACCATTCTGACCGCCTGCAAAAAGGAAGAACCGGCGATGGAGGGCGCACAACACGGCGTGTTCACCGGATTGTTGCTCCAGGCCCTGCACGGGGGAGCTGCAAACATCCTGGGCAAGATCACGCCCGGCAGCCTCTATTCGTTTGTCGACAACGCCCTCGACGCCTGGGAACAGCGCCCGGTGTTCAAGACCAACGTGTCGCAGTTCATTTCCCTGCGCGAAGTGTCGCCACTGATCCCCAAGGACATCCTGCGCAAACTCCCCGAATGGTTTGCCGAAGCGGAGTCGATCTACCCTCTCGCCCCCAGCTTTGAGCCCACCGAGCCTGAATTCAACCCGGAACAGGGCGAGGTCTTCGCCCAGCTGCAAAAGTGCAATCGCCACAGCCTCATCGAACCGGTGGACGCCGAGCACATGTACTACGCCGCCATCCACGCCACCGGCTGCCGCCTCACCGCCCTCGGCGCCTACTACCGCGAGCTCGCGATCAAGGGACACTTCTGATGCCAGTGTTTATCAGCTACCGCCACATGGACCGCGCCCACGCGGTCAAAATCAACACGCGCCTGATGCAGGCCAATATCAAGACCTACCTCGACGTACTGGATGCCGAATCCCAGACCACCGACGACATCACCGGGGTGATTACGCGCAACATCAGCGAATGCACACACCTGCTGGCCGTGGTGTCGGAGAAAACCGCACTGTCCTGGTGGGTGCCGTTCGAAATCGGCGAGGCGACCATCACCAACCGGCGCATCTGCTCGTTCAAGACCGGCCCGGCTGAGCTGCCGCTGTACCTGGACAAGTGGCCGAAGCTGACCAGCGACCGGGACATCGAATTCTTTATCGATGCCTATCGCAACGAAGCGACGCTCAAGCGTTCAATGTCACTGGATTCCGTGACCGGCAGCGAGTCGGTGCGCAGCGTCAACAGGGGTAACGCAGAACGATTCCACACTGACTTGAAGTCCAGAATTACTCGGGGTTTCTGACGTCAATTCGCTCCCGGATCCATCCTCTTGACCGGTCATTAGACCGCCTCGCTTTGGCTTTGGCTTTGGCTGTTGCTTTGGCTTTCGATCTGCTTGCCCCCTCGAGAGGCCGAGCGCAGGTTCTGCGCAGTGGGCAACCCGGCATGGATGCCGGGTTAGCCGCGTACGGCCATGGATGGCCGATCGCGGCGGGCCCACGGAGCAGGACCGGAGCGAGGGCATGCCGAGCCTTGGCGAGGCACCGAACGTCAGGGGCAAGAGCCCTTGGTTACTTGGGGCTCTTCCAAGTAACTCGCCGTAAGGGCGAAACCATAAGTGGCCGTTACCGCAGAAACGGATATGTACACCACCAAAAAAATCACGCCAACCATGAGGCCGCTATCGCCAGCAAGCCGGCTCCTACAAAGGGTCGTGCTCCTACTGAAAATGAAGCAGCCTCCAAACCAGTGAAACCACAAAAAAGCCGACATCACTGTCGGCTTTTTTGTCGGTCACTGCTTGGGCGGTTCAGCCGGTTTGGCTGGCTCACCCGGTTTCGGTGCCGGGTCATCGAACAGATTCAGTCGCTCGCGCAGTTCATGAGCCGGCAGCGGCTCCTTGTCCGCCGGCAACGCATTCGGGTCGACCGGGGCAGCTGGCGTGGCTCCCGGAGCTGCCGAACCTTGCGGCGCATCAGGAGCAGCCTCCGCCCCTTGAGAACCTTCAATCGCACGCTGGGCCTTCTTGGTCAACACCACGATGTCGATACGACGGTTGACCGGGTTAAACGGATGCTCACGATCGAACAGCGCCGACGAGGCATAACCGACCACACGCGCCACCTGCGCATCCGGATAACTGCCCGCCACCAGGGCACGCCGTGCGGCGTTGGCACGGTTGGCCGAGAGCTCCCAGTTACCGAAATCACCGGTACCGGTGTAGGGCTTGGCATCGGTGTGACCGCTGATGCTGATCTTGTTCGGCACCGCCTTGATGGTGTCGGCCATGGCCAGCAGGATGTCTTCGAAATACGGCTTCAGACGGGCCGAACCCGAATCGAACATCGGGCGGTTTTCCGCATCCATGATCTGGATACGCAGGCCATCCGGGGTGATTTCGAACAGGATCTGATCCTTGAATTTCTGCAGCTGCGGGTTCTCGTCAACCTTGTTCTGCAGTTCTTGCAGCAACAGTTCGAGACGTTCCTTTTCAACCTGCTCGGCCATGCCTTCGACCTGGTCGGTATCGACGGTAACCTTGTCCGGCTGCGGCTGGGACTTCACCTCGGGGTTGAGGGTGTTTTCCGGCGCCAGGGTCGGCGTGCCGCCCAGATCAATGATGTACGGCGTACCGCTTTCGGAAAAGCCGATCGGGTCCTTGAAGTAACCGGCGATGGCAATCTTCTGTTCCGGTGTGGCGGTGGACAGCAGCCACAACACCAGGAAGAACGCCATCATCGCCGTGGCGAAGTCGGCGAAGGCGATTTTCCAGGCGCCTCCGTGATGCCCGCCGGCGTAGCGCTTGACGCGCTTGATGATTATCGGCTGATTGTTCTCCATGGCTTAGCGACCGCGAACCGCTTGTTCCAGCTCGGCGAAGCTAGGACGGTGCGCCGGGTACAGGACCTTGCGCCCGAACTCCACGGCCAGCGATGGCGGCATGCCGGAAGCCGAAGCCACCAGCGAGGCCTTGATGGCTTCGTAGACATTCAGCTCTTCCTTGGCATCGTGGGCCAGGGAGTGAGCCAGCGGGCCGAAGAAACCGTAGGCGGCGAGAATACCGAAGAAGGTACCGACCAGTGCTGCACCCACGTGCAGGCCGATGGACTTCTGGTCACCTTCACCCAGCGAAGCCATGGTCACCACGATACCCAGTACCGCCGCGACGATACCGAAACCGGGCATGGCGTCGGCGATGCCGTTGACCGCGTGGGATGGGTGTTCCAGGTCTTCCTTGAGGCTGAACAGCTCCATGTCGAACAGGCCTTCCAGCTCGTGCGGAGCCATGTTGCCGGAGGACATGATGCGCAGGTAATCGCAGATGAACGCGGTCATGCGCTCGTCCTTGAGCACCGCCGGGTACTTGGCGAAGATCGGGCTCGCAGCGGCATCTTCGATGTCGCCTTCGATGGCCATCATGCCTTCACGGCGGCTCTTGTTGAGGATCTCGTAGATCAGGCCCAGCACTTCAAGATAGAAGCCGTGGTTGAAACGTGAACTGAACATGCCCAGGGACTTCTTGAGCACGTGCATCGTCATGTGGCCGGGGTTGGCCTGCAAGAATGCGCCGAGGGCCGCACCACCGATAATCATGACCTCGAAAGGCTGGATCAGGGCGGCAATCTTGCCGTGGGAAAGCACGTATCCGCCGAGCACGCTCGCGAATACGACGATGATGCCGATAATTTTAGCCATAGGTAGGAGAGTACTTACTGAGTCGGGTTCAAGGTCATATTCGGAAGTTAAAAAATCTCTTCTTCTACTTATCGGCAAAACTGCGCCAGACTATAGCCAGTTCAGGCGAAAAGCCAATTTGACCCACTCCGGGCCTGGGTAATGCTGACGATGATCGCCTCCAACCATGGTTAACGAAACGAACGTTCCAACGCCAAAACCGACGACGCTCGAAGGCTGGGTCAAGCTGCTCGATGGCGTACGCCTTCCCGTCCCGCAAGCCAGCCACGACCTTGTCTGCAAGGCCATCCGCGACAATCGCAGCTCGCTGCGCGACATCGCCGACCTCATGCAAGGCAGCCCGGCCCTGGCCTTGAGCGTGATTCGCGAAGCCAACCGGCACACCCACGGCAGCATGACCGAGCCTGCGGAAAACCTCGAGATCGCGATCAATCGCCTTGGCCTCAAGCGCACCGAAGAACTGCTCGCGCGCTTGCCCGCCGAACCCCAGTCCGAGATTCCCAAAGCCTTGCGTCAGCTGCAGATGATCAGCCAGCACGCCACGCAACAGGCCAACGGTTTTTTTGCCAGTCGCCTGGCGCGCCTGTGGCAGGACATCCACTGGGGTAGCCTGCTGTTCCTTTCGCCCCTGTGGCCGTTGGCGCTGACCCATCCAGAACTGCTCGAAGACTGGGAGCTGCGGGTCATCCATAAAGGCGAGTCGGCACGCAAAGTCGAACAGCAACTGTTTGGCGTCCGCCTGCTGGACATCGGCCAGGCACTGGTGGAAATCTGGCGCCTGCCGATCTGGGTGCAGCAAGGCTATCGACTGCTGCTCACTGAACAGCGGGAACTGGTGAAAGTCCTGCGCATTGCCCGTGACAGCGAGCATCCTCTGCGCCAGCAGAACCGCCTCGATGACGATCCGACGCTGCGCCGCTGGCTCAATCAGCCGGCCAATACGGTGCTGCTGGCCAACGGGCTGGCACTGTCGGCACAGCACGCCTGGGACAGCCCGCACAGTGAGCGCTGGCAGTACCTGACCAGCCTTTACCTGCAAATGCCCATGGACGAGGTGCAGCAGCAACTGCACCAGCAAGCCGCCAACAGCGCTCGCCAGCATGCCATGCCCGATCTCTGGCACCCCGCCGAAGCGCTGATCTGGCCGTGGGGCATGAACCGCATCCACGCCGGACTGCTGCCGGCCGCGGCACCCACCGCCGAAGACCTGGCGAAATGGCGCAAGCAATGCGCCGAACTGCTGGTCGAGCCGAGTCGCTTTACCAACGCCATGCACCTGACCATCGCCGCCCGGGACGCCCTCGCAGCCTGTGGCATGCGTCGGGTGATGATCCTGATGGCCGACCGCACCCACGCCAACCTGCGCGTGCACCAGACGACTGGCCTGCCGAAAGAGGCGGCCGGGCTGAACTTCGTGGTCAGCCAGAGCAAACTGTTGCAACGCCTGCTCGCACAACAGGCCCAGGTCCGCCTGACACCCGCCAACAACGTACAATTCTCGGCCCTGTTGCCCAACGGCCTGCGCTCGCAGTTCAGCGGCGAACACCTGTTGCTGCGCTCGCTGGTCAATAATGGCCGGGTGATCATGATCGTTGTGGCGGATCAGGGCGGTGGGCCGTTTTCGGAAATTTCCGTGCAGGCCTTCGGCAAAACCGCACAATGCATCGAAAAAGCCCTGCACAGCTTTAGCAACCGAGGCCAATAAGCTGCGCTACAATCCTCCCTTTTGTGCTCTGGAGACCTCACATGTCTGACTTCTCTGGCTTGCCGCTGGTGATCGAGCCGAGCGACTTGCTCCCTCGCCTCGACGCCCGCGAACTGATTCTGGTGGACTTGACCAGTGCCGCCCGCTACGCCGAAGGGCACATTCCCGGCGCACGATTTGTCGACCCCAAACGCACCCAACTGGGTCAGGCGCCCGCCCCCGGGCTGATGCCCCCGCAGGCAGCACTCGAAGCGTTGTTCGGTGAGCTGGGACACAACCCCGATGCGGTCTACGTGGTGTATGACGACGAAGGCGGCGGTTGGGCCGGACGCTTTATCTGGCTGCTGGATGTCATCGGCCACAGCAAGTACCACTACCTCAACGGCGGCCTGCCGGCCTGGCTGGCAGAGGGTTCGCCCATGTCGATCCAGATCCCGCCTGCCGTGGGTGGCCCGGTTGCATTGACCTTGCACGACGAACCCACCGCCACCCGTGAATATCTGCAAAGCCGTCTGGGCGCCGCCGACCTGGCCATCTGGGATGCACGTGGGCCGCTGGAGTATTCCGGCGAGAAAGTCCTGGCAGCCAAGGGCGGCCACATTCCCGGCGCGGTCAATTTCGAATGGACCGCCGGTATGGATCAGGCGCGCCAGTTGCGCATCCGCACCGACATGCAGCAGATCCTCGAACAACTCGGGATCAGCAAAGACAAAGAAGTGATTACCCACTGCCAGACCCATCATCGGTCCGGCTTCACCTATCTGGTGGCCAAGGCTCTCGGTTATCCGCGAGTCAAAGGCTACGCCGGCTCCTGGGGCGAATGGGGCAACCATCCCGATACGCCCGTAGAGATTTAAGTTTTTCAAGGACAGTTAATGAACAAGCGTCTGTTTATCGTCAGCCAGTACCTGCTGCCCCACAACCTGCTCTCGCGACTGGCCGGCTGCATCGCCGAATGCCGCGTGCGCTGGTTCAAGAACGCCTTTACCGCCTGGTTCGCCAAGCGTTACCAGGTGGACATGTCCCAGGCACTGGTCGAAGACCTGACCGCCTACGAGCACTTCAATGCGTTCTTCACCCGCGCACTGAAAGACGGTGCCCGCCCGCTGGACGAGACCCCGGGCGCGATCCTCAGCCCGGCCGACGGTGCGATCAGCCAGCTCGGCCCGATCGAGCACGGTCGCGTGTTCCAGGCCAAGGGCCACAGCTTCAGCGTGCTCGAACTGCTCGGCGGCGATGCGGCAAATGCAGCGCCGTTCATGGGCGGCGACTTCGCGACCATCTACCTGTCGCCGAAGGACTACCACCGCGTGCACATGCCACTGGCTGGCACCCTGCGCGAGATGATCTACATCCCGGGTCGCCTGTTCTCGGTCAACCAGACCACCGCTGAAAACGTTCCGGAACTGTTTGCCCGCAACGAACGCGTGGCGTGCATTTTCGACACCGAACGCGGCCCGATGGCCGTGGTACTGGTGGGCGCGATGATCGTGGCCTCGATCGAAACCGTCTGGGCCGGCCTGGTGACGCCGCCGAAGCGCGAACTGAAAACCTTCCGTTACGACGAAGCCGCCCGCGCACCGATCCACCTGGAAAAAGGTGCGGAACTGGGTCGCTTCAAGCTGGGTTCAACCGCTGTCGTGCTGTTCGGGCCGGATCAAGTGAAGTGGGCTGAAGAAATGACCGCCGGTACAGCGGTGCAGATGGGTCAGGGCATGGGTTCACCAAAAGCCTGATCGTCGTACATAACTGTAGGAGCGAGCCTGCTCGCGATGGGCGTTAACGATGACGCGGGCATTCTGATTGCCCGCGTCGCCTCGCCGTTCATCGCGAGCGAGCTCGCTCCTACAGTCTTTTTGCGGTGTTACAGCTGGCCGTCGCGATCTCGGAAGCCCAGCAGGTACAGGACGCCATCCAGCCCAAGGGTGGAGATCGCCTGTTTGGCCGACTGCTTGACCAGCGGCTTGGCACGGAACGCCACGCCCAGCCCGGCAATCGCCAGCATTGGCAGATCGTTGGCACCGTCGCCGACCGCAATGGTCTGCTCCAGACGCAAGCCTTCCTTGTGTGCCAATTCCTTCAACAAGTCCGCCTTGCGCTGCGCATCGACAATCGGCTCGACCGCCACGCCGGTGACTTTGCCGTCGACCACTTCCAGTTCGTTGGCGAACACGTAGTCGATACCCAGCTTGGCCTGCAATTGCTTGGCGAAGTAGGTGAAGCCGCCCGACAGAATCGCAGTCTTGTAGCCCAGGCGCTTGAGTTCGGCGAACAGGGTTTCAGCACCTTCAGTCAGGCGCAGCGAGGCGCCGATGGAATCCAGCACATTGACGTCCAGGCCTTTGAGCAAGGCCAGACGCTCCTTGAAGCTGGCACGGAAATCCAGCTCACCGGCCATTGCCCGCTCGGTGATTTCCGAAACCTTGTCACCCACACCGGCCGCCTTGGCCAGTTCATCGATCACTTCGGCTTCGATCAGCGTCGAGTCCATGTCGAACACCGCCAGTCGACGGTTGCGACGGAACAGCGAATCTTCCTGGAAGGCGATGTCGACATTCAGTTCCTGGGCAACGCTGAGGAACTCGGCCCGCAGTGCCTGCGGATCAGCCGCCTCGCCACGCACGGAAAATTCGATGCAGCCCTTGCCCTTGTCGGCCGGGGTGTCCAGCGGCATGCGCCCGGAAAGACGGTCGATGTGGTCAATGTTCAGGCCATATTTGGCGGTGATCGAGCTCACGGCCTGCAACTGCCCGGCTGTCACCTTGCGGGTCAACAGGGTCACGATGTGGCGTTTTTTGCCCTGGTTGCCGACCCACTGCTGGTAATCCTGTTCGGATACCGGCGTGAAACGCACCTGTTGATCAAGTTCATAGCCCTTGAACAGGATGTCCTTGAGCACGGACTTGCCTTGTTCGGTGTCAGGAATTTCAACCAGGATGCCGAACGACAAGGTGTCGTGGATCACCGCCTGACCGATGTCGAGAATGTTCACACCACCCTGGGCCAGAACGCCGGTAATGGCCGCAGTCAGACCCGGACGGTCCTCACCAGTGATGTTTATCAGGACGATTTCGCGCAAGGCGCACCCCCGCAGGTGGAAAAAAACCGCATTCTACCCACTTTCAGTGACCATCGGGCACCGTGAGCGCTTTGACGGTCTAGGGCCTGTCGCTATACTGCGCGTCAACTTCACGGACAAAAGAGCCGAGCGCAAGTGAACCGGCCCACGCCAGTAAAAACCGACAACTTCTTCCTGCTGATCTTCCGGGCACTGCGTCACCGCCGTGTACCGATTGCATTGCGCATCGCCAGCCATAACGTGATCCTGGTCGCCCTGGCCCTGGTCATCTATGCCGGTGTGATGGGCCTGCAGTTCAAGCAGGCCATGCATGAGCAGGCGGATGCGCTGGGCGAAAGCCTGACCACGCAGACGGCCACCTCGGCCACCGAGCTGTTGGTGTCCAACGACATTCTCAGCCTCAACGTGCTGCTCAACAACCTGACCAAGAACAAGCTGGTGGCCCACGCTGCCATCTACAGCCCGGACAACCGCATCCTCGCCGAATCCGGCCAGCGCCCCAAACATGGCCTGCTGGGCGAAGCCGAGGGCATGTACCAGAGCAAGATCACCTTCCAGGACGTGACCGCCGGGCAATTGCGCATCAGCCTGGACATGGACCAGTTCCAGCAGCCGATGACCATCAGCCTGCAAAGCATGGGCATCCTGAGCGGTATCCTGCTGGCCCTGTCTTTGGCCTTGAGCCTGCGCATGGGGCGTTATCTCTCCACGCCGCTGCTGCAATTGCGGGTGTGGCTGCGCAATATCGATGAATTCACCCCGGCCACCGACCGCCAGGACGAAATCGGTGACCTGGCGCGCCAGCTGCACGCCAACTTCGCCCCGGAACCCGCCCCTGTGCCAGAACCGGAACCGCAGTTCGACGACGTCGAAGACGAGGCCGATCCGGCCTTCGAAGTGCGCAACCTGCGCGATCCGAGTTTTGACGAGAGCCGCCCGGTAGCGGCGCTCAAGCCGGCGCCACGGCAGATCGTCAGCACCGTCGAAGACGACGATGATGAAGACCCGTTCGCCGATCTGCGCGACGAATCACTGGGCAGCAACCCGCAACCGGCCATTCGCCGGGCCACTCCGAGCGTGCCGCAACACAGCGCGGTGCTGGCAGTGCAACTGGGCTCCCAGGAACAACTGCGACGCCTGCCGCGCGCACGCCTGGAAGAACTGCTCGAACGCTATCGCGATTGCCTCGATCAGGCCGCGTCGCTGTATCAAGGCGAAGTGGAGACCTTGAACGATGGCAGCACCTTGATGCTGTTCCACACCGAAGACAGCGGCGACGACTACCTGACCAACGCCGTTTGCTGTGGCGAGCTGCTGCGGGCCTTGGGCCACCAGTTGCAGATCGAAGTCGCGGACAGCGGTATCACCCTGCAATTGCAGCTGGGCCTGACCCTCGGCGAGGAATTGTTCGGCCTGAGCCAGATCGACCTGCTGCTGACTGACCCCGCCCAGGACGCCCTGGCCCTGTCGCAACACAGCCGCAACCTGCTGCTGGTGGAACGCAAGATCAGCGACGACGCACTGATCCGCCAGCGCGCGCGGATCCGCCCGATTGCCAGCCCTGAAGGCGCATGCTGTGTCGAACGCTTGATGGAGCCGTATCCGTCGATGCTTGAACGGCAATTGGCGCGAATGCACGAGCGCCGCGCTTAAGCCTCAGGCCCCGATGTGAAGAAGCCCGCAGATGAGTGATCGTCTGCGGGCTTTTTTGTTGCCTGTACCGGCGCCTTCGCGGGCAAGCCCGCTCCCACAGGGGGCGTGGTCGTACACAAGATCTGTGTTCACAGAGATAATTGTGGGAGCGGGCTTGCCCGCGAAGAGGCCGGAACTGACACCAGATATCTCCAACCTGCAGAAACAACAAAGCCCGCATCAATGCGGGCTTTGTTTCAAATCCATCCAGGCTCAGAAGCGGAACACTTCCATATCCGTACGAATAGGTGCGGCCATCGGGATCTTCGGCTGCTTTTCCTGTTCTACCGCAGGTGCTGCCGCCTTGGCAGTCGCCTGCTTGCGCGGGGCATCGGCGATCGGCGGCTGGTTGGCCAGTGGCTTGAGCGCCACCGACAGTTGCTCGGCCAGGCGTTGCAACAACACGCCCTGCGCCTGAACCTGCGCCGCCGTAGTGCCGGCATGCTGTTCCTGCAAATGGATGATGCGGTTGTCGCGGACCTGCCCGCGACGGTCGATCAGGCGCCATTGTGCGTCGAGGATCGCCGGTTGTTTTTCACCCGAATCCAGGCGCGTGATGGTCAGCAGCACCTGAACGTCCGGGGTAAAGCCCACTGTTGCCGGGGCCAGCACTACGCGCTGGCTGTCCAGGCGACCTGCGACCTGGCGCAGCAGCAACTGATCGATATCCGACGAAAGGCTGCCAGCCCAACGACCATCGGTCGAGGCTTGCAGGCTGCCATCGGGCTGGCGCTGCAACAGGGTTTCGCGTTGCAGGTAGTCGGCCACGGTGACCGGGCCCAACAATACCGCCATGCCCGCGTTCTGCGCAGGCTGAACCGGACTTCCAGCGTCCAGCTGGTACAACGATACCGGCTGGTGAACGCTGCAGCCCGCCAGGCCAAGAACGCTGGCGAGCATGAGAATAAAAGGAAGGCGCAGAGCAGTCATCGTCCCATCCAGGTGATCGCCAAAAAGCTGACCACAGTGAAAATACTCAACAAATATTAAAAATGCGCGGCTACGCCGACGCTTGAAAGGCCATATCATCCGTGAATATGCGTTCCGACTCCAGCGCAAAGCGCCGAACTACGGGTTAAATCGTAGTTCGGCGCTTCTAGGTCGCCTAATTCAGGTTTTCGACGAGCAGCGCATCTACCCGCTGGAAGCCACGCGGCAACTTGTTGCCCCGACGACCACGTTCACCCTTGTAGTGTTCGAGATCGTCCGCTTTCAGTGACAAGGTACGTTTCCCGGCCTGCAAAACCAGTGTTGCACCGTCCGGCAATACGGCGATGTCCGTCACATACTCTTCGCGACTGGCCACTCGTTCACCAGGAATCCCGATGATCTTGTTGCCTTTGCCTTTACCTAATTGTGGCAGGTCGCTGATCTTGAAGATCAGCAGGCGACCTTCGGTCGTCACCGACGCCAGCCAGTTCTGCTCACGATCCGCCACAGGGCGCGGCAACATGACCTTGGCATTGTTCGGCAGGCTCAACAAGGCCTTGCCCGCCTTGTTCTTGGCCTGCAGGTCTTCACCCTTGACCACGAAACCGTAACCGGCGTCGGAGGCGATCACGTACAGCGCATCGTCTTCGGGCATCAGCACGCATTCGAAACTCGCCCCTGGCGGCGGCGTCAGGCGACCGGTCAGCGGCTCGCCCTGGCCACGGGCCGACGGCAAGGTGTGGGCGGCCACCGAATAACTGCGCCCGGTGGAGTCGATAAACACGGCAAACTGGTTGGAGCGCCCGGCTGCCAGCGCCTTGAAACCGTCCCCGGCCTTGTAGGAAAGCCCGGTGGCATCGATCTCGTGGCCTTTGGCGGAGCGAATCCAGCCTTTTTCCGACAACACGACCGTCACTTTCTCGTTCGGCAGCAGATCGTGCTCGGTCAGGGCCTTGGCCTCGGCGCGCTCGACAATCGGCGACCGGCGGTCATCACCGTAGGTTTCAGCGTCCTTGATCAGCTCGCTGCGCACCAGCTTTTTCAACTTGGTTTCGCTGCTCAGCAGGGCTTGCAGCTTGGCTTGTTCCTTGAGCAGCTCATCCTGCTCGGCACGCAGCTTCATCTCTTCCAGTCGCGCCAACTGACGCAGACGGGTGTCGAGGATGTAGTCGGCCTGGATTTCGCTCAGGGCGAAGCGTTCGATCAGCCTGGCCCGTGGCTGCTCCTCGGTACGGATGATGTGGATCACCTCATCCAGGTTGAGGTAGGCAATCAGCAAGCCGTCCAACAGGTGCAGGCGACGCTCGACCTTGTCGAGGCGGAATTGCAGGCGACGACGCACGGTCTGCACCCGGAACTCCAGCCACTCGACCAGCAGCGCGCGCAGGTTTTTCAACTGCGGCTTGCCATCCAGGCCAATGATGTTGATGTTGACCCGGTAGCTCGACTCCAGCTCGGTGCTGGCGAACAGGTGCTGCATCAGCGCATCGTGGTCGAAGTTTTTCCGGGCACCCGGGATGATCACGATCCGGCACGGGTTTTCGTGGTCGGACTCGTCACGCAGGTCGGCAATTTGCGGCGCCTTGGACGGCTTGGCCTGCATCATCGCGGCGATCTGTTCCAGCACCTTGGCACCCGAAACCTGATGCGGCAGCGCGGTGACGATGATGTCGCCGTCTTCGATGTGATACACGGCGCGCATGCGTACGGAACCGCGACCGGTTTCGTAGATTTTCAGCAGGTCGGCGCGCGGGGTGATGATTTCCGCTTCGGTCGGGTAGTCCGGGCCCTGGATGTGTTCACAGAGCTGTTCGACCGTGGCCTTGGGCTCGTCGAGCAGGCGCACGCAGGCGGTGGCGACTTCGCGCAGGTTGTGCGGCGGAACGTCGGTTGCCATGCCCACGGCGATGCCGGTGGTGCCGTTGAGCAGAATGTTTGGCAGACGGGCAGGCAAGACCAGCGGCTCGTCCAGCGTGCCGTCGAAGTTCGGCCCCCAGTCCGCCGTGCCCTGGCCCAGCTCGCTGAGCAGCACTTCGGAATAACGCGACAACCGCGCTTCGGTGTAACGCATGGCGGCGAACGACTTGGGATCATCCGGCGCACCCCAGTTGCCCTGGCCGTCGACCAGCGTGTAGCGATAGCTGAACGGCTGGGCCATCAACACCATGGCTTCGTAGCAGGCCGAGTCGCCGTGGGGGTGGAATTTACCGAGCACGTCACCGACGGTACGCGCCGACTTCTTGTGCTTGGAGTCGGCGTCCAGCCCCAGCTCGCTCATGGCGTAGACGATACGCCGCTGTACCGGTTTCAGGCCGTCGCCGATATGCGGCAAGGCACGGTCCATGATCACGTACATGGAGTAGTTGAGGTAGGCATTTTCGGTGAAGTCAGCCAGTGACCGGCGTTCTACACCGTCCAGGCTGAGATCAAGGGAGTCGCTCATGCGGGCCTCATCGGTTCGTTGTCTGGCGCAGCAGCATGGTGCCACCGCGCTGGGTAAATTCAAGTTTGTTCAGTGCGCTCATGCCGAGCAACACCTGATCGCCATGCAGCCCCGGGGCCACCAGTGCGCGTACATCCCGCAGCACGATGTCGCCCAGTTGCAGGCGTTCGATACGCGTGCGATAGCCCTGGCTCAGGCCATTGGCCGTGCTCAGGGTCACGCCGAATCCTTCTTCGAGCTTCAAGCGTTTGGCCAGGTCCGCCGGGATCGACACGTCGGTCGCCCCGGTGTCGAGCATGAAGTCCACCGGCTGGCCGTTGATCTGGCCGCTGGCGACGAAATGCCCTTGCACATTGCTGACCAGTTTCACCTCTATGAAACCTTCGCCTTCCTCCGAACTGACCACCACGTTCGGATTTTGCTGACGCGCTTCCCACTGGCCGAAAAACCGCGTGGCCAGAAACAGCGCCGCACACCAGGCCAGCACCATGAACACCCGGCCGATGCGCTGCCCCGGCGTTTGCTGCCTCACGGCGTGGCACTCCAGCCGCCTTCCGGCGCAGCGAAACGCCAGACCACCGGACGCACCTCACCATCGGCACGCGGGCCGAAGTTATTGTCGACACCGATCCAGGCGCCCTCGGCATCCACGATCAACGCCTCTTCCAGCCCGTAGTTCTGTGAATAACGTCGGTTGTCCTGCAACAACTCGGCGGCGTACGACCAGCAGCGCTCGACCCTGGCCGTCTGCGGATCCCGGCGGCAGATCTGGTAGGCGTTGCGTTCAAGGGTGAACAGCTTGCCGTTGAACAGCGACAGGTCAGAGAAGTCCCGCGGGACAGCTTTGGCGTGGGCAAACTGCTCCGGCTGCATTTCCATGCCCGCCTCGCTCAGCAGTACGCAGCCACCATCGCAATCCCACACCGTCTGTTTGCGCTTGATCGTCAGCAGCCCGCGACCTTGACGCTCGGCGGCAAGCCACATCTGATCGCCCGCCGGATTGATCGCCAGCCCTTCGAACAGCGCGTTGAATTGCAACAACAGGCCACGGGCCCGTGCCTCGCGAACCAGCATCGGCGAAATTTTCAGCCAGGCGGCTGGCCCCGTTGGCGGCACTTGCAAGACAGCGGCATGGCCTTCACTGACCACGTAACGATTACCGGCGCTGTCGCAGGTGATGCCCTCGAAGTCCAGGTCGCCGCCACGCACGAACGAAGCCCCCCAGACACGAGACTTAAGCCCCCAGGGCAAACCGCTGTCAGGCACCGGCGGTACGTCGATGTGCACCGTTTCGGCCTGCCAGGCGGATTCGCTGGTATCCAGGCGATAGATCTGATCATCGTCGCGGTCGGACACCGCCCACAAATCATTGCCGCACTGCGCCAGCCCGGACAGGTTGCCGCCACGCATGCCGTCCACGACATGCCCGGACAACAGGCGCAACTGCGGCACCGGCTCGGCGAATACCGTGATCGATGTCAGCAGCAACCCACAGGCCAGGGCAAAGCCCAGACGCATCAGCCCAGAACCTCGGCCAGGTTGCCCTTCGACTCCAGCCAGGTCTTGCGGTCGCCGGCGCGTTTCTTCGCCAGCAGCATGTCCATCATTTCCGAGGTGGCCTCGAAATCTTCCAGGGTCAGTTGCACCAGGCGCCGGGTGTTCGGGTCCATGGTGGTCTCGCGCAACTGCGGCGGGTTCATTTCGCCCAGACCTTTGAATCGCGTGACCTGCGGCTTGCCGCGTTTCTTCTCGGCCACCAGGCGATCAAGAATACCGTCGCGTTCGGCTTCATCCAGGGCGTAGTAGATTTCCTTGCCCAGGTCGATGCGATACAGCGGCGGCATGGCCACATAAACGTGACCGGCATCCACCAGCGGGCGGAAATGCTGGACGAACAAGGCGCACAGCAAGGTGGCGATGTGCAGACCGTCGGAGTCGGCGTCGGCGAGGATGCAGATCTTGCCGTAGCGCAACTGGCTCATGTCGGCCGCGCCCGGATCGACACCGATCGCCACGGCGATGTTGTGCACTTCCTGGCTGGCCAGCACTTCACTGCCGTCGACTTCCCAGGTGTTGAGGATCTTGCCGCGCAACGGCAGGATCGCCTGGAACTCTTTGTCCCGCGCCTGCTTGGCCGAGCCGCCGGCGGAGTCACCTTCCACCAGGAACAGCTCGGAACGCATCGGGTCCTGCCCGGCACAGTCGGCCAGTTTGCCCGGCAGCGCCGGGCCCTGGGTAATGCGTTTACGCTCGACCTTCTTGCTGGCCTTGAGGCGACGGCCGGCGTTGTTGATCGCCAGTTCCGCCAGCAGCATGCCGGTTTCCGGGTTGGCGTTGAGCCACAGGCTGAATGCATCCTTGACCACACCGGAGACAAACGCCGCCGCTTCACGGGACGACAGGCGCTCCTTGGTCTGGCCGGAGAATTGCGGTTCCTGCATCTTCATCGACAAAACGAAGGCAATGCGCTCCCAGACGTCCTCCGGCGCCAGCTTCACGCCGCGCGGCAACAGGCTGCGGAATTCGCAGAATTCGCGCATGGCGTCGAGCAAGCCCTGACGCAAACCATTGACGTGAGTGCCGCCCTGGGCCGTAGGGATCAGGTTGACGTAGCTTTCCTGGACCGCGTCGCCACCTTCGGGCAGCCACAGCAGCGCCCAATCCACCGCTTCCTTGTTACCGGCCAGGCTGCCGCAGAACGGCTCGTCCGGCAGGCGTTCGAATTCGCTGACTGCATCCACCAGATAGGAACGCAGGCCGTCTTCGTAATGCCATTCGACTTTCTCGCCGGTGGCCTTGTCTTCAAAGCTGACCAGCAGCCCCGGGCACAACACGGCCTTGGCCTTGAGCACGTGCTTGAGGCGGCTGATGGAGAATTTAGGGGAGTCGAAGTATTTCGGATCCGGCGAGAAGAACACGCTGGTACCGGTGTTGCGCTTGCCGACAGTGCCGACGATTTCCAGCTCGGTGGCCTTGTAGCCATCCTTGAAGGTCATCTGGTATTCGTTGCCGTCACGCTTGACCCGCACCCGCACTTCGGTCGACAAGGCGTTGACCACGGAAATACCCACCCCGTGCAAACCGCCGGAGAACTGGTAGTTCTTGTTGGAAAACTTGCCACCGGCATGAAGCTTGGTGAGGATCAACTCGACGCCCGACACACCTTCCTCGGGGTGAATGTCCACCGGCATGCCACGGCCGTCATCGCTGACTTCCAGGGAATGGTCGGCATGCAGGATCACCTGCACCGAACTGGCATGCCCGGCCAGGGCTTCGTCGACACTGTTGTCGATGACTTCCTGGGCAAGGTGGTTCGGCCGACTGGTGTCGGTGTACATGCCGGGGCGTTTGCGCACCGGGTCGAGGCCCGAGAGGACTTCGATGGCGTCTGCGTTATAAGAGCTAGCGCTGGGAGTGGCCATGGGGTCTCGTCGTCAGTGTTGCGTGAAAAAAGAAATCCATGAAAACAGGCATCGCATCAAAGCGATGTGAAATCAATTGCCTGATACAAATCGGCGCCGATGCCGGCAAAACCCAGCATGGCCGGCAGTCGCGCGGCAAAACCCTGGAAACCGTGGTCACCGCCGGCCTGGATGCGCAAGGCGCATGCCCGGTAATACTGCTGTGCGAGGCGATAGTCCAGCGTTTCGTCAGCTGTCTGCAACCATACCTGATAACGCTGCGGATCCTGGGGCGCCGGCACTTCCAGCCCGGCCAGGGCCGTCACGTGGTCGTGGGTCAATTCCCAGGTCTCTTCGGTATACAGGTTTTTCTGCGTCCCCAGATGGCCGTCGAACATCCGGTGCGGGCTGACGGCAGGGTTGATCAACAGGGCCTTCAAGCCAAGGCGTTCGGCCAGGTGAGTGGCATAGTAGCCGCCGAGCGAGCTGCCGACCAGCAGTGGCCGCCCCAGCTCGGCAATCGCCCGCTCCAGTTGCGCAATCGCCTGGCGCGGGTGATGGTGCAACGCCGGAACACGCAAGTTTTCGCTCAGGCCCAGGCGCTCCATCACGTCGATCAACTGGCAAGCCTTCTTCGACAACGGCGAGCTGTTGAAGCCGTGGATATAAAGGATCGAACCGGACATTTGATCTTCCTGTGCGTCGGCTAAAGAGGCGGAGTTTACTGTAGGAGCGAGCTTGCTCGCGATGGTCGTCAACGATAACGGTGAAAACCTGGCACCCCGCGGCGCTCTCGGGCTTTTCGCGAGCAAGCTCGCTCCTACAGGGGGGTCAGTAACCGTTGGAGCCGTAATCCATTGTAAATTCGAAGTCAGTGACCCGCTCCACCCCGGTCTCCAGCCGTCCATCGGGCAGCAGTCGCAACCAGCGATACCCCGGCGCTTGCTCGCCGACCTTGAAATCCTCGCTGCCTGGCTCGAACTGGATGCAGGTCGAAGGCGATGCGATCAGACGCACGCCGTTTCGCAATTGGTCGATTTCCTGATGCACATGCCCCCATAGCACGGCGCGCACCTGCGGGAAGCGATCCAGCACCGCAAACAGTGCCTCGGGATTGCGCAAACCGATCGGTTCCATCCAGGCGCAACCGATGGACACCGGATGATGATGGAAACACACCAGATGATGGCGCTCCGGCGCTTCGCTCAACGAGCGGGCGAGCGATTGCAACTGTTCGTCCTGCAAATACCCTGGCACCGAGCCGGGCACCGCCGAGTCGAGTAACGTCACCCGCCAGTTGCCGATATCCACCACCGGTTCCAGCAAAGCACTCTGCACCGCCGCTTCGGCCATGATCTGCGGTTCATCGTGATTACCGGGAATCCAGCGTGCCGGCGCATCGAGCTGGCGCGTCATCTCGCGAAACTGTTGATAAGACTCCAGCGTCCCGTCCTGGGACAGATCGCCCGTGGCCAGGATCAGGTCAATCCGCGGCTGTTGCGCGCGCACCAGTTCGATGACCTTTTGCAGGCTGTCGCGGGTGTTCATGCCCAGCAACGCGCTGTCCGCTTCGGCAAACAGATGGCTGTCGGAGAGTTGCACCAGTAACGCCGGATCGGCGGTGGTCAATGTGGATACGCTCGGCAAGGCGTTCTCCCAGGGCGTGATCACGGGGATGGGTAGTGCCGCAATTATGCTGGGGGATGACCGAAAGGGGAAACGGTTGAACCTGACACAGTTCACATCTGCGCTGCTCGTTTAACGAACAACCTCGTACTCATGCCCCAGCGCCAGGCAATGGCTCAGCCATTCGCCCAGAAACATGTTCAGTTGGGCTTTTTCATCCGGCTGGTGCATCGAGGCGTTCGGGTAAGGATAGATGCCGCGAAAGCGTCGCGCATGTTCGGCGCTGACCACTTCGGCCATGCGCGCGTCGTGATAGACCTGTACTTCCAGTTGCGGCACCGGCAGCCACGGCAGGCTGTGTTCCTGGCGCACTTGCAGGGTCGTGGTGTAAGGACAGGTCAGCAACACTTCCAGCGCCAGCACGCCCAGCATCTGGTCGCCATGGGTCACGGCGATGCGCCGCGCGGCAGGCTCGCTGCGCATGTCCGGCAGCAGTCGCATCAAGCGCGCGTAGTTCGCCTCGCAGGACGCTTGCAGCCCCACCAGGTCCACCCGATAGCGATCGCGCAGCTTGTTTACGACCATAACCCCCTCACTTCAACGCGGTTCAAAGCCAGCCATTGCAAGGCAATGATGCTCGCCGCGTTGGCAATACGCCCGTCGCGCACGGCTTGCAAGGCATCATCGAAAGCCCAGACCGTGACGCGGATGTCTTCTGCCTCTTCTTCCAGCCCATGCAGGCCGCCCACCCCGGTAGCGTCACAGCGCCCCAGGTACAAATGTACGAATTCGTTGCTGCCGCCCGGCGATGGAAAGTATTTGAGCATCGGCCAGAGCGCCCCGATCACAAGCCCAGCTTCCTCCTGCGCCTCGCGGTGAGCAACTTCTTCCGGCACTTCATCCTTGTCGATCAGACCAGCGACCAGTTCGATCAGCCAGGGATTGTCGGTCTTGCCCATGGCGCCTACGCGAAACTGCTCGATCAGCACCACTTCATCGCGCTGCGGGTCGTAAGGCAGCATGCAGACCGCGTCATGGCGAACGAACACTTCACGATTGATTTCGCGGCTCATGCCCCCGGCGAACAATTCGTGGCGCAAGTGCACACGTTCGAGTTTGTAAAAGCCCTCGTAGCACTTTTCGCGCCGCACGATATCAACGGCGGTCGGAATGGCGTTGGCAAAATCCGTCATGACAATCCTCTTTTACTGCAAATCCTGTTCGAGGCTGCTTTTTTCCTGGGCCTCGACTTCGCGCCATCCTAACGCGCCCGTGACATTTGATGCAGCCCCTTTCCCGTCAGCGGGATGGACGGTGAGGGCGAAACCCACTCTAATTAGCTTAGTGGCGAACTGATTGCTTTGTTGAGAGTCGAAGCCGGTATCTTTTTGCCTTCCCCAGTTTCAGAAAGGACGCACATGTCGCTTTTCAAAATCGCCTCCGTGGCCGCTATCGCCCTGACCCTGGGCGCTTGCGCGAGCCTGTTCCAGCCCAACTACCGCACGCCCCTGGAAACCACCCGCGACGCCTCCGAGCAACTCAAGCCCGGTTGCAGCAGCCCGGATTGCCCACTGGTCAACATCGACACCCTGCACTTTCCGGACGAGCCGGCACTGGACAGCATCATCGAAAAACGCCTGCTGCAGATGACCCGCACCTCGCCCGACGCGCCAGTCGCCCCGACCCTGGCGGCCTATCGCGAAGAGTTTTTGCGCACCGCCGGCCCACGCAACAGCAGCTATCTGCAAGCGAAGGTACGCGAGCAGCATGACGGCTTGGTGATCGTCGAATTATCCAGCTACCTGGACACCGGCGGTGCCCATGGCACGCCAGGCCGGGGTTTTATCAACTATTCGCGTCAGCAGCATAAAGTACTGACGCTGTCGGACATGCTGGTGCCGGGGCAGGAAGAGGCGTTCTGGAAAGCGGCGCAGGTGGCGCACAACAGCTGGTTGATCAGCACCAAGCTCGATCAGGAACCGGAGTTCGTGAAGAGCTGGCCGTTCCAGAAGACCCAGAACGTGGCGCTGACCTACGGCGCGGTGATCCTCAAGTACGAAACCAGCAGCATTGCGCCTTACGCGCTGGGCCATGTCGAACTGAAGATCCCCTACCCTCGCCTGAACGGTATCATCAAGCCCGAGCTGTTTCCCGGCCGTAACTGAAGGCCCGGCCCAGCACCAGCTGCAGCAACCCTGCCAGGACCAGCGCCGGCAGGGTGGCGCCGACATCCGGGTACAGGTTGGCCAGCAAATGATAGGTGCTGATCCCGCCCAGCCAGGCAAGCAGCGCCGGCCAGCGCAGTGCAGTCGAGGCAACCTGGCCACGGCGCTTGCGCAGGAGGAAATGATCCACCAGCACCACGCCGAACAATGGCGCAAACACCGAGCCGATCAGCAGCAGGAAGTTCTGGTACTGGGCCAACGGCGCCAGCAGGGCAATCAGCGTGCAGATAACGCCGATAGCCAGGGCCAGGTGCTCGACTTTGGCGCGCAACAGAATGCCGCTGGACACCGCCGCCGAGTGAATATCGGCAAAGGCGTTTTCCGATTCATCCAGAAGAATCAGCAGCAGCGGAATCCCCAGGCCGGCACCGGCCAGCGCCAGCAGCAAGGCATTGACTTCACCGCTCGGTGCGAACGCCAGTGTGTAGGCCACGCCCAGGCTCATCAGCCAGAAATTGCCAATGAAGAAACCGATGGCGGTGCCACCGAAGACGCTTTTCGCCCGCTTGCCGAAACGCGAGTAGTCGGCAATCAGCGGCAACCACGACAGCGGCATGGCAATGGCGATGTCAAAACCCACGGCAAACGGCATCGAACCGTCACCGGCCTGGGCCCACAACGCAGCCAGGTCGGCCTTGGCGAACAGGTTCCAGGTCAGCCAGGTGCACGCGGCCAGCAGCAGCCAGATGCCCCATTTGCGCAGGATCTGCCGGACGAACGTCAGCGGACCGCTGACCGCCAGCAAGGTCGCCAGCGCGCCGAAGAACAGTGTCCACAACAGCGGATTGGACAGCAGGCTGCCTTCGCTGAACGCCTTGGCGCCCAACAGGCTGGCGGCATCGCGCATGACGATGATTTCGAACGAACCCCAGCCGATCAGTTGCAGCAGGTTCAGCACCGCCGGCAGGCTCGCGCCCCTGGTACCGAGGCTGAGCTTGAGTGCAGCCATCGACGACAGGCCGGTGTCGCTGCCGATCACGCCAACCGCCGCCAGCAGCAGGACGCCCACCAGGGTGCCGAGGAAAATCGCCAGCAACGAGCCGGACAGGCCCAGGCCTGGCGCGAGCAAGGCACCGGTCTGCAACACCATCAGGCCGATGCCGAGGGAGAACCACAGGGAAAACAGATCACGGCCGCCGAACACACGCTTGTCGGTCGGCACCGCGATGTCAGGTGAATAAGTACTCGGTTGAATGCTCAAGGGTGTTATCTCAGAGGAATATGTTTTGTCATTGAGAGTTTCGCTGTCTGATCTGGCGCTTTCGCGAGCAAGCCCGCTCCCACATTTGGCCTCTGTCATACACAAAATCTGTGTTCACAGGAGATCAAATGTGGGAGCGGGCTTGCTCGCGAAGGCGGCGCCACAGGCACCGCCAATCCCGGATCAGATCAAACTTTCTGGTACAGCTGACTGCCTTCCTGCTTGAAGCGCTCGGCCTGTTCGGCCATGCCCTGGGCGACGTCCACGTCGACCGCTTCGATCCGTTGGTTGGCCGCATACTCTCGGACTTCCTGGGTGATTTTCATCGAGCAGAACTTCGGCCCGCACATCGAGCAGAAATGCGCGACCTTGGCCGAATCCTTCGGCAGGGTTTCATCGTGATACGAGCGGGCGGTGTCCGGATCGAGGCCCAGGTTGAACTGGTCTTCCCAACGGAATTCGAAGCGCGCCTTGCTCAAGGCATTGTCGCGGATCTGCGCCCCCGGATGCCCCTTGGCCAGATCGGCGGCATGCGCGGCGATCTTGTAGGTGATGATCCCGGTCTTCACGTCATCCTTGTTCGGCAGGCCCAGGTGTTCCTTCGGCGTCACGTAGCAAAGCATGGCGCAGCCGAACCAGCCGATCATCGCCGCACCGATGCCGGAAGTGATGTGGTCGTAGCCCGGCGCGATGTCGGTGGTCAATGGGCCGAGGGTGTAGAACGGCGCCTCGTCGCAGCACTCGAGCTGCTTGTCCATGTTCTCTTTGATCAACTGCATCGGCACGTGGCCCGGGCCTTCGATCATGCATTGCACGTCGTGCTTCCAGGCGATCTTGGTCAGCTCACCGAGGGTTTCCAGCTCGCCGAACTGCGCCTCGTCGTTGGCGTCGGCAATCGAGCCCGGACGCAGGCCATCGCCCAGCGAGAAGCTGACGTCGTAGGCCTTCATGATTTCGCAGATGTCTTCGAAATGGGTGTAGAGGAAGTTCTCCTTGTGGTGCGCCAGGCACCACTTGGCCATGATCGAACCACCACGGGAGACGATGCCGGTGACGCGCTTGGCGGTCATCGGTACGTAACGCAACAGCACGCCGGCGTGGATGGTGAAGTAGTCGACGCCCTGCTCGGCCTGTTCGATCAGCGTGTCGCGGAACAGCTCCCAGGTCAGGTCTTCGGCCACGCCGCCGACTTTTTCCAGGGCCTGGTAGATCGGCACGGTACCGATCGGCACCGGCGAGTTGCGGATGATCCACTCGCGGGTTTCGTGAATGTGCTTACCGGTCGACAGATCCATGACCGTGTCCGAACCCCAGCGAATGCCCCAGGTCAGTTTCGCCACTTCTTCTTCGATGGACGAACCCAGGGCGCTGTTGCCGATGTTGCCGTTGATCTTCACCAGGAAGTTACGGCCGATGATCATCGGTTCCAGTTCGGTGTGGTTGATGTTGGCCGGAATGATCGCGCGGCCGCGGGCGATTTCGTCACGGACGAATTCCGGGGTGATGATTTTCGGCACGCTGGCGCCGAAGCTGTGGCCGGCGTGTTGCTGGTCCAGCAGGCCGGCGGCGCGGGCCACTTCCAGCTTCATGTTTTCGCGGATGGCGACGTATTCCATCTCGGCGGTGATGATGCCTTTGCGCGCGTAGTGCATCTGGCTGACGTTGGCCCCCGGCTTGGCGCGGCGCGGGTTGTTGACGTGAGCGAAGCGCAGTTTTGTCAGCTCCGGATCGGCAAGGCGCTCCTGGCCGAAATTCGAGCTCAAGCCACTCAGGCGCTCGGTATCGCCTCGGGCTTCGATCCACGGCGAACGCACGTCGGCCAGGCCTTTGCGCACATCGATGATGACATTGGGGTCGGTGTACGGGCCCGAGGTGTCGTAAACCACCACCGGCGCGTTGACCTCGCCACCGAAGTCGGTCGGCGTCACGTCCAGGCTGATTTCGCGCATCGGCACGAGGATGTCCGGGCGGGTACCCTGGACATAGATTTTTTGCGAACGGGTAAACGGCTGAACTGATTGCTGATCGACCTTGGCCGAGTCACTCAGGTTGGTGGCGATTTTTGCTTTTGTGGTCATCACGGGCTCTCCAGACAGCATCCAGGCAGTGGATTTTTGTCGGAGCGAACCTGTAAACGAATGGACGCACGGGCGCTGGGAAAACCAGCTGTGCTGTGCTCAGTGCTCGAGGGGTGTTCGATTGTCGAACAACATCCCGGACGAAGCACAAGAGGACTCGCCGGGTGACGAGAAATCTTGTTCCCTACGCAGGCGCTAACCTGATCAGGTTCAACGGGATCCGAAATTATTCGATCTCAGCCTCATAGCAAGGCACCCCGACAAGAACCCGACCAGTCTAGACACAACTGACAAAGAACGCCAACCCCACTGCAAACACCGTGATGAATGGCGTAATTACACGCAGTATCAGGATTGTTGCCGCCTGAATGCACAACTACACTCGCTACGCTGAGTCGCGCATTGACGCTGTCAAGGCAGCGCCTTAGCCTTGGCGCTCAAATTACCTGTGTAATATCAATTCTAGGGAACGTCTATGCTGCGCAAACTCTCACTGGCCCTTGCCGTGTCTTGTGCGTCCAATGGAATGGCCTGGGCAGCAGATGCGCCCTTATCGAACAAGACGGACCTGGTCAGCGTTTATCAGGAAGCGGTCAACAACAACGCCGACCTGGCGGCAGCGATCGCCCAATACGGCGCGCAGAAGGAAGTCGTACCCCAGGCCCGTGCCGGGCTGCTGCCGAACCTCTCGGGCGGCGCGAATATTTCCGAGGTGCGTACGTCGCTCGATCAGCCGTCCGCCACCACCAACCGCGATGCTCACTCGTACCAGGCCACCCTGGCGCAACCCTTGTTCCGCGCCGATCGCTGGTTCCAGTTCCAGGCCGCCAAGGAAGTCAACGAACAGGCCGCCCTGCAGCTCTCGGCGACCGAGCAGAACCTGATCCTGCAAACCGCCCAAAGCTATTTCAACGTGCTGCGCAGCCAGGACAACCTGGCCTCGACCAAGGCCGAAGAAGCGGCATTCAAACGCCAGCTCGACCAGTCCAACGAGCGTTTCGATGTCGGCCTCTCGGACAAGACCGACGTATTGAACTCGCAAGCCAGCTATGACACCGCACGCGCCAACCGCATCGTTGCCCAGCGCCAGGTGGACGACGCCTTTGAAGCCTTGATCACCCTGACCAACCGCCAGTACAACTCGATCTGGGGCATCAGCCATAACTTGCCGATCCTGCCGCCAGTACCGAACGATGCCAAGGCCTGGGTCGAAACGGCGGGCAGGCAGAACCTCAATCTGTTGGCCAGCAACTATGCCGTCAGCGCCGCCGAACAAACCCTCAAGCAGCGCAAGTCCGGGCACTTGCCAACGGTTGACGCGATCGCCAAGTACGAGAAAGGCGACAACGACGCATTGGGCTTCAGCAACCCGAACAACCAGCCAATACCCTACGGTGGCGATGTCTCGCAAACGACCGTTGGCCTGCAACTGAACATCCCGATCTACAGCGGTGGCCTGATCAACTCCCAGGTGCGTCAATCGTATGCGCAACTGGACCAGACCGAGCAGCAGCGCGAGTCCCTGCGCCGGCAGATCGTGGAAAACACCCGCGACCTGCACCGTGCGGTCAACACCGATGTCGAGCAGGTGCAGGCGCGCAAGCAATCGATCATCTCCAACCAGAGCGCGGTGGAAGCGACCGAAGTCGGCTATCAGGTGGGTACGCGAAACATCGTCGACGTGCTGGATGCGCAGCGTCAGCTGTACACCTCGGTACGCGACTACAACAACACCCGCTACGACTACATCCTCGACAACCTGCGCCTGAAGCAACAGGCCGGCACGTTGAATCCGGGGGATCTGCAAACCCTGGCACGCTGGCTCAACCCCAACTACAACCCGGACAAGGACTTCCTGCCGCCGGATCTTGCCAAGGCTGCAGCCGAGCAGTTGAAAGCGAAACCGGTGCAGTAACAGCAAAAGCTTCGCGAGCAAGCTCGCTCCTACAGTGTTTCGAGTGTGGGAGCGAGCCTGCTCGCGAATGAATACAACCAGGTCTAGCGGTCGATCAACCGCCCCAACCCGTCCAGCAAGCGCTGCAACGCCCCCTGATTGGTGCGCATCACCTTCAACCCGGCCTCTGCCATGCGCTGCGCATCACGCGGCAGTTCGAACAGCCGCTGCACCGCCACCGCCAACCCTTCGGCATCCTCCACTTCCTGCAACGCCCCGGCACTGCGCAACTGCGTGGCGATTTCGAGGAAGTTGAAAAGATGCGGCCCGCTCAGCACTGGCTTGGCGAGGGCCGCCGGCTCCAGCAGGTTATGTCCGCCATTGGGCACCAGGCTGCCGCCGACGAATGCACTGTCAGCCAGGGCGTAGAGAAACAGCAACTCGCCCATGGTGTCGCCCAGCAACACTGAAGTCTGCGCATTGACCGCATCGCCGCTGGAACGCCGGACCGTGGCAAAACCTTGTTGCTGGCACAACCCGTACACCGAATTGAAGCGCTCCGGATGACGCGGTACCAGAATCAGCAAGGCATCGGGGTGATTGGCCAACAACTGACGATGGGCCGCCAGCACCACCTCGTCTTCGCCCTCATGGGTGCTGGCCGCGATCCACACCGGTCGTTCCAGCGCCTGCCATTGCCCGCGCAATTGGCTGGCGCGCTCAAGCAGTTGCGGATCGATGGTCAGGTCGAACTTGATCGAACCGGTCACTTCGACGGTTTGCGCCCGCGCGCCCAGGTCGCGAAAGCGTTGGGCTTCGGCTTCGGTCTGCACCGCGAACAGGCTCATCTCGGCCAGCATCGGCTGGGTCAGCTTGCGGAACCGACCGTAGCCCCTGGCCGAACGTTCGGACAGCCGTGCGTTGGCCAGCGCCACCGGAATCCCGCGTTTGGCACATTGATGGATATGGTTGGGCCACAGTTCGGTTTCCATGATCACCGCCAGTTTCGGCTGGACCCGATCGAGCAGGCGCCGGGCGGCGCAAGGCAGGTCGTAAGGCAGATAGCAGTGCTGGATGCGCGGCTCATTGGCGAACAGGGCCAGGATCCGTTCCGAACCGGTCGGCGTCATGCAGGTCACGGTGATCGACAGATCCGGATAACGCGCCAGCAAGGCGCGGATCATCGGTGCGGCAGCAATGCTTTCGCCCACCGACACGGCGTGCACCCAGATGCCGCCCGGTTTCATCGCCGGCATCCCAAAGGAGAAGCGCTCGCCGATGCGTCTGGCATACGCCGGCGCCTTGCGCGCGCGCAGCCAAAGCCGAATCGCTACCAATGGCAGCCCCAGATAAAACAGCGCGGTGTAGAGAGTTCTATTCATGGCGGCGGAGTTTATCGGCTTTTTTCGCCAATCGCCTGCAAGTGCACGGCAAAACGTTCGGCGAGCCAGCGCGCGGCCGGACCGAGCGGTTCATCCCGGCGCCATACCAGTTCCACCACCAGGGCCGGCGGGGTCCATTCGCTGGCCAGTTCGACCATCTGATTCTGATAGGTCGGGTACTGCACCACGTGGCGTGGCAACCAGGCCCAGCCGAGGCCGCGCACCAGCCATTCGGCCATCACATAGAAACTGTCGGCACGCCAGACTTGCGGGCTGGCCGGATCACTGCCGGGATAAATGCTCGACTCCGTGGACATCAGCAACTGCCGGTGCTGCGCCAGTTGCTGGCCGTCCACCGAGCCTTTGCACGCCAACGGATGATCCTTGCCGCACACCGTGACCATTTCCACGCTGCCCAGTACCCGCCGCTCGAGCGCCTCGGGAATCTGGTCGTGAAAGAACAGCAGCCCCAGATCGGCGCGCCGCTCCACCAGCTTGCGCGCGACATCGCCCTGGGCGGCGCTGGTCAGTTGCACTTCAAGGCTGGGGAATTTTTCCGCCAGGGCCTCGAAGCTTTCGATGATCGGCTGATACGGCATCGCTTCATCCTGCGCCACACGCAGTCGTGCCTCCTGCCCGCGCATCATCGCCAATGCACGGCCGTTGAGTCGTTCGCACTGGCGCAAGACTTCCCGCGCCTCGTCCAGCAACGCCGTGCCGGCTTCGGTGAGTTTCGGCTGACGGCCGCTGCTGCGGTCGAACAGGCTGACGCCCAGGTCTTCTTCCAGCATCGCAATCGAACTGCTGACCGCCGATTGCGCCTTGCGCTGGTCCCGCGCCACGGCAGAAAACGAACGCTGCTCCGCGACGCTGACAAACAACCGCAGCTGCTCCAGATTCCATTGCATGCTCATGGTTCAACCCATCTCAAATACAGATAGGTAATGACTTTACCGCATCTGGCAACGCACTAGAATGCCGACCTCAGAGAGCAACACTTCACACGAGGATTGACCCATGACCGCTTACTACTACCTGGCCATAGCCATCTGCGCCGAAGTGATTGCCACTGTTTCGATGAAGGCCGTCAAGGGCCTCAGCACCCCGCTGCCCCTGGTGCTGGTCATCCTCGGCTACGGGATTGCCTTCTGGATGCTGACCCTGGTGGTGCGCAGCGTTCCGGTGGGCGTGGCCTATGCCGTGTGGGCCGGCATGGGGATCGTGATGGTCAGCGTCGCGGCGCTGTTTATCTACGGGCAGAAGCTGGACGTGCCGGCGATGCTGGGGATGGCGCTGATCGTGCTGGGCGTGGTGGTCATCCAGCTCTTCTCCAAAACTGCCGGGCATTAAGTCCGCAACACCCTTCATTGTGGGAGCGAGCCTGCTCGCGAAAGCGGAGTGTCAGCAACATTGATTTCAACTGACACGCCCCCTTCGCGAGCAGGCTCGCTCCCACAGGTGCAGCAGCCCTCCAATCTTTGAGTCTGTATACTGCGCCCTCGTCTTGAACACAGAGGTCGCCGCATGCCATCCGTTATTTCCACCGACGTTCTGATTGTCGGCGCTGGTGTCGCCGGCCTCTGGCTGAATGCGCGTCTGCGCCGCCAGGGTTTCTCGACCGTACTGGTGGAAAGCGCCAGCCTCGGCGGCGGGCAAAGTGTGAAGTCCCAGGGCATCATCCACGGCGGCGCCAAATACGCGCTGCACGGTGCCCTGACCGGTGCCTCGGAAGCCATCGCCGACATGCCGCGCCGTTGGCGTGAAGCCCTGGCGGGCAATGGTGAGCTGGATCTGTCCGGCGTGCGTTTGTTGTCCGAGGCCCATTACCTCTGGTCCCCCGGCACCCTCGCCGGCAACCTCACCAGTTTCTTTGCCAGCAAAGCCGTGCGCGGTCGCGTCGATCAGGTCAAGGGCGAGCAATTGCCGCCAGCCCTGCAAGACAAGCGCTTCAAGGGCAAGGTCTATCGCCTGGCGGAACTGGTGGTCGATGTACCGAGCCTGATCCAGCGCCTGGCCGATCTGGCGGGAGATGGCTTGCTCGCCGGGCAGAACATCGAGCCGCTGCTGGAAGGTGGCGTGCTGGTCGGCCTGAAGGTGGATGAGCGCGAAATCCGCGCCCAACGCATCGTCCTGAGCGCCGGTGCCGGGACGGCGGCATTGCTTGAAGCGCTGGGCCTGAGCCAGCCCGCCATGCAGCGCCGCCCGTTGCACATGATCATCGCCAAGGGTCCGGGCCTCAAACCGCTGTACGCCCACTGCCTGGGTGGCGGCACCAAGCCGCGTATCACCGTGACCACCCACCCGGCGGCGGATGGCCAATGGGTCTGGTACATGGGCGGCGATATCGCGGAATCCGATGGTGTGGCCCGAGAGCCCGCCGAGCAAATCGCCACCGCACAGAAAGAGCTCGGCCAATTGCTGCCATGGATTGACCTGAGCACGGCGCAATGGGCGACCTTGCGCGTGGACCGCGCCGAACCGCTGCAATCAGGCCTGACGCGCCCCGACAACGCCTTTGTTGCCGAGGAAGGCCGGCTGCTGGTGGGCTGGCCGACCAAACTCGCCCTGGCGCCGGACTTCGCCGACCGGGTCATCGCCAGCCTGACCCGCGACGGTATCCAGCCAGGCCACCCGGCAGCGCTGCCTGAACTGCCGAAGCCACCGATGGGCGTACCAGCCTGGGAGCAACTGCTGCCATGAGCCAAGCGACCCTGCACGACCTGCATCGCCCGCTGGGCAGTACCGGCCTGCTGGTTTCACCCCTGGGCCTGGGCACGGTGAAACTGGGCCGCGATCAAGGTGTGAAGTACCCCAACGGCTTCCGGATACCCGATGACGATGAAGCGCGCATGCTGCTCAAGCTCGCCCGCGACCTTGGCATCAACCTGATCGACACCGCCCCGGCCTATGGCCGTAGCGAGGAGCGCCTCGGCCCGTTGCTGCGCGGCCAGCGTCAGGACTGGGTGATCGTCAGCAAGGTGGGGGAAGAGTTCACCGACGGCCAGTCCCGTCACGATTTCAGCGCCGCACACACGCGAATGTCGGTGGAACGCAGCCTGCAACGCCTGGAAACGGACTTCATCGATCTGGTGCTGGTGCACTCCGATGGCAACGACCTGGCGATCCTCAATGACAGTGAAGTCTACGAGACCCTCGCCGAGCTCAAGGCCGAAGGCAAGATTCGCGGTTTCGGGTTTTCCGGAAAAACCGTCGACGGCGGCCTGAAGGCTCTGGAGCAAGGCGACTGCGCGATGGTCACCTACAATCTGAACGAACAAAACGAGAAGCCCGTCATTGACTATGCTGCTGCACACGGCAAAGCCATTCTGGTCAAGAAAGCCCTCGCCAGTGGTCATGTATGCCTGAGTCCAGGCGTGGATCCTGTGCGCGCCAGTTTCGAGCTGTTGTTTGAACATCCGGGTGTTGCCAGTGCTATTGTCGGGACCATCAATCCGCTGCACCTCGCCCACAATGTCGCGACCGTTGCCCAGGTCCTACGTAGCCACTGATGCCGCCCACGCGGCCTTAAGCAGGAGCCGACATGCCGCGCACGCTCATAAGAAAGAACCCGAGCAACTTCAAGACCCTGCCGTTATTCGTCGAAGCGACTCCCGAGGGCCTGGCTTATCAGAGCGTCGGCAGACCGCTGAATTTCTCCCAGACCCTGCAACGTCGTCGGCCGGTGACGGTCGGCGACAGCGAGCGGTTTGCCCTGGAACTGGCCAATCTCGGGGTTTCGGTGCGCCTGACCCTGCATTGGCAGAATCGTGACTATTGGGTGCTGGTACGCCAGCGTCGCCAGGACCGTGGCGATGTGGTGCTCAAGCTGATCTCCGGATACGTGCCGGCCCATGAACTGAACCTGCCCTTGCACACCGCGATCCAGGAAATTGCCGAAGAGTGTCTGCTGGAAACCCCCGAAGGCTGGCTCGGCGGACGGTTCAATGACACCTGGCTGCCGGCGCCCTACTCGGCCGCCCTGCATTACCGTGAAGCCCTGCCGTTTCGCCTGTCGCCACTGTCCGGCTCGGCGCGGCCGGTTCGTTGCGCCAACCTGATGCTGATGGAGCGTCCGCGGGCTTACGTGCATTTGCCAACGGCGTCACTGCAACTGATTTACGACTTGCGCCTGGAGGTTCCCAAGGAAGCCAAATCCCTGAGCCTGTTCCATGTCGATGAAAGACTCGAAGGCGATCAACTCGTCGCCCGTCTCGACCGCAAACGACCCGACCTGTACCTGATGCCCTTGCAGGACGGCCACCCGATGGCTGAGCTCTACACCTTGAAAAAGGATCAGCTGTACCCGGCCAGCACGCGTGGCCTGTACCTGGCCGAGAGTTTTGCCCGACAGGAAGGCTGGCTGGTGCGCGATGAACGCATTCGCTGGAAGGACTGGGTGAGGCAACAAGGCTTGACCCCGCCGGGGAAGGATTCGGGGTTGGCGCGATTGCGCGGAAGGGCCAAATTGCTGCTGAAGAAGATCGTGCCGCGTAAAAAAGTCAGTTCCTGAAAGCAAACTGCTGCTCCGACTGATGTACGCATAACCTTGTAGGAGCTGGCTTGCCAGCGATGGTCGTTAACGATGACGCGTATCTACTGATTGAACGCGCGCGCCCTGACTCCATCGCGAGCAAGCTCGCTCCTACAAAAAGCCGCGTTATTCAGACTTGCGGATCTTCTCGACAATCGCGGTGGTCGAGCTGTTTTCAACCAGCCCCAGCACTTTCACGGTGCCGCCGTAGGCTTTGACGATGTCCGCGCCGACCACCTGGTCGATCCCGTAGTCGCCACCCTTGACCAGCACGTCCGGCTTGACCGCGCTCAACAGGTTTTCCGGTGTGCCTTCCGGGAAGCTGATCACCCAGTCCACCGCGCCCAGACCGGCCAGTACCGCCATGCGTCGATCGACGCTGTTGATCGGGCGACCCGGCCCTTTCAGGCGGCTGACCGATGCATCGTCGTTGATCGCAACGATCAGGCGATCGCCCTGGGCCCGCGCCTGTTCCAGATAGGTCACGTGCCCGGCGTGCAGGATGTCGAAGCAACCGTTGGTGAACACGATCCGCTCGTTGTGCGCGCGGGCATCATCGACCGCCAGCAACAGCTGCTCGAGACCCAGCACACCACGCTCGGAACCCTCCTCGCGCTGAATCGCACGACGCAGTTCCGGCGCACTGATGGCCGCCGTACCGAGCTTGCCGACCACGATGCCGGCCGCGAGATTGGCCAGGGCCACCGCGTGGGGCAGTTCTTCACCCGCGGCAATCGCAGCCGCCAGGGTCGAAATCACCGTATCGCCGGCACCGGTCACGTCGAACACTTCGCGGGCACGGGCCGGCAAGTGCAGCGCCGGATGATCCGGACGCAGCAGGGTCATGCCGTGCTCGCCACGGGTCACCAGCAAGGCGCCGAGGTCCAGGTCGTGCATCAGTTGCGCGCCCTTGTTGACCAGCTCGTGCTCATCGGCGCAACCACCGACGATGGTTTCGAATTCGCTGAGATTCGGCGTGATCAGGCTCGCACCGCGGTAGATCGAGAAATCCTTGCCCTTGGGATCAGCCAGCACCGGAATGCCCCGGGCACGGGCGGCCTGGATCAGCGCCTGATGGTTTTTCAGCGCGCCTTTGCCGTAGTCGGACAACACCAGCACCTTGATGCCTTCGAGCAACTCATCGACCTGCGCGGCCAGCGCCAGCGCGTCGGTGGCGAAGGGTTCTTCGAAGTCGATACGCAGCAACTGCTGGTGACGACTCATGACCCGCAGCTTGACGATGGTCGGCTGATGCGCAATGCGCTGGAAGATCGCCCGCACGCCAGCGCCCTTGAGGCTGTTGACCAGGCTGTTGGCGGCTTCATCGTCGCCCGTTACACCGACCAGCGAGGCCGGAGCCCCCAGGGCGGCAATGTTCAAGGCAACGTTGGCAGCGCCGCCCGGACGGTCCTCGATGTGATCGACCTTGACCACCGGCACCGGCGCCTCAGGGGAAATCCGTGAGGTACCACCATGCCAGTAACGGTCGAGCATGACATCGCCAACCACCAAGACAGGGGCTTGATCGAATCGCGGCATGGACAACTTCATGGTGCAACCCACATACAGAATGAACAGGGGCGCGATATTAACACAGGGTTGGTGTCGGCTTGTGCGGTGGCTGCAACGGGATGATTCGCCAGCATTTATTGCTCATTTTTTGAGCAAGATTCCCGCCAGGCGACGGCGTGTTTCGGCTTCATTCATACCCGAGCATCTCGTAGTCACGCTGATAGACCCGCCGCACCAGCCTGCGGGTGCGCACCGTGCAAAACTCGCTCGCCGGCCTCGGACGTCGCTGCTGCGACCTGTTCACGTGGGGCAGTTCCACCGGATAGTCCAACTGTTCGCAAACCAAACTGAAATCCCGCTCCAGATGCTCCTGGTAGCCGACAAAATCCAGCGCCAGATGGCCCATGGAGTCCGTCAGGAAATCCGTTTGCGCGGCAAAGTGCAGCTGTCGCTGGATTGTCTCCGGGTGCAGCCAGCGGCCGACGAAGTCGTCAAAGTCACGGTAGTGGCTGACCAGTTCCTGCGCCGCGTGATCCCGTTTCCCCAAGGTGTTGCCCCGCAGGAATGCATAAGCCGAGTAAGCCCTTTCCAGGGGATCGCGAACGAAGGCGAACTTGAAACTGGCGGCAAACTGTTCGGGAAATTGCTGCTCGTACCAGTACAACGGCAAGTGGCCCGGGCTCCAGTCGCCAAACATCGCCGCACAGACACTGCTGCCGGCACATTTAGGGACGTGGATGAACAGGCAGGAACGCTGCTCGAAGGGCTTGGGGAATCGGACATTGGCCGACATCGACTTGTTCACCACTTGACGGTCCACAACCGACAGGCGCCCCAGCAGAAAAGCCCGTTGCGACTTGGGCAACAGCTTCCAGAGATAACGTTGCAGCATCCAGATACCCGCGCGAAAGGGATGGCCCTCTCGATTCAAGTCAAAGTTCGTTCAGGAACCTTAACAAGCACGTTGCCGAGATTTATTCCGGTTTGGTCAAGAAACGTAAAGGTCTGGATACAAATCACCGCACGTGTTGCACGTCGGGAGTGCGAAGGGGCGAGCCTGGCTCACCCCTTCGAAGTCAGGCGATGTCTTCGGCCGGGGCGTCCAGGCCCATCGCGTTGAGGCGCGAGTAGTAGCCGTTTTGCGCCAGCAATTGATCATGGGTGCCGCGCTCGACGATTTTCCCCTGATCCATGACCAGGATCAGGTCAGCCTTCTCGATGGTCGACAAGCGGTGAGCGATCACCAGCGTGGTGCGACCTTTCATGACCTGATCCAGGGCTGCCTGGATATGCCGCTCGGATTCGGTATCGAGTGCCGAAGTCGCCTCATCGAGAATCAGCAGCGGAGCATTTTTCAACAGCGCCCGGGCAATCGCCAGGCGTTGACGCTGGCCGCCAGACAGCAGCACGCCGTTTTCCCCGACCTGGGTGTCCAGACCTTCGGGCAATTGGGCAATGAAGTCCATCGCGTAGGCATCCCGGGCTGCCTTTTCAATGTCTTCACGGGGTGCGCCAGCCAGGTCGCCATAGGCGATGTTGTTGGCCACGGTGTCGCTGAACAGGGTCACGTGCTGGGTCACCTGGGCGATATGCTGACGCAGGTTCAACAGCTTGTACTGCTCCACTTCGACGCCATCGATGAGGATTTCGCCCTTGTCGTGGTGATAGAAACGCGGAATCAGGTTGGCCAGGGTCGACTTGCCGCTGCCCGAACGCCCTACCAGCGCCACCATTTGCCCGGGATCGACCGAGAAACTGATGTCATTGAGCACCTGACGCTCGGTGTCAGGGTAGGTAAAGCTGAGATTGCGCACTTCCAGGCGACCACTGACGGCATCACGCTCGATAGTGCCGGTATCGACTTCCGGCTCGACATCCAGTTGCTCGAAGATACTTTCAGCACCGGCCACACCCTTCTGGATGGTCGAGCTGACTTCGGACAGCTGGCGAATCGGCTTGGGTAGCAGGCCCGCCAGGGTGATGTAGGCCACCATGTCGCCAGCGGACGCATCGCCCCGCAGGAACAGCACCAGGAACATCAGCACGGCCATGGCGGTGTAGATCACCAATTGCAGCAGCGGCGTATAGATGGCGCCGGTGCGGGTCATGCGCAATTGCTTGTCGGTATTGCCCTGGCTGGCGTCGAAGAAGCGTTTCTCTTCGTACTTTTCACCGCCGAAGCTGCGCACCACCCGATAGCCCTGGATCGTTTCGGACGCCACATGCGTCACGTCGCCCATGGCCAGCTGGATTTTCTTGCTCTGCTTGCGGAATTTCTTGCTGGCCGTGCGCACCATGATGGCGATCAGCGGCAGGATGGCGACCATGACCAGCGTCAGGCGCCAGTTCATGAACAACAGCGAGGCAAACAGGAAGATCACTGTCATGCCTTCTCGAATTACGACCTTGATCGCATCTGTTGCCGCCCCTGTGACCATGGTCACGTTGAAGGTGATACGTGAAATCAGGTGTCCCGAGTTATGCTTGTCGAAATACCGGTTTGGCAACACCAGCAGGTTGTTGAACAACTGCACCCGCAAGTCATGGACCAGGCCCAGGGAGACCTTGGCCAGGAAGTAGTTGCCCAGGTACGACCCCAATCCCTGCCACGCGGCGATCAGGATGATCAACAACGGCACCGCCTGCAGCAGCTGCAGGTCCCTGAGGTAGGGCACCGTTGGAAACAGCGCCGCTTCAGGGTTGGACAGACCGTCGACGAAGTACTTGAGGATGTAGCCCAGCATTGGCTGCGTCGAAGCGAAAATCAGGAAACCGACGATGCTGATCAGGAACAGGCTGATATACGGCCGGACATAGCCGAGCAGGCGGAAGTAGATTTTCAAGCTCGATGGGCTTGCGGAGAGACTGGAGTCGGTCATATCACGCGAATGTCGATGAAAAGGACGCTGACTTTAGCACAGCTTCCCCAGGGTTCTGGCAATCGCATACAGTCTGTGTATTGTGACGCGTCAAATAGCCACCAGATGCCCCTGCCTTGGTTCGGTCGCTCAATTCAGGAATAAGTTACTCAGCATGCAATTAAACGCTTTGAACAGCTCGTCCAAAAGAATCTTCGATTTCATTTGTTTGTGGATCCTACCGCTCGGTTACTTGTTACTGCTTTGTGCACTGTTTTTCCTGCCGGGGCGCAATGTGCTTCACAAGCTTTATTATGGCCTGTTCAGCATTCCGGCACTGATTGCACTGTGCCTGCGTCCGCGGCTCGGTAAAGAACTGCTGCACGAGCCGATCGTCATTGCCGTCCTGCTGTTTGTGGCCTGGGCGCTGCTCAGTCTTGGCTGGGGACCGGGCGATGACATCGACTTTGGCCAGTTCAAACCACCCTTGCATACCCTGATGCTGTTCGTCGGCTGCTACCTGCTGGTGCGCTATCGCAGCGAAATCATTCAGCCCCTGCTGTTCTGCGCGGCAATCGTGGCGCTGGTCGCCTCTGTCTACAACCTGTACAGGTTCGGCCTGATCTACGAACCGGAAATGCGCCTGATCGGAGTAGGCGCGTTCGACAACCCACTGCTCAGCTCCCACGTTTTCGGCTTTTTCTGCACCTACTGGCTGAGCGTGAGCATGACCTGCAAGCGACACCAGATACTGTGGTTGAGCATGCCGGCGATGGTGATCATGTTCGCCGCGGTGCTGGCCACCGGTTCCAGGACGCCACTGGTTGCACTGACGATCGCCGCGCTGTGGCTGTGTTTCATCTGCTGGAATCGACGCTCGGTCCTCATGCTTGGCGCAATGTTCATTGCCGGAGCGGGAACTTTCGCGCTGTTTGCGGACAAGATCCTTGAAAGAGGCAGTTCCTTCCGTATCGAGCTCTGGCAATTGGCCTTGGACAGGATCGCTGAGCATCCATGGATCGGGCACGGCTACAACGCCGAACTGAGCCTGGACCCAGGCGTCGGCTACCCCCTTTCGGAACCCCATAGCTTCGCCCTTGGTGTGCTCTTCTACGTCGGCATTATCGGTTTTCTGCCATGGCTGTTCTTCCTCGCGTGGAGCTTCATCAGTAGCCGGCGCCATCGCGTGCAACCGCTGTTCATCATTGCCTCGGCCTGGCTGGCCTTTGGCATCGGTGCGGGCCTGACCGAAGGTGGCGGGATCATCTCTCGTCCCAAGGAGCACTGGTTCCTGCTGTGGATCCCCTTGGCACTGATCGCCGCGTTGAGCATCAATCAACGGGCCAGGCGCCTGCTGGACAAGCCGGTCAAGAGCGCGACGCCAAGCGCCCTGCAGCAGCTGACGGCCGACGCCCGGATCATCGAAGAAGACGGTTTGGGCCCCAAGGTCCTGCGCCTGACCGATGGCAGCTTTCTCAAGCTGTTCCGCCGCCGCCGCTGGTTTACCTCCGGCGGTTACATGCCCTACTCCGATCGATTTGCCGTCAACAGTGTGCAATTGCGCAACATGGGCATCCCGACACCGCACATTCTCGACCTTTACCGGTTCGAAGACGGTAGCACCGCCGTGCACTACTCACCCTTGACGGGCAATACGCTGCGCCAGATCCTGCAAGGCATCACCGCTCCGGCGGTGCGTCAGGCACTGGTGGAGCGTTTCGGCAAATTCATGGCTCAGTTGCATCAGCAAGGGGTCTACTTCCGCTCCCTGCACCTGGGCAATGTGCTGGTGCTGGAGGACGGCGAGTTCGGCCTGATCGACCTGGCCGACCTGCGCATTTACCCGTCATCACTGAGCCCTTCACTGCGTCGACGCAATCTGCGCCATATGCAGCGCTACACGGAAGATCGGCATTGGCTGTTCGAGGACCACTTCGAAGCGCTACTGCAGGGATACGGTGCGGCGGCCTCGAAAGCCGATGTGGATAATTTGCACCGGCAAGTGCTGGCCGGAAGTTCACCGGCCCAGGCTCACTGATAACCGAAACCAGCCTGCTTATCGCGATGGCGGCCTGCTTGCTCGCCATCGCGACCGCTGCGCTACTGTGCCCACCGTGCAATAACTGGAGGGTCCAGCCTTTGGCTCAGTCTTTTTCCAGCCGCGAGAAATACATCCGCCCCAACCCGCGCCAGGTTTTCCTGTTCCAGGCTTTGAGCGGAATCTGCGCCAGCAACTCACGCGCCAGCTTGCGATCGCGGTTGGCGGTCTTGAGGAACATGGAATTTAGAAACTTGTAGCGCACCTCGTCATACAGCGGGTGATCGCTGAAGAGCGCGTAGGTGCGCAGGATGCTGTCGATCATGAAGCGGTGGTTCTTGTAGGAGTTGGTGGCGTGCTTGCGATAGCGCGCCATCAATACATTCAGACCATCGATGAAGTAGCCGGCATGGGTCACCTTCAACTCGATCAGCAAGTCTTCCAGGCGAATGGTCGGATCGAAACCGCCCACCTTCTCCAGCGCTTCGCGACGGATCATCAGGGTCGGAGCCGGTGGATAGGGCTTGCGCTCCAGGAACATGTCATCGAAGTCCAGGCGGCGGAACGGGACATCCCGGCGCTGGCGTTTCTCCGGGTAGAGATTGCCGTCGGCATCGATCAGCTCGATGTTACCGGCGCAAATACCGACCTCGGGCTTGCCGTCCATATGAGCGACCTGCGTGGCAATTCGCTCCGGCAACATGATGTCGTCCGAACCGAACGGCACGATCAGGCTGCCCTTTGCCCGGGCAATCGCCGCATTGAGGGTGTTGGTAAGCCCCTGGTTTTCCTGAACCCGAAAGTCGAAACCATGGATGGCCTGCAACGCCTTGATCCGCTCGACGCTGTCATCCTTCGAGCCATCATCGACCACCAGCAACTCAATGTTCCGATAGGTCTGGTTGAGGACGCTGAGAATGCTTTCCTCGATGTAAGGGGCGTGGTTGTACGACGCGATAATGACCGTGACGATGGGTTGCGCGTCGTTCATGGCTGTTCCTTGCGGGCCTGTTCCAGGCCGGAGTCGATCAGATCGAGGTATTCGCGACGGAACTCCTCGATGTCATGGTGCTGTTGCAGATAACGGAAGGACTGCTCGCCCTTGGCCCTGAGTTCGTCATCCGACAGCCCCAGGTAAGTGTCCAGCGCAGCCTGCAGCGTCGGCACATCCTTCGGCGTAATCGCCAGGCCACCAGCCCCCTCGATGAGCGGCAACATGGCCGGCACGTTCGAGGCAATCACCGGCAAATGCCCGCTCATGCCTTCAAGCAGCGCCAGCCCGAGGCCTTCGGCCAGCGAAGGCATGGTCCAGATGTCGAAAGCGCGAATGTACTGCAGGGCAATTTCCTTGAACCCCAGCAAATGGGCACGACCGCTGAGGCCGAGGCGGTCGATTTCCGCCGCCAGGCGTGACTCTTCACGACCGGCGCCAATGATCGCCAGTTGGGTGTTCGGGTATTTGTCCTTCAGCGCGGCAAAGGCCTGCAACAAATAGATGTGGCCCTTGACCGGCACCAGTCGCCCCAATGCACCGATCAACCGCACCGACGGATCGATGCCCAGCATTTCACGGGCCTTTTCACGACTGTGTTGCAGACCTTCGGCCTGCTCGATGTCGATGGCATTGGTGATGGCGTAGGTATTCTGGTCGGTGAAGCCACAGTCACAGTCCAGCAGATACTGCTTCACCGCTGGCGACACGCCAACGAAGCGCCAGTGACGATCGATCAGGCGTTGGGTCTGGCGGCGCCGGTAAAAACGGTCGTACTCGCCAAAACCGTGGGAAATGCCGATGCACAGCGGCACTTTCAACCAGCGATTGAGCGCCAGCATCATGTTCACCGGCTTGAAGCGGTTGCAGATCACCACATCGAACTTTTCCCGACGGCAGAACTTGTACAGCTGCCACATCGCCCGCAGGCGCATGCCCTTGAGGGACTTGTCGGAAAACTCGAAGTACACCGAACGGTCGGCCCGGCTCACCGCTTCGCCCGGCCCGGGCTTGCCGCGCAAGAAAGCGGCGGTCACTTCATAGCGATCACCGGGCAGGGCCTTGACGATCTGCTCCGCGAGGTCGGCGAAATCATGGGCTTTGACGTTGTAGTCAGGCTGCAGTTGCAGGACCTTTGACCGCTGACTCATAACTCTCCCCGCTGAGTAACATTGCCTGGTGTGTGCTTGATGGACCACAAAAGCTCGTGGCGCCGGACTGCCTTGCGAAAGAATTCGTTCTCGCCATAGGTTGGCGGCAACCGGCCGGCCAACAGCCGCTGTATCAACCGACGCAAGCGACGCTTGAACGGCATCGCCGGTTGCAGGTCGTGCATCATGCCCAACGCCATGGCTTTGTCGCGCTGTTGCTCAATCGGCATCGGCAGGCAATAAGGCTGCATCGGTTGGGCCGAATCGAAGGCCGGCGGCAGGGCGATGCCGTCACCGCTATCGCCCATCGGCCAGCGATCGTTGTCGTGCAAGTGGTTGGCGTAGCCCAATAGCGTGGTCGGCTGCCAGTCCAGGCCCTGCAAGGCTTCAAGGACTGCCGCCTGGGCGCAGATATGATCGGGATGCGGATCCAGGGCCGGATGCGGCAGGACGATGACCTCGGGTTGGGCGCGTAGCAGCAACTCGCGCAGATCCGCCAGCAGATTGTTCCAGGTCGGCGCGCCATCGGCATCGCCGGGCAGTGCGAAAGGATTCAACTGACGGAACAGCCGGGTATCGCTCAGGTCCGCTTCCCGCGATCCCGCCGCCACGGCAGGTGCGGCCTGCATGTTCGCCAATTGCAGGCAGAAGTAGCCCAGTTGTACGCAGTGAGCCTCGGGGACACCGGCCCAACGTGGCACGGCAATGCTGTCCCAGGTGCGCAGACGGCCTTTCAAACGAGCCGCATCAACCTTGTTCAGGCCCATCTGCCGATAGTGTTCGGCTTCGATTTCACCCGCTGTCAGCGTAACGATCCAGGTTTCGTCGGCCTGGCTGTACAAACCGTAGGCCGCCAGCTCGGCGTCATCGGCGTGGGGGGCGATGACCATCACTCGCTGGCGCCGGTAATCCGGATGCTCGAATGCCCACAGCACGGGCTCGCCGAACACGCGACAGAAACGTCCGCGCAAGCGCAGGTCACCACGCGACAGCGCCTGAGCCTGGCCACTGAGATTGAGGTAACGCAGGCCGTTTACGCCGCGCTCGAAGGTTTGTCGGTCAGGGTTCTCCCCCCCGAGCAACTCGACCACCGGATCGATAAAACGCCCCAGCCAGGTGCTTTTCACCCGCAGGGCAAGCACCAGCGTCGCGTCGTCGACCAGCATCACGCCCTCGTCCAGGCGCAAATGTTCACCGCTCAGGTGCACCTTGGGCTGTGGCGTGTACGGGGGAAAGCTGTACTGGTAATCGTCCTTCGGTGAGTAGAACAGATGGTCGGCAAACCAGGCTTCGTGGGCAATCCAGCCCACAACCGCCAGCACCAGCGGCAACCACCAGGCCACCAGCACACCCATGACGATCAACAGCACTAGCGCTATCAACAGGCCGATACGTTTATTGCGCCGATGGCGCTTGAGCAGTTGCTGTTTGCGGCTCATGGCTTGGCTCATACGGTGAAGACCGGCACAGGGTTGCACCAGCGATCCTTGTATTCACGGTCGGCGCGACCGAAAGAAAAGCGCAATGGCTTGTCTTGTGCCCGCGCATGCTCCCAGGCGCTCTGCGTATTGAGAAAACTCAGCACGCTGCCGGGGCTGAACTCACGGGTTTGCGGATCGACCCCACCGTTGATGTACTCGACACTGATCCATTGCGGGGTTTCGACGCGGTACACCAATTGAATCGCAATCGGCGCATCGTTGAGGAAAATCACCGATCCGATCAGCAACTCACGCAGCAACTCGATGACGTCGGCCATGCGTTCGGCACCCGTCGCCGGGAAGCCCCAGCGGCGCTGGAACAGGTCGCAATAAATCGCCGCCAGCTCCGCGCTGGAAAACTCCGATACCGGCCGCACCACACCACCAGCCTCTTCCAGCAAACGCAATTCACGGCGCTGGTTATAGCGAAACTTTTTCGACAGTTCTTCGGGTGTGCGGGCCATGGCCAGTTGCTCGGTTTGCAACCTGATGCCGGTGAAACGGCCTTCGTTCAGCGCCGACAGATAGCGCGCGCGATGACGCAAAGGCGCCGTGGCATCGGCAGCGGCCGGCAGGATGATTTCGGCGTTGCCCAGATCGAACAGGCCTTTTTTGCCGCGACGCTTGAGCACGTCCTTGGACAAGGCCAGGTCGCGTCCCCAGGTCGGGATCGCCGCCTTGACCTCACCACCCTGTAACCAGGCCAGGTAGCGCACCGGAATGTCGGCCAGGTTCGCCAGACGCTCGACCACCATGGGATGGGTCGCGACGCTGCCGCCATATCGCTGCCAGGTTTCGGCGTAAGTCGAGGCGTCGACTACCGCCCAGCCACGCTCGCGCCAGCCTTGAAATCGGTTGAGCATCAGCCCCTCTGTGCCAGTTCGGTAACGTGTGGCAAGTGCCAGAAAGCATCGCGCACCGCTCGGTCGGAAAAGCGTTCGCGCAAGCGCTCGAGCATCAGTTCGGCACACTGTCGACGTTGCTGGTCATCCATGCCGGCCAGATGTTGCAGCCCCTGGGCCAGATGTCCGGCATCGCCCAACGGGAACAGGATGCCCACGCCTTCGACCACTTCCTTAGCTCCGCCGCAGGCCGTGGCCAGCAGGGGTACGCCGGCGGCCATGGCCTCCAGCAGTACCATGCCGAACGGTTCGTGATCGGAACTCAGGGCGAACACATCGAAGGCCCGGAAGTAGTTGCGCGCATCCGGCACCTGACCGAGGAACAACACCCGGTCACCAATGCCAAGCTCACGGGCCTGAGCCTTGAGCTTTTCCTCCAGACGCCCTTTACCGAGAATGACCAGCTGGCTGTTGGCCGGCAACCTCGGCAACGCCTCGGCGAAACCCTGCAGCAACGTGGCCTGGTCTTTATCCGGATGCAGCCGCCCGACGTTGCCGACGATCCAGGCATCCGCCGCCAGCCCGAGGGTTTCCCGGGCCTCGCGAGCCGACACCTGCGTGGCTTGCAGGGCATCCACGTCGATGCGGTTGTACAAGGTCTGAATGCGCGAAGCCGGCCACTTCGGCAGGCAGCTGCGCATGTCGTCGCGCACCGCGTCGGACACGCCGAGCAGACTCAAACGCTTGCGGAAAATATGCGCAAACAGTTTGCGGCTGCCGCGCTTGTAGTCTTCAAACCCGTGGTGCACGCCAATGACCGGCAACGACGTACCGAGCAAGGCGATATAGATGGGCTTGAAGCGGTGAGCGATGCAGAAACTGAAGTTGCGCGACGCGGCGATCTTGCGCAGATCGCCGATGGCTCCCAGCTTCAGGCCGCGAATGGCCTTGGAGCTGTACTCCATGAACAGCACTTCGTCGGAGGCGCAGCCCGCGGCGACTTCGGCATCGGCGGCCCCGGTGAGAAACACCGTGGTCACCCGATAACCGGTCCCCGCGAACAGGCTGGCGTACTGCCGCGCGCAGTCCAGGAACGGCCCGTCATAGCCGTGGCAGAACTGCAGCACATGGCGTTCAGCCGAACGTGTCATAGGCGTTCGCGCCCTCTTTGACCACCAGGATGTCTTCCATGATCAGATACTGCAGATCCGAACCGAAGAACATATTCAACGCATCGGTCGGCGAGCAGATCATCGGCTCGCCGCGACGGTTGAGCGAAGTGTTGAGCGACACGCCGTTGCCGGTGAGCACTTCCAGCGCTTTCATCATGTCGTAGTAGCGCGGGTTGTATTCGCGCTTGAGCACCTGGGCGCGGGAGGTGCCGTCTTCGTGGACGACTTCCGGCACGCGGGTTTTCCACTCTTCAGCCACTTCGAAGGTGAAGGTCATGAACGGAGCCGGGTGATCGATCTTGATCATCTGCGGCGCCACGGTGTCGAGCATCGACGGGCAGAAAGGCCTCCAGCGCTCGCGGAACTTGATCTGGTGGTTGATGCGGTCGGCCACGCCCGGCACGCTCGGGCAACCAATGATCGAGCGCCCGCCCAGTGCACGCGGACCGAACTCCATGCGGCCCTGGAACCAGGCCACCGGGTTGCCATCGACCATGATTTTGGCGATCTGCTCCGGCATGTTGTCGAGCTTGCGCCACGTTGGCTTGTTCTCGTGACGGGCGCAGGCCGCGATCACATCTTCGTTGCTGTACGACGGGCCGAGGTAGACGTGTTCCATCTTCTCGACCGGTACGCCACGGGCGTGGGACACATAGGCCGCAGCGCCGACCGCGGTGCCGGCATCGCCGGACGCCGGCTGTACGAACAGCTCCTTGACGTCATCGCGAGCGATGATTTTCTGGTTGAGCTTGACGTTCAACGCACAGCCACCGGCATAGGCCAGCTTGCCGGTTTGCTTGAGCACGTCGCCCAGGTAGTAGTCGATCATCTGCAGCGCAATTTTTTCGAACAGCGCCTGAATGCTCGCGGCGTAGTGGATGTAAGGCTCGTCGGCGATGTCGCCTTCGCGCTTGGGACCCAGCCACTCGATCAGCTTCGGCGAGAAGTAGTAACCCTTGCCCTTCTCTTTGTAACGGCGCAGGCCGATGACGTTGGCGTAGTCGGTGTTGATCACCAGCTCGCCGTTTTCGAACGAAGCCAGGCGCGAGAAATCGTATTTGCTGGCGTCGCCGTACGGCGCCATGCCCATGACCTTGAACTCACCGTCGAGCATGTCGAAACCGAGGAACTCGGTGATCGCGCCGTACAGGCCGCCAAGGGAGTCCGGATCGAAGAATTCCTTGATCTTGTGGATCTTGCCGTTTTCGCCATAACCGAAGAAGGTCGTGGCGTACTCGCCCTTGCCGTCGATACCGAGGATCGCGGTTTTCTCTTTGAAACCGGAGCAGTGATAAGCACTGGAGGCGTGGGCCAGGTGGTGCTCGACCGGCTCGATCTTGATCTTCTTCGGGTCAAAACCCAGTTGCTCCAGGCACCAGACGATCTTGTTGCGATAGCGTTTGTAGCGACGATTGCCCATCAGGATCGCGTCGAGTGCACGGTCCGGGGCGTACCAGTAACGCTTGGCGTACTGCCAGCGGGCCTTGCCGAACAGGCTGATCGGGGCGAACGGGATCGCTACCACGTCGACATCGGACGGCTTGATGCCGGCCTGTTCCAGGCAGAACTTCGCCGATTCGTAGGGCATGCGGTTCTTTGCATGTTTATCGCGTACGAAGCGTTCCTCTTCAGCCGCCGCGACCAGCTTGCCGTCGATATACAAGGCTGCGGAAGGATCATGGCTAAGGGCGCCGGACAGGCCAAGAATCGTCAATGCCACAGGGGTCTAGCCTCTTTAGTCTGCATGCAGGCGCAAGCGCCTCAAAAATTAATGTGCCCTCGCAATGGGCGAGAGACAGCTAAAGGGCGGGATTATAGCGTAAAAGCAGCGGCAAGCCTCTAGCCGCAAGTGGCAAGCAACCAGGGCGGGCACCTCGCGGCATTTTCAACCGCGCGCAGGTCGCCAGTAGACCAGGATATTGCCGCCCACGCATTGCCGGTAAATCGTGTACGGCAGGACAACGGTGTCCAGCGCGCCAGACACGGCCAGGTCCACCAAAACGAACGGCACAAGAATACCCGTAGGGTCTGGCGGTGCATTCAATACACAGAAGTCGTACGCCAGGCCGCTGTAGACCCGGGGAATGGACTGGCAATAGGTCTTTTGCCTGCGCAGCCCCTGAGCGGCTTCGGCTTCATCCTGCAGGACGGTGGCGGCGGTGCCGCAGCCCATTAACGACACGGATAAAACACCCGATGAAACTGCCATTCTGATCGTCACAGCTTGCCCTCCGAGAACGTCAGGCAAACTAGCATCGGGGCGATTTGGGCCACAGTTCATGGCTTCCCAAGATCGCGTAGGACGGTTCACAGGAACTTGTCTGCTTTCTCGGTTGGCAGTTCAGGCCTCATCGCGGGCAAGCCCGCTCCCACAGGGATTTCTGAACGGTCGGAACTACTGTGGGAGCGGAGGTGCGGCGATCCGACTTGCCCGCGATAGGACCGAAGGTCCTGATTCAGTCAGCGCTGGAGATGTCTTTGGGTAGTCGCTGATCGATGACCTGATAAAGCGCGCTGCTTTCCGGCCAGTTGCGCATGAACCGCGCCCGATCCCGGGCATAGGCCGGGGCGAAGCTGCCCACCGAGCCATGCTGACGCATCGCGTCCAGATCGATCAACGCCCAGCGGTCCTGCTGCCAGAACAGGTTGTGCCCCTTGAAGTCGCCATGGCTGATGCGCTCGCGAATCAATTCGGCAAACAGATGGTCCAGCGCCGCCAGCTCCGCTTCCGGTGCATCGCCCCGCTCCACATAAGGCGCAAAACGCTCGATGATGTCCGGCCCCGGCAGATACTCGGTGATCAGGTAAGCCCGGCTGCGCAACCACAGGAAACGCTTTTCCAGCAATGCCAGCGGCTTGGGCGTGGCAATCCCGAGGAACGCCAGGCGATTGCCTTCGCGCCATGAATGCCAGGCCCGGCTCGGGCGCCAGAAGCGCTTGAGCCAGTGGGCAACCCCCTTGATGTTGTAGCGCTTGATCACCAGCGTACGGCCATCCACCTCGACCTTGCCGACGCTCGCCGCACCGCCTGTCTTGTACAGATGCCCCTGGTCGAGCAAGGCATCGGCCTGCTCCAGCACCGGCAGCATCGACGACGTTTCCTCGCGGCGAATCGCCCGCAACCCGAAGGCCCCGCGCTGGACGCTGAACAGCGTGCACTCGCGGCCGGCCTTGATCAGGAAGTCCTTGAGGCGCCAGCTGCGGACCTTGTCGATCTGCTTCTGCAACGCTTCCATGGGCAAGGCGTGTTCGCCGTTGCTGAGCAGGTAATACACCAGCAGCTCTTCAATGAAAGGCTCGATCGACTTCGGCAGCTGGGCGAAGAACACCCCGAGGTTTTCCAGGACTTTCTGCCGCGACAACGGCTGGCCAGGCGTCTCGCAACAGATACCCGCGCCATCGATCAGGTACAGGCGACCGCCCTGGCGCAACAAATTGTCCAGGTGCAGGTCTTCCTGCCACAGGCCCTTGCGATGCATCTGGCCGATCGCACCCAACGCTTCCGCCAGCACTGCCCCTTGCCCATCGGACAGCACGGGTTGCTGCTCAACCTGCTTCCAGGTGTCGCCCAGGCTTTCGGCTTGCTCAAGGAAATCAAACAGCAGCCAGCCACCCTCGCCATCCTTCAGGCCGTCGGCCAATAGCTGCGGCGTGGTCAACCCCTGGGCAGAGAGCAGGCGCACGCCGTCCAGTTCACGCTGAAAATGCCGTGCGGCCTTGCTGCCGACCAGCAATTTGGCCAACACCGGCCGGCCACGCCAGACGCCGGCACCGACATAACGCTGCCCCGGCAAGACCCGCAACAGACTCAACAGCTGCAGTTCGGCGGGACCGGCGGCGTCGGCCAGCGATACGCTTAGCGGCAATACAGGGTTGCGGCCAGCGGCCTTCAATTCTGACAAACGCATCAGCGCGGCCTCTTTTGACTGCGTCGCACGGTCAAACGCTGCAGCCAGCTGTTGACCAGCGAGCTGTCCTGCGATTGATCCAGATAGGCGGCCAGTAATTGCCGCAGTTGCGACTCGCCCCACTCGGGCGCGCGACGCGCCAGTGGCTCCAGGTCCTTGATCCGGTCACGCCGCCCGTACAGCAGCGGTCGGGTTTTTTCCAGATCGATCAATTGCGCCCGAAAGCCGTTGCCGGTGGCGCGCATGAAAATATGCTTGGGATAGAAGCACCCGTGCACCTGGCGTGCAGCGTGCAGTTGCCTGGCCAGTTCGCCACTGGCCTTGAGGATTGCCGAGTGCTGCTCAGGACTCAATTCATCCCATCGTTCCAGCAGCGATTCAAGGTCGTCCCAACCGTCCAGGGCGCGGGTCAGCAGGATTGCGCGCACTTCACCATCAACCTTGCGCTTACCGTAGAACACCGCTTCCAGCGCCGGGACTCCCATCGTCCGGTAACGGGAGATGTTGCGAAACTCGCGAGCGAAACTCGGCTCGCCGAAGGGAGCGCGCAATGTACGGGTCAGGTAGTTGCTTTGACGCTTGAGGTAGAAGCCATGACCTTCCAGATCCAGCCGAAACACGCTGCTCCAGCCGCCGCGATCGGTGTTGGGTTCGTCCACCGCATCGAGCTGCCTGGCCCAGAGTGCGTCGAACGTGCCGAGACCATGGCGCTCAAGCAGCGCACGGTCTTCAGCAGCCAGAAAATCAGTCATTCGCGTCCCTCGAAAAATCTCAACACGTGCCGGATGCGTTTCTTGTCCGCAGCGCTGAGCCGGGTCCGGTTACGGTATTGCAGGTAAAAACGCAGCCGCTGGGTCGCCGACAGTTGGTACTTGGCGACCTTGTCCAGGCACGCCAGATCCTTGGTGATGCGGTACTTGAGCCAGAAACCGCGCCAGAAATCACCGTTGGGGCAATCGATCAAAAACAGTCGGGCCTCATCGTCGATCAGCAGGTTGCGCCACTTCAAATCGTTATGGGTGAAACGGTGGTCGTGCATGGTTCGGGTGTGCTGCGCCAACTGACGACTGACAGTATCGACCCACGCGCGATCCAATAGTTTCGGATCGCGTCGCTCCGCCAGTGCCGACAAGTCTTCGGTACGCGGCAGTTCCCGGGTAATCATCGCGCCGCGAGCGTAGGCCACGCCCCGCCGCTCCAGACCCCAGGCCACCACGTCGGCAGTGGGGATACCCCACTTGGCAAAGCGCTTGAGGTTCTGCCATTCCATCTTCACCCGAGGCTTGCCCAGGTAACGCCGCAAGCCTCTGCCGGCGCCCACGTAGCGCTTGACGTAATAGTTGACGCCATTGCGCTGGACACGGATGACCTCCGAGAGCAGGTCACTGGTGATTTGCTCGCCCTGCAACGCAAACACAGCCTCGAGGCTGCCAAAGTCATCGGCCAGGTCGCTGTAGGCCGGCTCAAGTCTCCAGCCAGGCATCAGAGCGCATCCCCGTATCGCTGTTTACGCTCGTAGAGCTTGTTGGCCTTGCCGTCGAGCCACGCCAGCAAAGCGGCCTCTTCACTCAGGATCTGACGTAGCGGCTGCTGGAAATAACCTTTGAGGAAACGCAGCTTGTCGCGGCGGGTCAGGCCGATGTCCAGCGCGGAAAAGTACAGCGCCGCCAGATCCTTGTTGCGCCAGCGCGAAGTGATCGCCGGGCGGGTCTGGGCGCGGTGCAGGTCGATCACCGAGAGCTTGAAGTCGTCTGCGGTCACCGGTTTGTCGGTATGCAGCAGGAAATGGCAGATGTAGCAGTCGCGGTGGTTGACCCCGGCGCGGTGCATCATGCCGGTCATGCGCGCCACTTCGGCGATCAGCGCGCGCTTGAGCCTTGGCTCGGGCGGCTGCTTGATCCAGTGAATGCTGAAATCTTCGAGACTGACCGTGGGCGCCAGCTCTTCGGTGACGATGAACGAGTGCTGGTCGGCCGGGTTGCGGCCCTTCTCGCCATATGCGACAGCAGTCATGGTCGGCACGCCGGCTTCCTGCAGGCGCTGAATGGCCTGCCACTCCTGGCCGGCACCCAGTACGGGAAGCTTGGCAGTGAGCAGGTTCTTGAAGATTTCGCCCCAGCCGATGCCACGATGGATTTTCACGAAAAACCCGTTGCCGTCGACTTCCGTGCGCAACGTCCGGCGTGCTTCCAGCTCGCGGTACACCTCGCCCTTGAGCCCCTCGACTTCGGCGAACGGGTCGCGCCCGGCCCAGAGGCTCTTGAACGGTTCAGCCAGCATCAACTTCATTTAAGCGTGCTCCGCCAGAATCACATCGGCCGCGTGCTGCGGCATGCTGTAGAGGTCGGCCGTCTCGGCGTAGGCCAGACCATTGCGGCTCCAGGCCGCCCTTGCTTGAGCGTCGTTCAACATGCCGGTCAGGTACTGCGTCAGCTGTGCCTGATCGAACGGTTCGTCCAGCACCAGGCCGGCATCGGCCTCGGCGATGTAATGGGCGTAGCCGCACACCGCGCTCACCAGCACCGGCAAGCCGGCCACCAGCGCTTCGAGCAGCACGGTGCCGGTATTTTCGTTGTACGCCGGATGGATCAACAGATCGGCACCCAACAGGAAACGCGGGATATCACTGCGCCCCTTGAGGAACGTGACGTTGTCGCCCAGCCCCAATGTCGCACTCTGCATCTGGAATAATTTGGGGTCATCCTGGCCAATTACAAACAGCCGGGTGCGCTTCCTCAATTCGGCAGGCAATGCCGCCAGCGCCTTGAGGCTGCGATCCACACCCTTGGTCTTGAACCCGGAGCCGATCTGCACCAGCAGCAGCTCGTCGTCCTTGAGATTGAACTCCGCGCGGAACCCTGCACGAATGTCATCGGCATCCGCCGGCCGGCGACGGTCCTGGGCGATACCCGGTGGCAGCAGGTGGAAACGCTCCAGCGGCGTATCGTAATGCTTGATGAACAGTGGCTGCTGGACCTCGGAAATCATCAACACTTCGGTCTTGGCGTCCCTGGCGAACACCGCCCGCTCGTATTCGGCGAAGTGGCGATAGCGGCCCCAGCGGCGATACAGCGAATTGCGCAGGTTCTGCGCCTTGTCTTCGAAGCAGCCGTCGGCGGCGTAGTAGACGTCCAGGCCCGGCATCTTGTTGAAGCCGATCAGGCGGTCGACCGGGCGCCTGGCCAGGTCCGCCTCCATCCACGCACTGAGCTTTTCGTTGCGTCGATGGTTGAAGAACGCCTTGACCGGCGCCACCAGCACTTCGAAACCCGGCGGCACGTCGCCTTCCCAGATCAGCGTGTAGACGCGAATCTGATGGCCGCGCTTCTGGCACTCCAGGGCGATGCGCATGAAATCGCGCTGCAAGCCGCCAAACGGAAAATATTTGTACAAGACAAATGCCAATTGCATCAGCGCAGCTCCTCAGCCATTAACAACGTGCTCAGTCGGCTGGCGACACGCTCGGGGTTCAGACGCGTGAAGCACAACGGCCACTCGCGCTTCAGGTCAAATTGACGGCCATCGTCGGCCGTCGGTTGATAGGTGCATTTTTTTTGCAGGCATGGCGCACACGGGAAGTCGCTGGCCATGTGAATCTGTACTTTGCCGTAGGCGCCGGTCAGGCCCGGATTGGTCGGGCCGAACAGCGACAGCGTCGGTACATCCAGCGCAGCGGCCAGATGGCCGAGGCCGGTGTCCACCGCCACGCAGGCTTGCGCGCCGGCCAACACCTTGCCGACACCCGCCAGGTTCAATTTAGGCAACACTTCGGCATGCTTGAAACCCGCAGCGATACGCTCGGCCCGGGCTTTCTCCAGGGCATTGCCCCAAGGCAGCTTCACCCCGACGCCAAGGTAGCCGACCCGTTCGGTCAGCTCGCGCCAATAGGCTTCGGGCCAGTGCTTGGTGTCCCAGGTGGTGCCATGCAGAAATACCACGTAAGGGTTCTTGCGCGGCAACTCCACCAGGCGCTCGACATTCAGCCCGTAGTCGCCCAGCCCCTTGGGCAAGTCATAGCCCAACGCGATGGCGAACAACTGGCGCACTCGCTCCACCGCGTGCTGCCCGCGAGCAACGGCAAGGCGTCGATCGTAAAAGCGCGAAGCGATGGGCTCACGTGCCGAACTTTTATCGAGACCGGCCACCGGCGCCTTGACGTAACGGGTCAGCCAGGCGCTTTTCAGCAAGCCCTGGGCGTCGATCACCAGGTCATATTTGGTGGCGCGAACGCTTTGCTTGAAGCGTTTCCACTCGCCGCTCTTGATGGTCTGCCAGATGTTTTTGCGCCAGCGACGGATCGCCACCGGAATCACCTTGCCCACTGCCGGGTGCCAGGTCGGGATCTCGGCAAAGCCTTCTTCCACCACCCAGTCGAATTTGATGCCGGGAATCGCCCGCGCCGCGTCAGTCAACGCCGGCAGCGCGTGAATGACGTCGCCCAGCGAAGAAGTCTTGATCAACAGAACCCGCAAGCTATTTGACCTCGACCACAGTGCCCTGCAAACGCTGCAAGGCTTCGTTCACCGCTTGCGGCATGAGCTGGCGCAGGCAGTTGTAATGGCCGAACCGGCATGTGCGATCAAAGCATGGGCTGCATTCAATGCCCAGGCGCACGATCTCGACGTGCTCGGCCAGCGGCGGCGTGAAGCCCGGCGACGTCGAGCCGTAGACTGCCACCAGCGGGCGGTTCAGCGCGGCGGCAACGTGCATCAGGCCGGAGTCGTTGGACACCACTGCATCGGCACAGGACAGCAGGTCGATGGCTTCGGCCAGCGAGGTGCCGCCGCTGAGGTTGACCGATTCTTCCCGCAGGCCGGGAATCAGCCGCGCGCGGATGTCTTCGCCCACGGCGTGATCGTTTTTCGAACCGAACAGCCAGACTTGCCAGCCTTCGCGGATCTTCGCTTCGGCGACCCTGGCGTAATGCTCGGATGGCCAGCGCTTGGACTCGCCGAACTCGGCACCGGGGCACAGGGCCAGCACCGGACGGTCGAGGGTCAGACCGAACTTGGCCAGAGCCGCCTCGCGGGTGACCGGGTCGATCTGCAGCGCCGGGCGTGGATAGGGTTTTGGCAGCTCGACGCCCGGCTCGTAAGCCAGGGCCATGAAACGCTCGATCATCAGCGGATAACGATCTTTATCCAGCGTGCGCACGTCATTGAGCAAACCGTAGCGCAACTCACCGCGCCAGCCCGTGCGTTTCGGGATGCCGGCAAAGAACGGCACCAGCGCCGATTTCAGGGAGTTGGGCAACAGGATCGCCTGGTCGTACTGTCCGGCCAGGGATTTGCCGATACGCCGACGCGTCGCCAGCTCCAGGACGCCGTGACCGAGCGGAAAGCTCAAGGCCTGGCGAACTTCGGGCATGCGCTCAAGAATCGGCCGGCTCCACTCGGGGGCCAGCACGTCGATTTCGCATTGAGGGTGGCGCTGTCTCAGGCACTGGAAAAGTGTCTGCGCCATCACCATGTCACCGACCCAACTGGGCCCAACGATCAGAATTTTCATGTGGTTTCCATAAACGAACCGGGGAGGCCTACGCCTCCCCGCCTCGAAAATTCTACAGAACAACGCAAATCTACTACTGTAGGAGCGAGCTTGCTCGCGATGAGCCTGAAAACTCCGCGGGGTGTCAGGCTCACCGCGTTATCGTTAACGACCATCGCGAGCAGGCTCGCTCCTACAGGGAATATTGGCGTATCAAATATCCCGTTTCAGCCTAGACCCAACTCACACCAGATCCGCATGACCTGCTGCCGTTCGTCCACGAACTGGTCAGCCGGTATCACCCCCGGGTTCTTCTGCAGAGCCTGCCGGTGGGCGGCGGAACGGTACGCTTTATACACTTCACGTAACAGGCCGGCATCTTCGGCGGGCATCAACCCTTCATGCTCCAGCTCTTCCAGAATGCGGATATTATCCGTCCAGCGCAGCAATGGCGGGTGTGTTTCGGACCACGCCAGGGCCGCGTATTGCACCATAAATTCAATATCGACGATACCTCCGGCGTCCTGCTTGATATCGAACGGCGCCGTCGCGTCGAAGGCATTTGCCCCGGTGCCGGCCGCCGTGCTCTTGCTGCCGAGGTTATCGCGCATCTTGGCGCGCATCTCGCTGACCTCCTGGCGCAGGGTCGGTAAATCGCGTGTTTTGCCCAGTATCGAGGCACGGACTTTCTCGAATGCCTGGCCGACATCCTGGCTGCCCACCAGCACTCGCGCCCGCACCAGCGCCTGGTGCTCCCAGGTCCAGGCTTCGTTTTCCTGATAACGGGCAAACGCGCCCAGGGAACTCACCAGCAACCCCGACGCACCGGACGGCCGCAGACGCATGTCCACTTCATACAGCTGCCCGGAGTTGGTCTGCGCCGTCAGCAAGTGAATGATCCGCTGCCCCAGACGGGTGAAAAATTGCGCGCCATCGATGGGTTTGGGCCCATCGGTTTCGGCCTGCGGATCGCCATCGTGGATGAACACCAGATCCAGGTCCGAACCGTGCCCGAGCTCCAGGCCGCCGACTTTCCCATAACCGACAATGATGAAGCCCGGATCGCACAAGGTGCCATCGGTGCGCAGCGGGGTGCCGTACTTGGCCACGGTCTGGCGCCAGGCCAGTGCCAGTACTTGCTCCAGGATCGCTTCGGCGAGCCAGGTCAGGTAATCGCTGACTTTCATCAGTGGCAGGCTGCCGGCGATTTCCGAAGCGGCCACCCGCAAGCGGTGCGCCAGCTTGAAGTGGCGCAGGGCTTCCATCTGCTGCTCGAGGTCGTCCTCGGGAATCCGTGTCAGGCGCTCGCGCAACTCGGCCGCCAGCTCTGGGGCCAGTGGCGGCTTGAACAGCCGGCCTTCGTTGAGCAATTCGTCGAGCAGCAACGGGAAGCGGGTGATTTGCTCGGCGATCCACGGGCTCGCCGCACACAGCGTCAGCAAACGCCGCAGTGCGCCGGGGTTTTCGGTCAGCAGCACCAGGTACGCGGAACGACGGGCCACGGCTTCAACCAGCGGCAGTACCCGTTCCAGTACCAGGTCCGGATTGTCGTGTTCCACTGCCTGCGCCAGCAAACGCGGAATAAAAGCATCGAGACGTTCGCGCCCCAGACGCTGCATCGCCCTCAATTGCGGGCTGCTACGCAAGCCGGCCAGGGCTTTCAAGGCCTTGGGGGCATCCTTGAAACCGCCCTCCTCCAGCTGGCGGCAAGCGGCCTCGTCGTCCTGAGCCTCTTCCCACAGCGGCAACCATTCACCGCCGACCACCACTTCGCTTTCGGCGCCCTGATCTTCGTCAGGATCGGCGATCACCTGCCCGAAGTGCCAGGCCACGCGGCCGCGCCAATACATCAGTTGTTCGTGGAAAGCCGTCCAGTTGGCGAAACCCAGCATAAAGGCAATACGCGCCTGATCCTGCTCGCCATCGGGCAACATTTGCGTCTGGCGATCGGCAATCGCCTGAATCGCGTGTTCGGTGTAACGCAGGAATTCATAACCTTCACGCAGCTCGCTGACCACGGCAGGCGGCAGGTAACCCTGGCCTTCCAGTGTGCCGAGCACCTTTAACAGTGGGCGCTGCTGCAAGCTCAAATCACGGCCGCCGTGAATCAACTGGAACGCCTGGGCAATGAACTCGACTTCACGAATACCGCCGGAACCCAGCTTTATATTGTCAGCCATGCCCTTGCGCCGCACTTCCTGCTGGATCAGCTGCTTCATGGTGCGCAGCGCTTCGATGGCGGAAAAGTCCAGGTAACGCCGGTAAACGAATGGCCGCAGCATGTCTTGCAGTTGCGCCCCGGCCACCTGGTCGCCAGCCACCACCCGCGACTTGATCATGGCGTAGCGCTCCCAGTCGCGTCCCTGATCCTGGTAATACTGCTCCAGCGCATTGAAGCTCAGCACCAGTGCGCCTGACGAACCGTAGGGACGCAAGCGCATGTCGACGCGGAACACAAAGCCGTCGACGGTCATCGGATCCAGGGCCTTAATCAGCCGCTGGCCCAGACGGATGAAGAATTCCTGGTTATCCAGCGGGCGCTTCACGCCGACGGTTTCGCCGCCCTCGGGGTAGGCGAAAATCAGGTCGATGTCCGAGGACAGGTTCAGCTCCACCGCACCGAGCTTGCCCATGCCGAGAATGACCATCTGCTGCGGCTCGCCGCTGCGCCGGCCGGTCGGCACGCCGAACTGCTGGCAATGGCGCACGTACAACCATTGATAGGCCTGATCGATGCTGGCATCGGCCATGTCCGAGAGGTCACGACAGGTCTGGATCAGATCGGCCTGTCGGGTCAGGTCGCGCCAGATGATCCGCACCTGGTGGCGTGCACGCTGACGACGCAAGGCGCGGCCAAGCTGATCTTCGCTCTCGGCCACACTCACGGCGGCGGCAATCTGCGCGCACAACTCACCGGGAGCGAAACTGCGGTCCAGTTCGCCGGACTGCACCAGCCCCAGCAACATCAAAGGGTCACGAACACACTGTTCTATCACGAAATCGCTGGCGGCGGTGACGCGGGCAAATTGCGCCCAGCGCTCTGGCGTCCAGGCAGACAGCCCGTGATCATCGTCCAGGGCGGCGACGGCAGCCCGCAAAGACTGCTCGGCGCGGGAGACAAACGGCAGGAGAATGGCGGGCAGTTCAGCAAACGAAGGGAGGCTCATGGTCTATCCTTGATCGGCGTGCAACGGACTGCATGTAGTGGTTTTCGAAAACCCACTACCTGAGGGACTGTCGAACAAAAGTTAGAAATAGCTGAAAATTCTTTTATTTTGGCAGCCAGCATCAAGCTTTTACCTTTTGTAGTTGGAAAAAGACCAACCTTAACGATTATTCTCACAACGCAGCCGGGGGCCACAAGCCGCTCATCTGTAGTTTTACTACTCGTATATACATTAGACGGGCTGAAATGCCGGAAGATTTGTAGTAAAACTACACGCCGCCGGAACAACCTGTCGGCAATCCAAGAATTCATAACGTCTGCCCACAAGGCCAGTCGCTAACTCAGGCAACCGATTCTGGTAGCCTTTCCGCCCTGGAGCAAGCCATGCAAGACCTCGATCCCGTCGAAACCCAGGAATGGCTGGACGCCCTGGAATCGGTTCTCGACAAAGAAGGCGAAGACCGTGCTCACTATCTGATGACCCGTATGGGCGAGCTCGCGACCCGCAGCGGTTCGCAGTTGCCTTACGCCATCACCACGCCTTACCGCAACACGATCCCCGTTACCCACGAAGCACGCATGCCTGGCGACCTGTTCATGGAACGCCGCATTCGCTCGCTGGTACGCTGGAACGCGATGGCCATGGTAATGCGTACGAACCTGAAAGATTCTGACCTGGGTGGTCACATCTCCAGCTTCGCTTCCAGTGCGACCCTGTATGACATCGGCTTCAACTACTTCTTCCAGGCCCCGACCGACGAACACGGCGGCGACCTGATCTACTTCCAGGGCCACACCTCGCCAGGCGTTTACGCCCGCGCATTCATGGAAGGCCGCATCACCGAAGACCAGATGAACAACTTCCGCCAGGAAGTCGACGGTCAGGGCCTGTCGTCCTACCCGCACCCTTGGCTGATGCCTGACTTCTGGCAGTTCCCGACCGTATCCATGGGTCTGGGCCCGATCCAGGCGATCTACCAGGCTCGCTTCATGAAGTACCTGGAACACCGTGGCTTCATCCAGCCAGGCAAACAGAAAGTCTGGTGCTTCCTGGGCGACGGCGAGTGCGACGAGCCGGAATCCCTGGGCGCGATCTCCCTGGCCGGCCGCGAGAAGCTGGACAACCTGATCTTCGTCATCAACTGCAACCTGCAGCGCCTCGACGGCCCGGTTCGCGGCAACGGCAAGATCATCCAGGAACTCGAAGGCGTGTTCCGCGGTGCTCAGTGGAACGTGACCAAAGTCATCTGGGGCCGTTTCTGGGACCCACTGCTGGCCAAGGACGTCGACGGCATCCTGCAACGCCGCATGGACGAAGTCATCGACGGCGAGTACCAGAACTACAAAGCCAAAGACGGCGCGTTCGTCCGTGAACACTTCTTCAACACGCCTGAACTCAAGGCGATGGTTGCCGACCTGTCCGACGACGAGATCTGGAAGCTCAACCGTGGCGGCCACGACCCGTACAAGGTCTACGCGGCGTACCACGAAGCGGTCAACCACAAAGAACAACCGACCGTCATCCTGGCCAAGACCATCAAGGGTTATGGCACCGGTGCCGGCGAAGCGAAAAACACTGCGCACAACACCAAGAAAGTCGACGTCGACAGCCTGAAGTTGTTCCGCGATCGTTTCGACATCCCGGTCAAGGACGAAGAACTGGAAAACCTGCCGTTCTTCAAACCGGAAGCAGGCAGCGCCGAAGCCCGTTACCTGGCCGAGCGCCGCAATGCACTGGGCGGTTTCGTGCCACAGCGTCGCGCACACAGTTTCAACATTCCGACGCCACCGCTGGACACCCTCAAGGCGATCCTCGACGGCTCGGGCGACCGTGAAATCTCCACCACCATGGCTTTCGTGCGGATCCTCGCGCAACTGGTCAAGGACAAGGAAATCGGCCCGCGCATCGTGCCGATCATCCCGGACGAAGCCCGTACCTTCGGTATGGAAGGCATGTTCCGTCAACTGGGCATCTACTCCTCCGTCGGCCAGCTCTACGAGCCAGTCGATAAAGACCAGGTGATGTTCTACAAGGAAGACCAGAAGGGCCAGATCCTCGAAGAAGGCATCAACGAAGCGGGCGCCATGAGCTCCTTCATCGCTGCCGGTACTTCGTACTCCAGCCACAACCAGCCGATGCTGCCGTTCTACATCTTCTACTCGATGTTCGGCTTCCAGCGGATCGGCGACCTGGCCTGGGCCGCTGGCGACAGCCGCACCCGTGGTTTCCTGATCGGCGGCACCGCCGGCCGTACCACCCTGAACGGTGAAGGCCTGCAACACGAAGACGGTCACAGCCACCTGCTGGCTGCCACCATCCCGAACTGCCGCACCTACGATCCAACCTACGGCTACGAGCTGGCGGTGATCATTCAGGACGGCATGAAGAAGATGACCGAAGAGCAACAGGACGTCTTCTACTACATCACTGTGATGAACGAGTCGTACCAGCAGCCAGCCATGCCGGCCGGTGCCGAAGAAGGCATCAAGAAAGGCATGTACCTGCTCGAAGAAGACACCCGCGAAGCGGCGCACCACGTCCAGCTGATGGGCTCCGGCACCATCCTGCGTGAAGTCCGTGAAGCAGCGAAGATCCTGCGCGAAGAGTTCAACGTCGGCGCCGACGTGTGGAGCGTTACCAGCTTCAACGAACTGCGTCGCGACGGCCTGGCCGTTGAGCGCAGCAACCGTCTGCACCCGGGCCAGAAGCCCAAGCTGAGCTACGTCGAAGAGTGCCTGAACGGCCGCAAGGGTCCGGTCATCGCGTCTACCGACTACATGAAACTGTTCGCCGAGCAGATCCGTCAGTGGGTACCGTCCAAGGAATTCAAAGTCCTGGGCACCGATGGTTTCGGCCGCAGCGACAGCCGCAAGAAACTGCGTCATTTCTTCGAAGTTGACCGTCATTTCGTGGTGTTGGCAGCCCTGGAAGCACTGGCTGACCGTGGTGACATCGAACCCAAGGTGGTGGCCGAGGCCATCGTCAAGTTCGGTATCAACCCGGAAAAACGCAACCCACTGGACTGCTGAGGAGAGATTCTGTGAGCGAACTCATTCGCGTACCTGACATCGGCAGCGGTGAAGGTGAAGTAATTGAACTGTTTGTGAAGGTCGGCGACCGCATCGAAGCCGACCAGAGCATCCTGACACTGGAATCGGACAAGGCGAGCATGGAAGTGCCCGCGCCGAAGGCCGGTATCATCAAGAGCCTGAAAGTGAAGCTGGGCGATCGCCTGAAAGAAGGCGACGAACTGCTGGAGCTGGAAGTCGAAGGTGCCGCTGCCCCCGCTTCTGCACAGTCTCCTGCGACTGCCGCAGCGCCAGCAGCAAAAGCCGCAGAGAAACCGGCTGCTGCAGCGCCGGCCGCTCCTGCTGCTGCACCGGCTGCCGCTTCGGTCCAGCAAGTGCACGTGCCGGACATCGGCTCGTCGGGCAAGGCCCAGATCATCGAGATCCAGGTCAAGGTCGGCGACACCGTTGCAGCTGATCAGTCGCTGATCACCCTGGAATCCGACAAGGCCAGCATGGAAATCCCGTCGCCTGCCGCTGGCGTGGTCAAGGCCATCAGCGTCAAGCTCAACGACGAAGTCGGCACCGGCGACCTGATCCTGGATCTGGAAGTGGCGGGCGCTGCTGCGCCAGCTGCGGCTCCGGCCCAGGCAGCCGCTCCGGCAGCCGCCGCTGCACCTGCACCTGCGGCCGCCCCGGCGGCTCCAGTGGCCGACAGCGTTCAGGACATCCACGTTCCGGACATCGGTTCGGCGGGCAAGGCCAAGATCATCGAAGTCCTGGTCAAGGCCGGCGACACCGTTGTCGCCGACCAGTCGCTGATCACCCTGGAATCCGACAAGGCGAGCATGGAAATCCCGTCGCCTGCCGCTGGCGTGGTGGAAAGCGTTTCCATCAAGCTCGATGACGAAGTCGGTACCGGCGACCTGATCCTCAAGCTGAAAGTCAAAGGCGCCGCGCCTGCTGCACCTGTTGCCGCGACCGCACCTGCCGCTGCTGCTCCGAGCGCTCCGGCGCCAGCCGCTGCTGCTCCGGCTGCCGCTGCTCCTGCTGCTGCCCCGGTTGCTGCTCCCGCCAAGCCGGGTGCCAAGGTTCACGCCGGCCCTGCCGTGCGTCAACTGGCCCGCGAGTTCGGCGTCGAGCTGAGCGCCGTAGGCGCCAGCGGTCCGCACGGTCGCATCCTGAAGGAAGACGTGCAGGTCTACGTCAAGGCCATGATGCAGAAGGCCAAGGAAGCACCGGCCGCTGCAGCTGGCGCAACCGGTGGCGCGGGCATCCCGCCGATTCCGGTCGTGGACTTCAGCCGCTTCGGTGAAATCGAAGAAGTGCCGATGACCCGCCTGATGCAGGTCGGCGCTGCCAACCTGCACCGCAGCTGGCTGAACGTGCCGCACGTGACACAATTCGACTCGGCGGATATCACCGAACTCGAAGCGTTCCGTGTTGCCCAGAAAGCCGTTGCAGAGAAGGCTGGCGTCAAGCTGACCGTCCTGCCGTTGCTGCTCAAGTCCTGCGCACACCTGCTCAAGGAACTGCCGGACTTCAACAGCTCGCTGGCACCAAGCGGCAAAGCGATCATCCGCAAGAAGTACGTGAACATCGGCTTCGCCGTCGACACCCCGGAAGGCCTGCTGGTACCGGTCATCAAGAACGTCGACCAGAAGAGCCTGCTGCAACTGGCGGCCGAAGCGGCTTCCCTGGCTGAAAAAGCCCGGACCAAGAAGCTTTCGTCGGACGAGATGCAAGGCGCCTGCTTCACCATTTCCAGCCTCGGCCACATTGGCGGCACCGGCTTCACGCCGATCGTCAACGCGCCGGAAGTGGCGATCCTCGGTGTCTCCAAGGCAACCATCCAGCCAGTCTGGGACGGCAAAGCCTTCCAGCCGAAACTGATGCTGCCACTGTCGCTGTCCTACGATCACCGTGTGATCAACGGCGCCGCCGCTGCACGCTTCACCAAGCGCCTGAGCGATCTGCTGGGCGACATCCGCACCATGCTCCTGTAATACCGGGCGGCCCTCCTTCACCGGAGGGCCGCTCGCGTTCCACGTTTCCGAGCCACGCTCGTACCTCAACCCCGCCAATTTGGCGGGGCTTTTTTTTGCCTGCGTTTTTATCCGAAGCTTTCACTTCAAGAGCAGTCCTTCCTACATTTGTGGCTGATACAGCCCACAACTTCAGTCCATTTCATCTCGATATTTTTCGGGGTCAAATAATTAGCCTCAGTGATACGACTGCCAAGCCAAGTCGCAACTAACACATCATTGATCGATAGATAAAAACTGAATGGACTCGAATATGTTCAAGCCTACTGTCGGCCCGATTATTGGCCATACAACAACTAATCAGACCCGTATTTTCTTACGTGGCAAACCGCATAAAGACACCTTGGTTTTCGCCGGCATTCGTTATCGCCAGTCAGGAGACTTGCACTGGAACAAAGGCCTGTTCACACAACTGGCAGATTCGCGCGACCTCTCGGATGTCATCGTTCTTAACAATCTGGCGGCCGATACCGAGTATGAATACCAGGCTGGCTGGTTCACCTCCATGAACCCGGCGCATACCGAAGCGACCTTTGCGCAATTGCCTTTGCAATGGCCTGCAGAGGTCTATCGCCTGCGCACTCAGTCCGACAAAAACACGGCACCACGAGCCTATATCGTCGGCTCATGCCGCTACCTGCGCATGACCGCCGGCGTGCCATCGGCGCCACATCTGGGCGACCGGATTTTTGCCTCGATCAACCGTCTGGCGCAGCATGCCGAGCCACCGATCAGCGCGATGCTGATGACCGGCGACCAGGTCTATGTCGATGACTTGAACTTCATTGCCCCCGACCGGGAATACAACGAAATACTCAGCAAGTACCGCACGGCGTTCTCCCAGGCCCATATTGGAAAGTTAATGGCTGGCGTGCCGACTTATATGATTCTTGACGACCATGAGATCGAAGATAATTGGCCGGCCAACAAGACCACAGCCGACGAGCACTTATTCAACAACGCCATGAGGGCTTATCAGCTGTATCAAGCCAGCCATAGCCCGGCTCACGAACTCAATAGTGCCGGAACAATCAGCCACCCTCTGAAGCACTATTGGTATCAATTCACCAATGGCGATATCGAATGGTTTGTCACCGATACTCGCACCCGGCGCACGCTGGCGGGCGAGCGCCGCATCCTCGATACCGAACAGGAACAGGCCTTGTGCGACTGGCTGATCCACAGTCCGGCCCGGGTCAAATTCGTGGTGACCAGCGTCATGTTCTACCCCGATCGCCAGCGTCTGGGTGATGACGCCTGGAAAGCCTTTCCCGAACAACGGCTGAGGTTGCTGGAGATCATCCGTACCCATGGCATCAAAAATGTCATCTTCGTTTCCGGCGATGTCCACGGCTCGCTGACCAGTTGCCTGAGCCACAGCGAGGACACGGACTTCGAAGTCCACACCATCGTCTCGTCACCGCTGTGCAACAGCAAATGGCTGCCCTATGCCAAGGCATCCACCTTCATCCTGGATCAACCGCTGGCACAGACAGCAGCAGGTGATTATCGACATGAACTGCTCGGGAACGTGATCAGCCAGGACAATTTCGCGCACCTGATCGTCGATACGGAGCAGATTCAGGTGCGATACCACGACCGGGAAGGCAGGCTGTTGCAATCAACACGTATCCACTTGCGTTAGAGTGCATCCTTTCGGTCAATAGCATTACTTTTGCCCCTGACTGCAGAAATCTTCGCGCCTGCCGACACATTCTTATAGCACTTGGCCTTCATCTCTCTTGTCAGTCGGTGTCGCAATGATGCAACCTTGCCGCAGGCAACAGTAAAGAGGGCGAGAGCCCAGCGCGTTCAGCATATTCGAAGCGAGTTTCCCTCCATATGAAAAGCCAACCCGATGCCGCCAGCCGTATGGTGGCCGAGGTAGTGACGCAGTTGCCTGTGCCCTCGCGGCTCGGCATGCTGCGTTTCGAACGGCTTAATGAACCCAGCTGGGCGCTGCTGTTTCTCGATCCCAATTGCGAACGCCAGTTCGGCCTGCCCGCCGTGGAGCTGTGTGCGCTGGTGGGCTCACCCTACGCAAGCCTGATGGAGCCGGAAGCGCGCTATCAACTGCACGACGCGGTCCAGCAGCAGCTGACCGAAAGCACGCATTACCTGATTCGCTACACCCTGCACACCGCCTCGGGTTCCCTGAATCTGCTGGAACTGGGCGAAGCCTACAAGCAACACAATCGCCACCTGTTGCGCGGCTACCTGCTGGTCATCGACGGCCTGTTCGAGGATGACCCGCTGCTACCGGCCCTGGATCTGGAAACCCAGAACTCGCGCCTGCAAATCGCCCTGGAACTCAATCAGCGCGCCCAGCAGGAGCAACTGCTGCATCTGGACCGGGTGCGCGCCCAGCAGGACCTGATCCTGCTGCTCACCCGCCAACGCTACAGCAGCAATGACTCCTTGCGCGAAGCCGCCGAACTGATCACCCGCAGCGCCTGCGACATTTACCAAATCGACTGCGCCAGCCTGTGGCACCTCGAAGGGTCGATGCTGGTGCCGATCTCGGCCTATCACCGCACGCAACAGGAATACCTGCTGCCACAGCCGATCGACGTCAGCGTTTTCCCCGATTACCTCGACGCCCTGCACACCGGTCGCGCCATCGACGCCCATAACGCCATGCGCGACCCGCGCACCCGGGAGATGGCCGAAAGCCTGCGTCCGCGCGACGTCAACGCAATGCTCGACGCCAGTATCCGTGTCGATGGCCAGGTGGTCGGCGTGTTGTGCCTGGAGCAAACCGGTGCGACCCGTGCCTGGCAATCGGACGAAATCGCCTTCGCCGGAGAACTGGCGGACCAGTTTGCCCAGGTCATCAACAACCACAATCGACGAACCGCCACCAGCGCCCTGCACCTGTTCCAGCGTGCGGTCGAACAGAGTGCCAACGCCTTTTTGCTGGTCAATTGCGATGGCGTGGTGGAATACGTCAACCCGAGCTTCACCGCAATCACCCAGTACTCCACCGAAGAAGTGCACGGTCAGCGCCTGTCGGAACTGCCGGCCCTGGAGAACCTCAGCGAATTGCTGTTCGACGCGCCGTCGGCGCTGGCCAAGAGCAACAGTTGGCAGGGCGAATTCAAGAGCCGGCGCAAAAACCTCGAACCCTACTGGGGCCAGCTGTCGATCTCCAAGGTTTACGGCGACAACCGCGAGCTGACCCACTACATCGGCATCTACGAAGACATCACCCAGACCAAACTGGCCCAGCAACGCATCGAGCGCCTGGCCTACACCGACAACCTGACCAATCTCGGCAACCGTCCGTCATTCATCCGCAACCTCGACGAACGTTTCGCCCGGGACAGCGATGCACCGATCAGCCTGTTGCTGGTGGACATCGACAACTTCAAGCGGATCAACGACAGCCTCGGCCACCAGACCGGCGACAAACTGCTGATCAGCCTGGCCCGGCGCCTGCGCAACAGCTTGATCCCCAGCGGTAGCCTGGCGCGATTTGCCAGTAACGAATTCGCCGTGTTGCTGGACAACAGCGACCTCAGGGTGGGCCAGCAGGTGGCCAACCAGTTGCTGGCGACCCTCGACAAACCGATGTTCGTCGACAACCAGTTGATCAGCGTCACAGGCTCCGTGGGCCTGGCCTGCGCGCCGCTGCACGGGCGCGACCCGCAAACCCTGATGCGCAACGCCGGGCTGGCACTGCACAAGGCCAAGGCCAACGGCAAACACCAGGTGCAAGTGTTCACCGAAGCGCTGAACGCCGAGGCCAGCTACAAGCTGTTCGTCGAAAACAACCTGCGCCGCGCCCTGACCCAGAACGAACTCGACGTGTTCTACCAGCCCAAGCTGTGCCTGCGCAGCGGGCGCCTGCTGGGGATGGAAGCGCTGCTGCGCTGGGATCATCCGGAAAAGGGCATGATCCGCCCGGATCAGTTCATCAGCGTCGCCGAAGAAACCGGGCTGATCATTCCGATCGGCAAGTGGATCGCCCGCCAGGCCTGCCGCATGAGCAAGGCGCTGTCCGCCGCTGGCCTGGGCAACCTGCAGGTGGCGATCAACCTGTCGCCCAAGCAGTTCTCCGACCCGGACCTGGTGGCCTCCATCGCCAACATTCTCAAGGAAGAAGCCCTGCCCGCTCATTTGCTGGAGCTGGAGCTGACCGAAGGCCTGCTGCTGGAAGCCACCGAAGACACCCACTTGCAACTCGACCAACTCAAGCGCCTGGGCCTGACCCTGGCCATGGACGACTTCGGCACCGGTTACTCGTCACTCAGTTACTTGAAAAAATTCCCCATCGACATCATCAAGATCGATCGAAGCTTCATCCACGAAATCCCGGACAACCAGGACGACATGGAAATCACCTCCGCGGTGATCGCCATGGCGCACAACCTGAAACTCAAGGTCGTGGCTGAAGGCATCGAAACTGCCGACCAGTTGTCGTTCCTGCGCCGTCACCGCTGCGACGTCGGCCAGGGCTACCTGTTCGACCGTCCGATCCCGGGCAACGAGCTGATCGAAAAGCTCAAGCGCTATCCGCGTGGCCCAATCGCCTGACAGACTTCGAACCTGTGGGAGCGAGCCTGCTCGCGAAAGCGGTGGGTCAGCCAGCGACAATGTTGCTGTTTTGACGCCTTCGCGAGCAGGCTCGCTCCCACATAGATTTCGCTTAACTGGATGGCATTTGGCACACTGGCGGTCTGTGTATCGACAACCCAACCTGACTGAGAGGACTGATCATGGTTCTGCGCTCGGAAATTCTGGTGAACAAAAACGTGCTCCCTACAAAAGAACAAGCTCTGCCCGGCCGCGAAACCGCGATGACCCTGCCTGAAAAGCACTTTGTGTTCAAAGACACCCCCTTGCTCGGCCCGTTCTTCGAAGACGTCGACTTCGCGATCTTCGGCCTGGGCTGTTTCTGGGGTGCGGAACGCCGCTTCTGGCAGCGCGAAGGCGTGGTCAGCACGGTGGTGGGTTACGCCGGTGGCTTCACGCCAAACCCGACCTACGAAGAAGTCTGCTCCGGCCTGACCGGCCATGCCGAAGTGGTGCTGGTGGTGTACGACAAGGCGAAGGTCAGCTACCAGCAGCTGCTGGCGATGTTCTGGGAACTGCACAACCCGACTCAGGGCATGCGCCAGGGCAACGACATCGGCACCCAGTACCGTTCGGTGATCTACGCCACGTCGCCTGAACAACTGGACGCCGCGCTCAAGAGCAAAGCCGCGTACCAGGCTGAACTGTCCAAGGCCGGCATCGGTGAAATCAGCACCGAAATCGACCAGGCCCCGACCGTCTATTTTGCCGAGACGTATCACCAGCAGTATCTGGCGAAGAATCCGGAAGGCTACTGCGGGATCGGCGGCACAGGCGTGACCTGCCCTATCTGACGACTGACTGTAGGAGCGAGCTCGCTCGCGAAAAACCAAAGGGCGCCGTGGGCATCCGGTTTTACGCGTTATCGTTCACGACCTTCGCGAGCAAGCTCGCTCCTACACAGTGATGGCGTCCAATCAGTCGCTACAAATGCAACAGATCAACTTTCAGCAATCAACCAATCCATCCGCCACCCACCCTGGGTCTGCCCAAGCTTCTCGGACAACCACGGCAGCAGCTCACGCAACTCTTCCTCCAGCCCCCACGGCGGGTTGGCAATCGCCAGGCCGGAGCCGTTCAGGCTGTTCGGCGTATCCAATGGATGCACCAGCAACTCCACCCGCAACAACTTCGGCGCCCCGGTGCCAGCCAGGTCCTGATAGAAACGCCGCAGCGCGCGCTGATCCTTCACCGGGTACCAGATCGCCGCCACGGTCTGGCGCATCCGGCCAATCGCTTCCTTCAACGACGCGGCACAACGCTGCATCTCGTCGAGCTTCTCGAACGGCGGATCGATCAACATCACCGCACGCTTCTCCGGCACCGGCAGCAAGGCCCGCGACACATGCCAGCCCTCGCCCAAATGAACCTTGACCCGGCGATCACCGGCCATGTTGTCCTTGAGCAACACGCCGTCTTCCGGGTGCTTCTCGTTGAGCAGCACACGGTCTTGCGGGCGGGTCAAACGCCGCGCCAGCTCCGGCGACCCCGGGTAATAGCGCAACTGGCCATCCGGGTTCATCTCATGCAGCACCTGCATGTAATCGGCAGTCAGGAGCGGCAGGTCCGGCTGATCCCACAAACGCGCAATGCCTTCCAGGTACTCGCCGGTGCGACTCGCCTGATCGCCCTGCAGGTCATACAGACCAATGCCGGCGTGGGTGTCGAGATAGGCAAACGGCTGCTCCTTGCGCGACATCAGGGCGATGAGGCGGGTCAAGGTCAGGTGTTTGAACACATCGGCGTGATTGCCGGCGTGGAAGGCGTGACGATAATTCATGGCTGCTCCTGCGAAGGCCGGGAAGTTTACCTTTTACCGGCCGGCAAGTCAGGGGTTGGTGGCTGAGCGGATGGCCCGGGAAGAAAACTGCAGTGAAAACGCAAAAAAATGGCCCGCCTCCAAAAGGAAGCGGGCCATTTTCATTCAAGGTATCGGGTCAGCGCATGCGCTCATCCCGGTTACTTGTTCAGACGATAATCACTCTCTGCAGCAGCAAACCGCTGGAACATACCGGCAGTCGGCGTGCCCATCTTGCTGACGAGGTAGATCGCCAGGCTGGCGAAGATGAAACCAGGGATGATTTCGTACAGGCCCAGCAGCTCGAAGTGTTTCCACACGATCACGGTGATCGCGCCGACCAGGATGCCGGCCAGCGCGCCGTTGCGGGTCATGTCTTTCCAGATCACGGAGATCAGCACCACCGGACCGAACGCGGCGCCGAAACCGGCCCAGGCGTAGCTGACCAGACCCAGTACGCGGTTTTCCGGGTTGGCGGCCAGCGCGATGGCGATCAGGGCCACCAGCAGCACCATGGCGCGACCGACCCAGACCAGTTCCAGCTGGGAAGCCGATTTACGCAGGAAGGTTTTGTAGAAGTCTTCGGTCAGTGCGCTCGAGCACACCAGCAGCTGGCAGCTCAGGGTGCTCATGACGGCAGCCAGGATGGCCGACAGCAGGACACCGGCAATCCACGGGTTGAACAGGATCTTCGCCAGCTCGATGAACACGCGTTCGTGGTTCTCGCTCACTGGCATGGCCACGGCCGGGTTGGCCGAGAAGTAGGCGATGCCGAAGAAACCTACAGCCACGGTGCCGCCCAGGCACAGGATCATCCAGGTCATGGAGATGCGACGGGCCTTGGCAATCGACTTGACCGAATCCGCCGCCATGAAACGCGCCAGGATGTGCGGTTGACCGAAGTAGCCCAGGCCCCAGCCCATCAGCGAGATGATGCCGACGAAGGTGGTGCCCTTGAGCATGTCGAAGTTGGCCGGATCTTGCGCTTCGATCGCCAGGAACGTGGTATCGACACCGCCGGTGGCCAGCAGCACGATGATCGGCGTCAGGATCAGGGCGAAGATCATCAGGGTGGCTTGTACGGTGTCAGTCCAGCTCACGGCCAGGAAACCGCCGACGAAGGTGTAGGCAATCGTCGCCGCAGCACCGGCCCACAGCGCTGTCTCGTAGGACATGCCGAAGGTGCTTTCGAACAGACGGGCACCGGCCACGATGCCGGAGGCGCAGTAGATGGTGAAGAACACCAGGATCACGACGGCGGAGATGATCCGCAGCAGGCCGCTTTTGTCTTCGAAACGGCTGGAAAAGTAATCCGGCAGCGTCAGGGCATCACCGTTGTGCTCGGTCTGCACGCGCAGACGGCCGGCGACGAACAGCCAGTTCAGGTAGGCACCGACGATCAGGCCGATGGCGATCCAGCTTTCGGAAAGACCGGACATGTAGATGGCACCCGGCAGGCCCATCAACAACCAGCCGCTCATGTCGGACGCACCGGCAGACAGCGCGGTAACGACGCTCCCCAGGCTACGACCGCCCAGAATGTAGTCGGAAAGGTTGTTGGTGGAGCGATAGGCCATGAAACCGATCAGCACCATTGCCGCGATGTAGATCACAAATGTGATCAGGGTTGGATTCGTTACGCTCATTAAGTGACGCCCTGGCTTTGTTTTTATGTAGCAGCGGCTGTTGAACCGCTCGCAAACACTGGTGTTCGACAGACGGTTCGGGACGCCGCGCATTTATGACTGATGTTTCCCCAGGAAAGCCATCAGCCGGCTCAACCTCGCTCTAGACGGGTTGCACCTTGGGGTGCGGATGCTATTCAACAAAGCAAACAAGGTGCAACCCATTTTTTGAGAATCAGTTGCACCTGGCAGACATTGACGCAGAACCCATTGTTCTTGCGCCCTTTTTGCGCAGTAACAAAAGATTTCTAGAAGTAAAAGCACCAAGCAGGGGCGGCACATTCGTACCAGAATTCTTTTCCCGACGAGGCGCCGATTTTTCCTGCAAAAAAAGGGTTGCACCCGGTTGCACCTCGGCAGTTGCACGGCTAATCTTGCCGCCAGCTGATGCCACGCAGTCGTGGCAAACATGAGGATAAAAACATGGCTACCACCACCCTTGGGGTCAAACTCGACGACCCGACCCGCGAACGCCTCAAGGCCGCCGCGACCTCGATTGATCGCACGCCGCACTGGCTGATCAAGCAGGCAATCTTCAATTACCTGGAAAAACTCGAGGGTGGTGCAACCCTGACCGAGCTGAGCGGCTTGACCAAGGATTCCGACGACGCCGTCGACGCGCCTCTGGATCACGCCCACCAGTGCTTCCTCGAATTCGCCGAAAGCATCCTGCCGCAATCGGTGCTGCGCGCCTCGATCACCGCCGCCTACCGTCGCCCGGAACCGGAAGTGGTGCCGATGCTGATCGAGCAGGCGCGCCTGCCGGCTCCAATGGCTGAAGCCACCAACAAGCTCGCCGCTTCGATTGCCGAAAAACTGCGTAACCAGAAGAGCGCTGGCGGTCGTGCCGGCATCGTTCAGGGCCTGCTGCAGGAATTCTCCCTGTCGTCCCAGGAAGGCGTGGCACTGATGTGCCTGGCCGAAGCGCTGCTGCGCATCCCGGACAAAGGCACCCGCGACGCGCTGATCCGCGACAAGATCAGCACCGGCAACTGGCAGCCGCACCTGGGCAACAGCCCGTCGCTATTCGTCAACGCGGCCACGTGGGGTCTGCTGCTTACCGGCAAGCTTGTGTCTACGCACAATGAAGCCGGCCTGACCTCGTCCCTGAGCCGCATCATCGGCAAGAGCGGCGAGCCGATGATCCGCAAGGGCGTCGACATGGCCATGCGCCTGATGGGCGAGCAGTTCGTCACCGGCGAAACCATCGCCGAAGCCCTGGCCAACGCCAGCAAATTCGAAGCCAAGGGCTTCCGCTATTCCTACGACATGCTGGGTGAAGCGGCACTCACCGAGCATGATGCGCAGAAGTACCTGGCCTCGTACGAACAAGCCATCCACTCGATCGGCAAAGCGTCCCACGGTCGCGGGATTTATGAAGGCCCGGGCATTTCGATCAAGCTGTCCGCCCTGCACCCGCGCTACAGCCGCGCCCAGTACGAGCGCGTGATGGATGAGCTGTACCCGCGCCTGCTGTCGCTGACCCTGCTGGCCAAGCAATACGACATCGGCCTGAACATCGACGCCGAAGAAGCCGACCGCCTCGAGCTGTCGCTGGATCTGCTCGAGCGTCTGTGCTTCGAGCCGCAACTGACCGGCTGGAACGGTATCGGTTTCGTCATCCAGGCTTACCAGAAGCGTTGCCCGTACGTGATCGACTACGTGATCGACCTGGCTCGCCGCAGCCGTCATCGCCTGATGATCCGCCTGGTGAAAGGCGCGTACTGGGACAGCGAAATCAAGCGCGCCCAGGTCGAAGGCCTGGAAGGCTATCCGGTCTACACCCGCAAGGTGTACACCGACGTGTCCTACATCGCTTGCGCGCGCAAACTGCTGTCGGTGCCGGAAGTCATCTACCCGCAGTTCGCCACGCACAACGCCCACACCCTGTCGGCGATTTACCACATCGCCGGTCAGAACTATTACCCGGGCCAGTACGAGTTCCAGTGCCTGCACGGCATGGGTGAGCCACTGTACGAACAAGTTGTAGGCAAGGTCTCCGAAGGCAAGCTGAACCGTCCGTGCCGCGTGTATGCGCCAGTCGGCACCCACGAAACCCTGCTGGCGTACCTGGTACGTCGCCTGCTGGAAAACGGCGCGAACACCTCGTTCGTCAACCGTATCGCCGACCAGTCGATTTCGATTCAGGAACTGGTGGCCGACCCGGTGGCGAGCATCGAGCAGATGGCAACCGTGGAAGGTGGTTTCGGCCTGCCGCACCCGCGCATTCCGCTGCCGCGTGACCTGTATGGTGCCGAGCGCGCCAACTCCAGCGGCATCGACATGGCCAACGAACATCGTCTGGCTTCGCTGTCTTGCGCACTTCTCGCTACCGCACACAACCACTGGAAAGCGGCGCCGATTCTTGGCTGCGCGTCCAGCAACGAAGCGCCGGCGCCAGTGTTGAACCCGTCCGACCTGCGTGACGTGGTCGGCCATGTACAGGAAGCGACCGTCGAAGACGTCGACAACGCGATCCAGTGCGCCCTGAACGCTGCCCCGATCTGGCAGGCCACGCCGCCCGCCGAGCGCGCCGCGATCCTGGAACGTGCCGCCGACCTGATGGAAGCCGAGATCCAGCCGCTGATGGGCCTGCTGGCTCGCGAAGCCGGCAAGACCTTCACCAACGCCATCGCTGAAGTGCGCGAGGCCGTGGACTTCCTGCGTTACTACGCAGTGCAGGCACGCAACGATTTCACCAATGACGCCCACCGCCCGCTGGGCCCGGTGGTGTGCATCAGCCCATGGAACTTCCCGCTGGCGATCTTCAGTGGCCAGGTGGCTGCCGCACTGGCTGCCGGTAACCCGGTATTGGCCAAGCCTGCGGAACAAACCCCGCTGGTGGCCGCTCAAGCCGTACGCCTGCTGCTCGAAGCCGGGATTCCGCAAGGCGTGCTGCAATTGCTGCCGGGCCGTGGCGAAACCGTCGGTGCCGGCCTGGTCGGCGACGAGCGCGTCAAAGGCGTGATGTTCACCGGTTCCACCGAAGTTGCGCGCCTGTTGCAACGCAACATCGCCGGTCGTCTCGACAACCAGGGCCGTCCAATCCCGCTGATCGCCGAAACCGGCGGCCAGAACGCGATGATCGTCGACTCTTCGGCACTCACCGAACAGGTGGTGATCGACGTGGTGTCCTCGGCATTCGACAGCGCCGGCCAGCGTTGCTCGGCCCTGCGCGTCCTGTGCCTGCAGGAAGACTCCGCCGACCGCGTCATCGAAATGCTCAAGGGCGCCATGGCCGAAAGCCGCCTCGGCAACCCGGAGCGCCTGTCCGTGGACATCGGCCCGGTGATCGACGCTGAAGCGAAAGCCGGCATCGAGAAACACATCCAGGCCATGCGCGACAAAGGTCGCAGCGTGTACCAGGTGGCCATCGCCGATGCCGAAGAAGTCAAACGCGGCACCTTCGTGATGCCGACGCTGATCGAACTGGAAAGCTTCGACGAGTTGCAGCGGGAGATCTTCGGCCCGGTGCTGCACGTGGTTCGCTACAAGCGCAAAGACATCGACCAACTGATCGGCCAGATCAACGCTTCCGGCTACGGCCTGACCCTGGGCGTGCACACCCGCATCGACGAGACCATCGCCAAGGTGATCGACACCGTCAACGCCGGTAACGTCTACGTCAACCGCAACATCGTCGGTGCCGTGGTCGGCGTGCAGCCATTCGGCGGCGAAGGCCTGTCGGGGACCGGCCCGAAAGCTGGTGGCCCGCTGTACCTGTACCGCCTGCTGTCGACGCGCCCTGCGGATGCGATCGAACAATCCTTCGCTCGCGGCGATGCTGGCGCAGCACCGGATGTTCGTCTGCGCGACGCCATGAGCAAGCCATTGACCGCCCTGAAAGCCTGGGCCGACAGCAACAAGTTCGCCGACCTGAGCACCCTGTGCGCACAGTTCGCCGCACAATCGCAAAGCGGCATCACCCGCGTTCTGGCGGGCCCGACCGGCGAGCGCAACAGCTACGCGATCCTGCCGCGGGAACACGTGCTGTGCCTGGCGGAAGTCGAAGGCGATCTGCTGACCCAACTGGCGGCAGTACTGGCGGTTGGTGGTTCGGCGGTATGGCCGGAAACCGACCTGGGCAAGGCGCTGTTCGCACGCCTGCCGAAGGATATTCAGGCACGCATCAAGCTGGTTTCCGACTGGAACAAGGACGAAGTGGTGTTTGATGCGGTTGTGCATCACGGCCACTCCGACCAGTTGCGTGCGGTGTGCCAGCAGGTTGCCAAACGCGCTGGTGCGATCGTTGGCGTGCAGGGTCTGTCGCAAGGCGAAACCAACATTGCGCTGGAACGCCTGGTGATCGAGCGTGCGTTGAGCGTCAACACGGCGGCAGCGGGTGGTAATGCCAGCTTGATGACGATCGGTTAAAACCGATAAGCCGGGCAGCCGCAATAGCCGCCTGGCAATCAAATCCCTGTGGGAGCGGGCTTGCTCGCGAAGAGGCCGTCACATTCAGCATTTATGTTGACTGACATACCGCCTTCGCGAGCAAGCCCGCTCCCACATTTGTTTTGTGGTGCCTGCCAAGTCGTCGCGCTGGTCCGCCATCACGCTCATCAATCATCCTGTTCAGCCTTTATTTCCCCACCTAGACTCGGCCCATTCCAATAAAAGGTAGGCCGCCATGTCCGAGACGTTGCTCAGTTCCCGTAATCTGGCTTTCGAGCTGTATGAAGTCCTTGATGCCGAGGGCCTGACCCAGCGTGAGCGTTTCGCCGAGCACAACCGCGAAACCTTCGATGCGGCCATCGGTACCGCCCGCAGCATCGCCGAAAAGTTCTTCGCCCCGCACAACCGCAAGGGTGACGAGAATGAACCGCGCTATGAAAACGGTCAGGCGATTCTGATTCCGGAAGTGAAACCGGCAGTGGATGCCTTCCTCGAAGCCGGGTTCCTCAATGCCGCGCGCAGTTTCGACGCCGGCGGCATGCAACTTCCTACACTGCTGTCCCAGGCCTGCTTTGCCCACTTTCAATCGGCCAACGCCGCCTCGACGTCCTATCCGTTCCTGACCATGGGCGCGGCGAACCTGATCGAAAGCTTCGGCACCGATGAGCAGAAGCGCCGCTTCCTGCAACCGATGATCGACGGCCGTTTCTTCGGCACCATGGCCCTGACCGAACCGCACGCGGGCTCGTCACTGTCGGATATTCGTACCCGCGCAGAGCCGTCGCCTGACGGTACCTATCGCCTCAAGGGCAACAAGATCTTCATTTCCGGCGGCGACCATCCGCTGTCGGAAAACATCGTGCACATGGTGCTGGCCAAGCTGCCGGACGCGCCGGCCGGGGTGAAGGGCATTTCACTGTTCATCGTGCCCAAGTTCCTGGTCAACGACGACGGCAGCCTGGGCAAGCGCAATGACGTGCTGCTGGCCGGGCTGTTCCACAAGATGGGCTGGCGTGGCACCACGTCCACCGCGCTGAATTTCGGCGATAACGGCGAGTGTGTCGGCTATCTGGTGGGCAAGCCACACCATGGCCTGAGCTACATGTTCCAGATGATGAACGAGGCACGAATCGGTGTCGGCATGGGCGCGGTGATGCTCGGTTACGCCGGCTACCTGTACTCGCTGGAATACGCCCGCGAGCGACCGCAGGGGCGCGTACCCGACAGCAAGGACCCGAACACCGCACCGGTTGCGATCATTCAGCACGCCGACGTCAAACGCATGCTGCTGACGCAAAAAGCCTACGTCGAAGGTTCGTTCGACCTTGGCCTGTACGCGGCGCGGCTGTTCGATGACACCACGACGCTTGCGACCGAAGCCGAACGCAAACAGGCCCACGAACTGCTGGACCTGCTGACGCCGATCGTCAAATCCTGGCCGTCGGAGTTCTGCCTGAAGGCCAACGAACTGGCGATCCAGATCCTCGGCGGCCACGGCTACACCCGCGAATACCCGGTAGAGCAGTACTACCGCGACAACCGCCTGAACCCGATCCACGAAGGCACCCACGGCATTCAGTCGCTGGACCTGCTGGGGCGCAAACTGGCGCAGAACGGGGGCGCGGGGCTCAAGCAACTGATCCGCCTGATCGCCGACACCGCCGAACGCGCCCACGCATTCGAGTCGCTGACGCCACTGCGCGAACCACTGGAGAAACTGGTGGCGCGCCTGCAAACCGTGACCATCGGCCTGCTGACTGACCTGGCCCAGGGCAAGGTCAACAGCAGCCTGGCGAACTCGGCGCTGTATTTGAAAGTGTTCGGGCACACCGTCATAGGCTGGCGCTGGCTGGAACAGGCGATTCGGGCCGAGGAAGGCCTGGCCAAGGACAATGCAGCGGATGTGAGCTTCTATAAAGGCAAGTTGCAGGCGGCGCGCTACTTCCTGACGTGGGAAGTGCCGGGTTGCCACCATGAGCTGGCGATTCTTGAAGCGCGGGATGATGTGTGCCTGGACATGCAGGATGAGTGGTTCTGATCCCGAATCTGTGGCGTAGCTGAAATTCGCGAGCAAGCCCGCTCCCACATTTGATCGCTGGAGCTCACAAATTATGTGTTCGCAGCAGGTCGAGTGTGGGAGCGGGCTTGCTCGCGAAGAGGCCCGCACAGACAACACATCAGCTCAGCTTGAACCCACCCATCTGCCGCGCCAGATCATCCGCCAACCGCTGCAACGTGTGGCAATCATCCCGACAAGCCCTGACCTCCCCCGCCGTCGCCCGCGCCAGATCGGAAATGCCCTGCACGTTGCGGTTGATCTCCTCGGTCACCGCCGATTGCTCTTCGGTCGCCGTCGCGACCTGATGATTCATGTCGCTGATGCGTTCCACCTGGTCGGTAATCGCAGTTAATGACACACCGGTACGCTGGCTCGACTCGACACCGGTCCCGGTGGCGGCTTGCCCGCTGTGCATCGACGAAACGGCGTTTTCCGCACCCTGCTTGAGGCTGCCGATCATCTGCTGGATTTCATCGGTGGACGATTGCGTACGCCGCGCCAGGGTGCGCACTTCATCGGCAACCACGGCAAACCCGCGCCCCATGTCGCCGGCTCGCGCTGCTTCGATAGCAGCGTTGAGCGCCAGCAGGTTGGTCTGCTCGGAAATCCCGCGAATCACCGCCAGCACCTGATCGATGGACGCCACTTGATGGGCCAGGTCTCCCACCGCCGTGGCCGCCACGCCGATTTCCCGGGACATGCTTTCAATGTGGCGAATCGAACCGCCCACCACCTCCCGCGCCTGCAGCGCTTCGTCACGGGCGGTTTGTGAAGCGAACGCCGCGTTGCCGGCGTTCTGGGCGATGTCCTGCACGGTCAGGCCCATTTCGTGAACAGCAGTGGCGACCATGTCGGTCATTTCCTGTTGCCGTCCGGAACGTTCGGCGGTGTTGTCCACCACCCGCGCCACTTGCCCGACAGCAGTGCGCAGGTGTTCGCTGGTGGTCAGCACTTCACCGATCATGTCGCGCTGGCTGTCGAGAAACCGATTGAAGCCACGCGCCAGATCGCCCAGTTCATCGGCGCGACTGGAATCTAACCGGTGGGTCAAATCTCCACCACCGCTACCGATGGCAACCAGCGCCGCTGTTACCTGACGAATCGGCCGCACCAACCCACGGGCCAGCAGCACCACCAGCAACAGGCACACCATCGCCACCGCCAGGCCGATACCGCTGCTCATCCACATGGCGCGGCGGGCTTCGGCGTAGATCTGCGATTGCGGCACTTCGGCCACCAGGGTCCAGCCGAGATCGCGCAATGGCAGGCTCAACGCGAGGAAGTCTTCGCCGTCACGCTGGAAGCCGCTGCTGGTGGCAACTTTTTGACTCATCACCGCTTGTGCCGCCGTAGCGCCAATCTGCTCGGTCAGGGTGCGCTTGCCGCTGAATTGCGCCTCGGGGTGAACCTGGATCAAACCGTCGGAACGCACGAGATAGACCTTGCCGCGCTCACCGAAGCTGAAGTTGTGGATCAGCTCCGACAGCTCTTTCATGCTCAGGCCCAGCCCGGCAACGCCCACGACTTTACCGGCCTGCTCGACCTTGAGGTCGATGAACAGCGCCAATTCTCCGGTGGCCGTGTCGTTGTCGATATTGAGGGTGCGCGGCTGGTTGCTGTCGAGGAAGGTGTAGAACCAGGCGTCTTTGGGATTGGAACGGCTGAGGGTGCGGTCCAGGCCTTTTTCGGTGATGTAGTGGTTTGATGCAGTGCCGATAATCAGTGCGGTAAAGGCTTTGTGTTCGGCGCGGATGCCTTCCAGATAGGTGGCGTAGGTACTGGTCTGCGCACTGTCTTCGCCTGCGGCCAGCCAGTCGCGGACCATGCTGTTGCTGGCAATGTCCTTGGCGGCGGTGAGGGGCTGCACGAGAATGCGCTCGATATCGTTGCGCATCGCCTCGATGCTCGACGGCAACGCCTGCTCGACCAGGTAGCTTTGGGCGAGGCGGTTGACCACGAGGGTATAAATGCCAACCACGATCAGGATACTGACGAGCAGGGCGGTGCCCATGCTCAGGATCAACTGCCACTGAATACTGCGTCGCCAGAACTGCATGGAGCACCCCCAAAGAATAAGAGGCTGAAACACTGCAACAGCCGTGCCGATTGTATACAAGCCAACCGACAATCTATTCTTTGGTTGTGCGCAAAGCCGATCAGGCCTGATTGATCGTCTTGGAAATCACTTCAACCGTGGCGCTGACTTGCTCTTGGTAACGGTCGAGTTCGAGCTTGTGCTGCTTCTGCATTTCGATCTGTTGAGAACACAGATTCATCGCGGCCAGCACCAGCAGGCGGTCACCGATCAGCGTCGGGTACTTCCTCTTGGTGTCGGCCAGGGCTGCCTTCAACATCATCGCGGCGTCCAACAGGGTCTGTTCTTCCCCGGCCGGTGCCTTGATCGAATAGTCCTCTCCCAGGATCGAGACGACTTTTACCCCTGCGGCGTTGTAACTCATGCGCTGACAGGACCTGCGCTGACACGCTCAACCAGGGCCTGAATGCGAGCCGCCGTGGCGCCTTGCTTCTCTTCCTGCTCCATCAGGCTCAGTTGCAGGCTTTCGTTTTCATCCTTGGCCTGGGCCAGTTCTGCAGTCAGGGTCTGGTTGGTACCGAGCAACGTCTGGTTCTGTTGCACCAGGTCACTGACCAGTTGTTCCAATTGGCTTAGGGATGCTTCCAACATTTTGATTTTCCGGGCTTTTTCAAAGGGCGCGTACGATAAAGAAAAGTCACCGTGGATGCCAGGGTTATACAGGCGCAAAGCCTTGATTGCGCTGACGGGCGACCTTCCTCGCGAGTTTTAAAGACTGCGGCTGGCCAATCTGGTTCCTGCACTTCGTCGCCACAAGGTGCAACCGGCTGAAACACACCGGGCTCAAGACTTCAGTCCGGCGACCGATAAGCCATCCATACAAAAGTCTCAGCCCCGCACGGATGCGCTCTCTCCCGGTAAACGCCATGTCCCTTCGTAATATGAATATCGCCCCTCGGGCATTTCTCAGCTTTGCGCTGATCGGTGGCTTGATGATGATTCTGGGAGTGTTTGCCCTGAATCAGATGAGCAAGATCCGCGGTGCGGCCGAGAACATCACCAACAATAGCGTGCCGAGCATCAAGAGCCTGGACGACTTCACCCAGCTCACCTTGCGCCTGCGCGTGTTGTCCTATCGCTTGCTGGTGAACCGCGAGCCTGACGTGCAGCAGAAAACCATGGAACTGCTGGAGATGCGCAACCAGCAGATTCGCACAGCCCAGGCGACCTATGAAAAGCTGATCGCCAGCCCGCAGGAACGTGCGACCTACGATCAATATGTGCAGTTGCTGGGCCAGTACCGCCAGATCGAAGACCGGATGAAAACCTTGTCGCGCAACAATCAGGTCGATGAACTGCGCAGCCTGCTCAACAGCGATTTGCTCAACAACTCCGAAGCGGTCAACGCGGTGTTGAACAAACTGCTGGAGATCAACACCCAGCAGAGCCACGACGCCAACCAGCAGGCCGCGGATCAATACGATTCGGCATTCAACCTGGTGATCACCCTGCTGGTGATCGCCACCGCCCTGACGCTGCTGTTCGCCTGGTTGCTGACCAACAGCATCACCCAACCGATCGCCAATGCCCTGAGCGCCGCCGAACAAATCGCCGAAGGCAACCTGACGCGCCCAATCACGGTCGACGGCCAGGACGAGGCCGGCCGCTTGCTGCTGGCGATGTCGAAGATGCAGGACAAACTGCGTGACACGCTACAGCGCATTTCCGGCTCCGCCACGCAGCTTGCGTCCGCTGCGGAAGAACTCAACAGCGTCACCGACGAAAGCGCCCGCGGCCTGACCCGGCAGAACAACGAAATCGAACAGGCCGCCACTGCGGTCAACGAAATGACCAGTGCCGTGGAAGAAGTCGCGCGCAACGCGGTGAGCACGTCCGAGGCGTCGAAGAACGCCACCAGTTCCGCCGGCGACGGCCGTGATCTGGTGCAGGAAACCGTGAGCGCCATCGAGCGCATGAGTGCTGACGTGCAGAGCACCGCAACCCTGATCGGCGATCTGGCCAACGAGTCCCGCGACATCGGCAAGGTGCTGGATGTGATCCGTGGCCTGGCCGACCAGACCAACCTGCTGGCCCTGAACGCCGCCATCGAGGCCGCACGCGCCGGTGAGGCCGGCCGTGGTTTCGCGGTAGTGGCCGACGAAGTTCGCGCCCTGGCCCATCGCACCCAGCAGTCGACCAACGAAATCGAGCGAATGATCGGCAGCATCCAGAGCGGTACCGAGCACGCGGTGGATTCGATGCGCAACAGCACCGAACGCGCCGAATCGACCCTGAACATCGCTCGCGGTGCCGGGATGTCGCTGGACACCATCAACAGCGCCATCGTCGAAATCAACGAACGCAACCTGGTGATCGCCAGTGCCGCCGAAGAACAGGCGCAGGTAGCCCGCGAAGTGGATCGCAACCTGGTGAACATTCGCGACCTGTCGGTGCAGTCGGCCACCGGGGCGAATCAGACAAGCGCGGCGAGCAACGAACTGTCGCGCCTGGCGGTGGACCTGAACACCCTGGTTGGGCGGTTCAGCCTGTAATCGCCAACACAATACCTGTGGCGAGGGGGCTTGCCCCCGTTGGGCCGCGTAGCGGCCCCCATCCCGATCAGCGCGTTTACACCGTTGAAAAGCATCGCCACATTTACGACTGCTTCGCAGCCGAACGGGGGCAAGCCCCCTCGCCACAATGATTTCACCCGGCGTGAAGAATCGCCCGCCAAAAGCTTTTTGACAGCATCACATTTCAACAGGTTAGAATCGCTGGCACGCGGACTGCATGGTCAGTTTGTGCCCGCCTTTCAGCTTTCTGGAGTACTGCCTTTGAATGCGACGACCATCAACAGCCTGTTCTTGATCGGCGCGTTGCTGGTAGGTGCGAGCATTCTGGTGAGCTCACTGTCATCGCGCCTCGGCATCCCGATTCTGGTGATCATCCTGGCCGTCGGCATGGCGGCCGGCGTCGATGGCGGCGGCATCATTTTCGACAACTACCCCACGGCTTATCTGGTCGGCAACCTCGCGCTGGCAGTCATTCTGCTCGACGGCGGCTTGCGCACCCGGGTGTCGAGTTTCCGCGTGGCGTTATGGCCGGCATTGTCTCTCGCCACCGTCGGGGTGCTGATTACCACCGGACTGACCGGCATGGCGGCCGCATGGCTGTTCAACCTGAACCTGATCCAGGGCCTGCTGATCGGCGCCATCGTCGGTTCCACCGACGCTGCGGCGGTGTTCTCGCTGTTGGGCGGCAAAGGCCTGAACGAACGGGTGACCGCCAGCCTTGAAATCGAATCCGGCAGCAACGACCCGATGGCGGTATTCCTGACCGTCACCCTGATCGACATGCTCGCCAGCGGCCAGACCGGCCTGCACTGGAGCCTGCTGACCCACCTGATCCGCGAGTTCGGCATCGGCAGTGTCATCGGCCTGGGTGGCGGCTGGCTGATGCTGCAACTGGTCAACCGCATCAACCTGGCCACAGGCCTGTATCCGATTCTGGTCATCGCCGGAGGCCTGGTGGTGTTTGCCCTGACCAACGCCCTGCACGGCAGCGGCTTCCTCGCCGTGTACCTTTGCGGCCTGGTGATCGGCAACCGTCCGGTGCGCAGCCGCCACGGCATTCTGCACATGCTTGACGGCATGGCCTGGCTGGCGCAGATCGGCATGTTCCTGGTGCTGGGGCTGCTGGTGACGCCTCACGACCTGCTGCCTATTGCCTTGCCGGCACTGGCATTGGCGCTGTGGATGATTCTGTTCGCCCGGCCACTGTCGGTACTGGTTGGCCTGCTGCCGTTCAAGGCGTTCCATGGTCGCGAGAAAGCGTTCATCTCCTGGGTCGGTTTGCGCGGCGCGGTCCCGATCATTCTGGCGGTGTTCCCGCTGATGGCCGGCCTGCCCAACGCCCAGCTGTACTTCAACCTCGCGTTCTTTATCGTGCTGGTGTCGCTGCTGGTTCAGGGCACGAGCCTGCCGTGGGTCGCCAAGCTGTTGAAGGTGACGGTGCCCCCGGAGCCTGCCCCCATCTCCCGCTCAGCCCTGGAAGTGCATGTCACCAGCGAATGGGAGCTGTTCGTTTATCGCCTCGGCGCGGAAAAATGGTGCATCGGTTCGCACCTTCGTGAGCTGAAAATGCCCGAAGGCACCCGTATCGCTGCCCTGTTTCGTGGCGAGCAACTGCTCCATCCGTCGGGTAGTACGGTGCTGGAAGTCGATGATTTGCTCTGTGTCATCGGCCATGAACACAACCTGCCAGCCCTTGGAAAACTGTTCAGCCAGGCGCCGCAACGAGGTCTGGATCTGCGCTTCTTCGGCGACTTCGTACTGGAAGGAGACGCCCAGCTGGCCGCGGTTGCGGCCCTGTATGGCCTGAAGGTCGAAGGCATCGATCCGGACATGTCCCTGGCCCGCTTCATTGCCCAGAAAGTCGGCGGTGCACCGGTGGTGGGTGACCAGGTGGAATGGAACAACACCATCTGGACCGTGGCGGTCATGGACGGGAACAAGATCGGCAAAGTGGGCGTCAGATTCCCCGAAGGAAGTCGCCCGAGCCCCGGCCTCTTCCTCTAAACTGCTTCCACTATCACTTGCTTGACCGGTCTTTATGCCTAACCTGCGCTCCATTTTCGCCATTGCCCTGCTGGGCTTGAGTCTCTCTGTCGGCCCCCTTGGTTTACCTCAAGCGGCGCAAGCGGCCGAACCGCCCTCCAGCGAAGCCGTGCAGGCGAGCCTGGACAAGATCGCCGACCGCAAATTGCCGGAAGCCGACCAGAAGGCCCTGCAAACCGTCCTGCAAAGCACGCTGACCCAGCTCAACAACAAGCGTGACTACGAGCAGAAGCTGGCCGATCTCAAGCAAACGCTGAGTTCCGCGCCCAAGCAGACACTCGAGAACCAGCGTGAACTGACCCGCCTCAAGGCCAGCACCGTGGTGCCGGCGGCGCAGCGTTTCGCCAAGGAACCGATCCAGCAGCTGGAGCAAATGCTGACCGAGCGCTCCACCCAGCAAAGCGACCTGCAAAAAGCCCTGGGCGATGCCAACAGCCTGATCATCACCGCCCAGACCCGCCCCGAGCGCGCCCAGGCGGAGATATCCAGCAGCCAGACGCGCATTCAGCAGATCAACAACATCCTCAAGAACGGCAAGGACGCCGGCAAGGCCTTGAGCGCCGAGCAGCGCGACCAGCTCAATGCCGAGCTGGCAGCGCTGAACGCCCTGATCCCGCTGCGCCGCCAGGAACTGGCCGGCAATACCCAATTGCAAGACCTCGGCAACAGCCAGCATGACCTGCTCTCGGAGCGTTCCGACCGCCTGGATCGGGAAATCCAGGAACTGCAAACCCTGATCAACCAGAAACGTCTGGCGCTGTCCCAGGAAACGGTCACCCAGCAATCCATCGAAGCGCAGAAGGCTGGCGGCAGCAGCTTGCTGGCCACCGAAAGCGCGGCCAACCTGAAGCTCTCGGACTACCTGCTCAAAAGCACCGACCGCCTCAACGAAGTCACCCAGCAAAACCTGCAGACCAAGCAACAGCTCGACAGCCTGACCCAGAGCGACTCAGCCCTGGACGAGCAAATCAATGTGCTCAAAGGCAGCCTGCTGCTCTCGAAGATTCTCTACAAACAGAAGCAGGCGTTGCCGCGCCTGCGGCTCGACCGCAACCTGGCCGACCAGATCGCCGACATTCGCCTGTATCAGTTCGAAGTCAGCCAGCAACGGGAGTTGCTGAGCAATCCGACTACCTACGTCGATAACCTGTTGTCGACCCAGCCGCCCGAGCAAGTCACGCCGCCGCTGCGCAAAAGCCTGATGGAACTGGCCACCACCCGCGCCGACCTGTTGGAGCGGCTCAATCGCGAACTGAGCGCGGTGCTCAATGAATCCATCACCCTGCAACTGAACCAGAAGCAACTGCTCAGCACGGCACAAAGCCTGCGGGCGACGCTCGATGAGCAGATGTTCTGGATTCCCAGCAACAAGCCGCTGGACCCGGAGTGGTTTCGCAGCGCGCCGGATCGCCTGCAGCGTCAGCTCGACTCACTGCCGGTACTTTCAAGCCTGAGCGAACTGGCTGATGGCCTGACCCAGCGCCCGCTGCTGTTCCTGCCACTGGCACTGCTGATCGGTGCGTTGCTGTGGCGCCGCAAAAGCCTGTACGCGCGCCTGAACAAGGTTCACCAGGACATCGGCCATTTCAAGCGCGACAGCCAGTGGCACACGCCGCAGGCGATTCTGATCAACATCCTTTTGGCGATGCCGGTCTCCCTGGGCCTGGCACTGTGCGGGCTGGCCTTGCAGATCGACGCCCGTGGGCAGAACGCCAATATGGGCGCGGCGCTACTGCAAATGGCCGGGGCCTGGCTGGTGTTCTACACCGCCTACCGGATCCTCGCGCCGGGTGGGGTGGCGGAACTGCATTTCCGTTGGGAAAAGCCCCAGGTGGAATTCCTGCGCAGGTGGATCCGTCGCCTGGGCATGGTGGTCATGGCGCTGGTGACCGTGGTAGCGGTTGCCGAACTGCAACCGGCGGCGCTGGCCGATGACGTGATCGGCATGCCGGTGGTGCTCACCTGCTACGCCTTGATGACCCTGCTGCTCAGCCGTTTGCTCATCAGCAGCCCGACCCACGAAAACGCGCCACTGTTCCGCAAGCTCGTGGGGATCCTGTTTACCGCCCTGCCCGTCGCGCTGTTCGTGGCGGTGTGTTTCGGCTACTACTACACCGCGCTGAAGCTCAGCGACCGCTTGATCAACACGCTGTACCTGCTGATGTTCTGGCTGGTGATCGAAGCCACGTTCGTGCGTGGCCTCAGCGTGGCGGCCCGCCGCCTGGCTTACCAGCGCGCCCTGAGCAAGCGGCTGGCCGCCAAGGAGGCCGGCGACGGCGAAGCGGTGATCGAAGAGCCGACCATGGACATCGAGAAGGTCAACGAACAGTCCCTGCGCCTGATCCGCCTGGCACTGCTCGGCGGCTTCATGGCAGCGCTGTATTGGGTCTGGGCCGACCTGATCACGGTGTTCTCGTACCTGGACAACATCACCCTCTACGAATACACCAGCGGTACCGGCGCCAACATGAGCATGGTGCCGATCAGCATCGGCGACATGCTCGGCGCGCTGATCATCATCGGCATCACCTTCGCCCTGGCGCGCAACCTGCCCGGCCTGCTCGAAGTGTTCGTGCTGTCGAAACTCAACCTGGCCCAGGGCAGCGCCTACGCAACCACCACGTTGCTCTCGTACGTGATTGCCGGCGTCGGCTTCGTCTCGACGCTGTCGACCCTCGGCGTCAGCTGGGACAAGTTGCAGTGGCTGGTGGCGGCGCTGTCGGTCGGTCTCGGTTTCGGTATGCAGGAGATTTTCGCGAATTTCATCTCCGGCATCATGATCCTGTTCGAACGCCCGGTGCGAATCGGCGACACCATCACCATCGGCAACCTGTCGGGCACCGTGAGCAAGATTCGCATCCGCGCCACGACCATCACCGACTTCGACCGCAAGGACATCATCGTCCCGAACAAGACGTTCATTACCGGGCAACTGATCAACTGGTCGCTGACCGACACCATCACCCGGGTGACCCTCAAGCTCGGCGTCGACTACGGCTCGGACCTGGACCTGGTGAAGGAGCTGCTGCTCAAGGCAGCCCGCGACAACCCGCGCGTGCTGAAAGACCCGGAGCCGCATGTGTACTTCCTGAATTTCGGCGAAAGCACCCTGGACCACGAGTTGCGCATGCACGTGCGCGATCTCGGTGACCGCAACCCGGTGCTCGACGAGGTCAACCGCTTCATCAACCGCGAGTTCAAGAAGCAGCACATCAATATCTCGTTCCGGCAGATGGAGGTTTACCTCAAGAACCTGCACGGCCAGGAATACAAGATGGTGCCAATCGAGCCAGAAACGAAAACCATCGTGCCACTGGCCGATGGCAAGCAACCGCCGCAAATGCCGCCCGCCGCCAAACTCGACTAACCGGCCTTTCCCCAGCAGAATGCTCGGACATTCTGCTGGAGCCGGCCCTTGAAAGCCCTCGACGAACTGACCTTCGATAACCGCTACGATCGCCTGGGCGACGCGTTTTCCGCCCATGTGTTGCCCGAGCCCATCGACAATCCGCGCCTGGTGGCGGCCAGCCCCGCCGCCATGGCGCTGCTGGACCTCGATCCGGCCGTGGCCGAAACCCAGGAGTTCGCCGAACTGTTCAGCGGCCACAAGCTCTGGGCCGATGCGATCCCCAGGGCGATGGTCTATTCCGGGCATCAGTTCGGTTCCTACAACCCGCAACTGGGCGACGGTCGCGGCCTGCTGCTGGGCGAGGTGTACAACGAAGCCGGCGAGCACTGGGACCTGCACCTCAAGGGCGCCGGCCAGACACCGTTTTCACGCATGGGCGATGGCCGGGCGGTGCTGCGTTCATCGATCCGCGAATTCCTCGCGTCCGAAGCCCTGAACGCCCTGAACATCCCGACCACTCGCGCCCTCTGCGTGATCGGCTCGGACACTCCGGTGTGGCGCGAAAAACAGGAACGCGCCGCCATGGTCCTGCGCCTGGCACCGAGCCATGTGCGCTTCGGCCACTTCGAATACTTCTACTACACCAAGCGCCCCGAGCAGCAGAAAATACTGGGTGATCACGTACTGGCCATGCACTTCCCGGAGTGTCTGGAGCAGCCGGAACCCTATCTGGCGATGTTCCGCGAAGTGGTCGAGCGCAACGCCGAACTGATTGCCAAGTGGCAGGCCTATGGCTTCTGCCACGGGGTGATGAACACCGACAACATGTCGATCCTCGGCATCACCTTCGACTTCGGCCCGTTCGCTTTCCTCGACGACTTCGACGCCAACTTCATCTGCAATCACTCCGACGACCAGGGCCGTTACTCCTTCAGCAACCAGGTGCCGATTGGCCAGTGGAACCTCAGCGCGTTGGCGCAGGCCCTGACGCCGTTCATCAGCGTCGAAGCCTTGCGCGAAACCCTCGGCCTGTACCTGCCACTGTTCCAGGCCCATTACCTGGACCTGATGCGCCGCCGCCTCGGCCTGACCACTGCCGAAGACGACGACCAGAATTTGCTGGAGCGCCTGCTGCAACTGATGCAAAACAGTGGCGTCGACTACAGCCTGTTTTTCCGTCGCCTGGGTGATGAAGCACCGGAACAGGCCATCACCCGCTTGCGTGATGACTTCGTCGACCTCAAGGGCTTTGATGCCTGGGGCGAGCGCTATGTCGCCCGGGTAGCCCGTGAAGGCGCGCTTGATCAAGAGCAGCGCCGCCAACGAATGCACGCGGTCAATCCGCTGTATATCCTGCGCAATTACCTGGCACAAAAGGCCATCACGGCGGCGGAAAGCGGCGACTACTCGCAAGTCCGCCGACTGCACGCAGTGCTGAGCAATCCGTTCGAGGAACAACCGGGGATGGAAAGCTACGCAGAGAGGCCGCCGGAATGGGGCAAGCACCTGGAGATCAGTTGTTCGTCGTGAGGCACTGCACAATTGAAAATCTGGAGACATGTCTCCAGATAAGGATCATTCGCTTTCGACTGGACGATTTGTCATGACCGAACCACTCCACATCCCCTGCCCCCACTGCAACGGCCTCAACCGCATTCCCGCCGAGCGCCTCAACGATCATCCCAAATGCGGTCGCTGCAAGGCCGAAGTCCTGCTGAACAAGCCGTTTGAATTGAAGCAGGGCGACTACGCCAGCCAGATCAAGGGTGATCTGCCATTGCTGGTGGACGTATGGGCGGACTGGTGCGGGCCGTGCAAGTCGTTTGCACCGGTGTTCGAGCAGGCAGCCGGGCAACTGGCGGGCAAGTGCCGCCTGGCCAAACTGGATAGCGAGGCGAACCAGCAGTTGTCGGCGCAGCTGGGGATTCGCTCGATTCCGAGCCTGATCCTGTTCAAGAACGGCCGGGAAATTGCCCGGCAGAGCGGGGCCTTCCCGTTACCACAACTGATGAGCTGGTTGCGTAGCCAGGGGATCTGAAACACCACACCCCCTGTAGGAGCGAGCTTGCTCGCGATAGCGGTGTATCAGTCAACAGAGATGTTGAATGTGACTCCCTCATCGCGAGCAAGCTCGCTCCTACAGAGTTCTATGCAGTCAGCCAGAATCAGGCGTTTTCCAGCAGGTTGTGCAACTCGACAAACTGCTGGGTCAGCTTGTGCCGCGGGTCGAGATGGATCAGCGGCGTATTGGCCTGATGGGATTCGCGCATGCGTACCGAGCTGGCCAGGTACACCGGCAACACCGGCAGGCCTTCGGCGATCAGTTCGTCGAGAATCTGCTGGGGCAGGCTGGCCCGGGCCTGGAACTGGTTGACGACGATGCCTTCGACTTCCAGGCCTTCGTTATGGTCATCCTTCAACTCTTCGATTTCCGCCATCAGGCCGTACAGTGCCTGGCGCGAAAAACTGTCGCAATCAAAGGGAATCAACACCCGATCGGCGGCGATCAACGCAGAAACCGCATAGAAATTCAACGCCGGCGGGGTATCGAGGTAAATCCGGTCGTAGTCTTCGCTCAGCTCCTCAAGCAACTTACGCAGCTTGTTGATCTTGTGCTTGGCTTCAAGCTTTGGCTGCAAGTCCGCCAGTTCGGCAGTGGCGGTAATGACGTGGAGGTTATCGAACGGGGTTTCGTAGATGTCGACCTGATTCTTCTTGGAGAACGGCCCGGAAGACAGCGTCTGCTTGAAGAAATCGGCGATACCCATCGGGATATCGCTACCGGTGAGCCCCGTCAGGTACTGGGTGGAGTTGGCCTGGGCATCGAGATCCACCAGCAAGGTGCGAAAACCCTCGCTGGCACTGACCGCCGCCAGATTGCAGGCGATGCTGGATTTGCCAACGCCACCTTTCTGATTGAACACCACGCGCCGCATGTCAAAACCCCCGTGTATCAAAGAATGACCGAGTGTAGTGGTCCGCCGCGTTGCTTAGCTACCTTCTCTGTAAAGGGACTACACAGTCAGTTGCTTTCTCCTGCTTGAAAAGCCCTGAACGGCCAGTCGGCCCGACGCAGGAACTGACAGACGGAGTAATGATTTTGTGAATAATTACCAATCGTTCAATTTTTTCAAGCCCGCCGCTTCATCTTGCCGAGCAAAATGTAACCAGCATTTGCTACAGGTTCCCGGCACCGGGATAATGCGCGCCACTCGGCGCCAAACGCCACGCAGAGTGAGTCTCGGCTCTTGGCCACTCCCCGCGTCAAGTAAGCCCGTGAGGGTGGGATGAATGTCTGTGATCAACTTCAACATCGCCCAATGGCGCGCCTGGGCCCCGGGACTTGATAGCGTGGACGACTGGCAGGCCTGGTGCCGACAACCGGTCGTGCTGCCGCACAGCGATGCCGTTCCCGACGTTTCCTTTCTGCCGGCCATGCAGCGCCGTCGGCTCAGCCGCCTGGCGCGGATGGCCTTCCATGTCGGCTGGCCATTGGCCGAAGGCCGGCAGGATCTGCCGTTGGTCTTTGTTTCCCGTCACGGCGAAACGCCCCGTACCGTCGACATTCTCAGTGATCTGGCCGCCGACCAGCCGCTGTCGCCAACCCAGTTCAGCTTGTCGGTGCATAACGCGATTATTGGCCTGTGGTCGATCATGCGCGGTGAAACCAGTGAAATGACGGCCCTGGCCGCCGCAGGCGATGGCCTGGAACACGGCATGCTGGAAGCTGCCGCGCTATTGGCAGAAGGCGCTGGCGCGGTACTGCTGGTGGTCACCGAAGAGCAGCCGCCCGAGGCTTACTCGACCTGGATCGACGACGTGCCGTTCCCTTATGCCGTCGGCCTGCTGATCACTCCGGGTACCGACTGGCAGTTGTCCTTGAACAGCCCCCCGGATGCGTTGTCCAACCCCCGCTGGCCACACGCACTGAACCTGTTGCGCATGCTGCTCGGCCAGCAAACCACCTGCCAACATGCCTGGAAAAATCGTGTATGGACCTGGCAACGCAACCTGTGACCGAGAAAAACCGCGACGCCTATTACTGGCGCTTGCTGGCCACCGCCGCGAGCTTTGCCCTGTTCGGGTTGGGCGGGCTATGCCTGCGCCTGCTGATTTTCCCGTTGCTGAACTGCCTGCCGGGCGATGCCCGGACCCATCGGCTGCGCGCCCGGAACACAGTCAGCCGCTGTTTCTGGATTTTTGTGCGGTTCATGGCCCGTACCGGGGTGCTGACCTACAGCATTGAAGGCGCGGAAAAGCTCGGTCGTCCCGGGCAAATGATCGTTGCCAACCACCCATCGCTGATCGATGTGGTGTTTCTCATCGGCCTGGTGCGTCACGCCAACTGCGTGGTCAAGCAAAGCCTCTGGGAAAACCCTTTCACCCGCGGACCGCTACGCTGCACCGAATACATCAGCAACGACGGCAGCATGGACATGCTCGACGCGGCTGCCGACGCGCTGAAAGACGGCCAGACCCTGATAATCTTCCCCGAAGGGACGCGCACCCGCCCCGGCCAGGCACCGGCCTTTCATCGGGGCGGCGCGGCAATCGCCGTGCGTGGTGCGAAAATCCTCACCCCGGTCATCATCAAGGTCAACCCGACCACATTGACCAAGGCCGAACCCTGGTATCGCATCCCCAAGCGGCGCGTGCACTTCAGTTTTCGGGTCGGGGCCGATATAGACCCACAGGCTTTCGCCAAGCAGGGGCCGCCTCCGCAAGCCTCGCGCAAGCTCAACGATCATTTGCATTCTTACTTCATCAAGGAGCTCGCCGAAGATGAGCGATCTGAACACCCCTAGCCTGGTGCTGGAAATCAAAGAGCTGATCATCGAAGCCTTGGGCCTCGAAGACATCAGCGCCCAAGACATCGGCAACGAACAGACGCTATTCGGCGAAGGCCTGGGCCTGGACTCGGTGGACGCCCTCGAACTGGGCCTGGCCATCCAGAAAAAGTACGGCATCAAGATCGACGCCGATGCCAAAGACACACGTAACCACTTCAGCAACGTGGCGAGCCTTGCGGCGTTCGTCACCGCAAAACAGGCAGCTTGAGACCGGACCATGCAAACTCGTGACGACATTTTCAACACCCTGCGCGATACCCTGGTCGAGCTGTTCGAACTGGACCCCGAGCGTGTGAGCCTGGATTCCAACCTGTATCAGGACCTGGAAATCGACAGCATCGACGCGGTCGACCTGATTGATCACATCAAACGTCAGACCGGCAAGAAAATCGCCGCCGAAGAATTCAAATCGGTGCGTACCGTCAGTGACGTGGTCGAGGCGGTCTATCGTCTGGTTCAACCGGCCGCATGAGTCGACTGATTGGCCTTGGCCTGCTGCTGGCAGGCCTCTTGTATCCCTTTGCGGTGTATTTCGGCATGGAGCATTTCGCCCCCTGGCAGTTCGGCCTGCTGCTGGGCGGACTGTGGCTGGCCCGGGCGCTGACCGGCAAACGACGGCCCGGCAGCCTGTGGATGGCAGTGGTGGCCATGGTGTTCTGCCTGTTGCTGGCACTGTTCGACAGCCCGGCGCTGCTGCGCTGGTATCCGGTACTGATCAGCGTATTCATGTTGGTGCTGTTCGGCTCGAGCCTGACATTCGGCCCACCGATCGTTGAACGCCTGGCCCGGGTACGCGAACCACAATTGCCGGCCGAGGGCATTCGCTATACCCGCCAGGTGACCATCGCCTGGAGTGTTTTTTTTCTATGCAACGGTTTGTGTGCCGCCGCCCTGACCCTTTGGGCGCCGCTGAGCTGGTGGACGTTGTACACCGGTCTGATTTCCTACGGATTGATAGGCCTGATGTTTGCCATTGAATGGCTCATACGAATAAGGGTACGAGGCCACCCATGAATTGGATAAAACTTGAGCACCTGCTGCTCAAGGCCCAACCGGACCGTGCCGTAACAACCGGTCCGGCACTGGATCACGCCCGCCTGTGCGAACAGGCGCTGCGCCTGGCTGCCGGCCTGCAAGCCCGGGGCGCGCGGCAGATAGCCGTGCACCTTGAGGATGCGGCCGACCTGGCGGTCGCGTTGCTTGGCGCCTGGCGTGCCGGGGTCAGCGTGCTGCTGCCGTCCGACCTGCAACCGCAGACCCGTCAGCGCTGGTCAGGCGAAGTCGATCTGTGGCTGAGCGATCAGCCCGACGATGCGCACCTGAGTGATTTTCGTCATCCGCCACTGGATGCGGCGGCGCTGGACCTCGATCTGTGCCAACTCAGCCTGTGCACATCGGGCTCCAGTGGCGAACCCAAGCGTATCGAAAAACACCTGCGCCAACTGGCCAACGAAGTCGAAGCCCTGGAACAGCTGTGGGGCCCGGGCCTGGGCCCGGCGTGCATCATTGGCAGCGTCGCCACCCAGCACATCTACGGTCTGTTGTTCCGGGTGCTGTGGCCGCTGTGCGCCGGGCGCCCGTTCGTACGTCGGCAATTGGCCTTTCCGGAAGACCTGCAACGCGCCAGCCGCGAGTACCCGGCCTTCGCCTGGGTGGCCAGCCCGGCGCTGCTCAAGCGCATGGGCGACAACCTCGACTGGCCGGCCTTGAGCGCCGTGCGCCGGGTGTTTTCCTCCGGCGGCGCATTGCCGGTCGAGGCCGCAAAGGGCCTGCATGAGCGCCTGGGGCAATGGCCAACGGAAATTTTCGGCAGTTCGGAAACCGGTGGCATCGCCTGGCGTCAGGGCGAAGAACTCTGGCAGCCGTTTGCCGATGTCTCGCTGACTCAAGACAGCGATGGTGCGCTGTTGATCGCGTCACCCTACTTGCCTGACGGCCATGTCGAACAGACTGCCGATTCGGCGCGCATCGCCGCCGATGGTCGCTTCGAATTGCTCGGGCGACTGGACCGGATCGTCAAGCTGGAAGAAAAACGCATCTCGCTGCCGATGCTGGAACAGGCGCTGATGAGCCATGAATGGGTCGTCGAAGCGCGGCTCGGCGTCGTTCAGGAAAACCGCGCGTCCCTGGGCGCGTTGCTGGTGCTGAGCGAGGCCGGTTTGCATGTGCTGCGCAATCAGGGTCGACGCAGCCTCACCGAGTCACTGCGCCAACACCTGAGCCAACACTGCGAAGCCCTGGCCCTGCCAAGACGCTGGCGCCTGCTACGACAACTGCCGCTGAACGCCCAGGGCAAACTGCCCCAGGCCGACGTCAACGCCCTGCTGTTGGCGCCTCGCCCTAAAGCCCCGGAGGTGCTGGAGCAAGTCGAAAGCGATGGCGAGTGGAGCCTGCAACTGGCCGTACCACCGGACCTGGCCTATTTCAGCGGCCACTTTCCCAAGGTACCGGTATTGCCAGGCGTGGTGCAGGTGGAATGGGCGATGAGCCTGGGCCAGCAATTGATGAACCTGCCGAAAAAATTCGCCGGCATGGAAGTCTTGAAGTTCCAGCAACTGGTGCGCCCTGGAGATGAAATCCAGCTGCACCTGCGCTTCGACCCGGCGCGCGGCAAATTGTATTTTGCCTACCGCAACGAAACCGCCACCTGCTCAAGTGGGCGGATCTTGCTGGAGGCGGCCAATGCATAAGCTGAGTGAGTGCTGCGCACTCAATCGCGAGCAGGCTCGCTCCCACATGGGGTCTGCGGTGCTCGCTAATCCAGTGTGGGAGCGAACCTGCTCGCGAAGCAGACGCCTCGGTCTTTCAGGTGCACACCAACATGCATAGCCCCTGCGCCATCGTCCCGGTGTACAACCACGAGAGCGCCATCACCACGGTGGTCGACGCCCTGATCGCCAGCAACCTGCCGTGCATTCTGGTGGACGATGCCAGTAGCCCGCGCTGCGCCCGGGTACTGGATCGCCTGGCCCAGCGTGAAATGGTCTACCTGATCCGACTCGCCGAAAACCAGGGCAAGGGTGGCGCAGTCATGACCGGCATGCGCGAAGCGTCGCGCCTGGGTTTCAGCCATGCCTTGCAGGTGGACGCCGATGGCCAGCACGATTTGCAGGACATCACACGCTTCATCGAACAATCTCGCCGCCACCCGCAGGCGGTGATTTGCGGTTATCCGCAATATGACGCCAGCGTGCCGAAAGGCCGTCTGTATGCGCGCTACCTGACTCACGTCATGGTCTGGATCAACACCCTGTCGTTGCAGATTCGCGACTCCATGTGCGGTTTCCGGGTTTACCCGTTGCCACCGGTTCTGGCGCTGATCGATTCAGCGAAAATCGGCAAGCGCATGGACTTCGACTCGGACATCCTGGTGCGCCTGGCCTGGCGCAATCAGCCGATGCAATGGCTGCAAACCAAGGTCCATTACCCGCTGGACGGCGTTTCACATTTTCGGATGTTCCACGACAACGTGCTGATTTCCAGCATGCATACGCGGCTGTTCTTCGGCATGTTGCTGCGTGCGCCGGTGATCCTCTGGCGACGGTGGCGGGCATGAGTGCAGACAGGCAACACTGGGCCGACCGCAAGGAGCGCGGCAGTTTCTGGCTGATGAAGCTCACCGCATTCGGCGCCAAGGTGCTGGGCCGGCGGCTGCTGAGCCCGCTGCTGTATGGCATCGTCCTGTATTTTTTCCTGTTCGGCCGCAGCGCCCGCAAAAGTGCCTGGCAATACCAGCAACGCCTGGCCGACTGGAGCGGTCGCAGCGAACTGCGCCCGAACCACTGGCGCGTGTTCGGCCAGTTCATGGCCTTCGCCGACTCCATGCTCGACAAACTCGATGTCTGGAACGGCAGGCTGAGCATCGAACAGATCGAAATCGTCGACCCGGCGCTGCTGCGCGATCAGTTGCGCGGTGCCCGCGGGCAGATGCTGGTGGGCGCGCACCTGGGCAATCTGGAAGTCTGCCGCGCATTGGCGGAGCTCGGCGAGAAAGTCACGATGAACGTGCTGGTGCACACCAAGCACGCCGAACAGTTCAACCGTTTGCTGGGTGAAGCCGGGGCAACCAATTTGCGCCTGATTCAGGTCAGCGAACTGGATCCAGGGATCATGCTACAACTGAGTGAACGCCTGGAGCGTGGCGAGTGGCTGGCGATTGCCGGCGATCGCGTGCCGCTGCATGGCGGGCGCAGCGTGACCGTGGATTTCCTCGGTCATCCGGCCAGGTTCCCCCAGGGCCCCTGGCTGCTGGCCGGCCTGCTGAAATGCCCGATCAACCTGCTGCTGTGCCTGAAAAAGCCCGACGGCGACTATCGACTGACCATTGAACCGTTCGCTGACGCAATCACCTGGAAGCGCAGCGACCGCGAGCAGGTCATTCATCAGTGGGCCACCCGCTATGCCGGGCGCCTGAGTCACTATTGCCTCGAAGCGCCCCGACAATGGTTCAACTTTTACCCTTTCTGGAAGACCGATGACGACGCCAACGCTTGAGCCGGTAACCTTCGGCGAACTCCCTTTGCGCATCGAAGACGTGCTGGCCCTGGCCAACCGCCAGGCGCCGACGCAGTTGCAGAGCGACCCTGAGTACCGTGAACGCATCGCCAAGGGCGCGCGCTTCCTGGACTCCCTGCTGGACAAGGAAGGCGTGATCTATGGCGTGACCACCGGTTATGGCGACTCCTGCGTGGTCGCGGTACCGCTGCATCACGTCGAAGCACTGCCCCGTCATCTGTTTACCTTCCACGGCTGCGGGCTGGGCAAACTGCTCGACGCCCAGGCCACCCGTGCGGTATTGGCCGCGCGCTTGCAGTCGTTGTGCCACGGTGTTTCCGGGGTGCGCGTGGAGCTCTTGGAGCGCCTGCAGGCGTTCCTTGAACACGACATCCTGCCGCTGATCCCGGAGGAAGGTTCGGTGGGCGCCAGCGGTGACCTGACGCCGCTTTCGTACGTTGCCGCCACGCTGTCCGGCGAACGCGAAGTGATGTTCCGCGGCGAACGCCGGCAAGCTGCCGACGTGCACCGCGAACTCGGCTGGCAGCCACTGGTGCTGCGTCCGAAAGAAGCCCTGGCATTGATGAACGGCACCGCCGTGATGACCGGTCTGGCGTGCCTGGCCTACGCCCGCGCCGATTACCTGCTGCAACTGGCCACGCGCATCACCGCGCTCAATGTCGTCGCCCTGCAAGGCAATCCGGAGCACTTCGACGAGCGCCTGTTCGCCGCCAAGCCACATCCGGGGCAGATGCAGGTCGCCGCGTGGTTGCGCAAGGATCTGGCCATCGACGCACCGACCGCCCCCCTGCATCGCCTGCAAGACCGTTATTCCCTGCGCTGCGCACCCCACGTGCTGGGCGTGCTGGCCGACAGCCTGAACTGGCTGCGCTCGTTCATCGAGATCGAGCTCAACAGCGCCAACGACAACCCGATCATCGACGCCGAAGCCGAGCGCGTGCTGCACGGCGGGCACTTCTACGGCGGGCACATCGCCTTCGCCATGGACAGCTTGAAAAACCTCGTGGCCAACGTCGCCGACCTGCTGGACCGGCAACTCGCGCTGCTGGTGGATGAGCGCTACAACCATGGCCTGCCGAGCAACCTGTCCGGCGCCACGGCGGACCGCGCCATGCTCAACCACGGTTTCAAGGCGGTGCAGATCGGCACCAGCGCCTGGACCGCCGAAGCACTGAAGAACACCATGCCGGCCAGCGTCTTTTCGCGCTCCACCGAATGCCACAACCAGGACAAAGTGAGCATGGGCACCATTGCCGCCCGGGATGCGATCCGCGTGCTGGAACTCACCGAACAGGTGGCGGCCGCCACGCTGCTGGCAGCCAATCAGGGCGTCTGGCTGCGCGCCCAGGCCGAAGATGCACGACCACTGCCACCCGCCCTGGCCGCCATGCACGAAGCACTGGCCAGGGATTTCCCGCCGGTCATCGAAGACCGCGCGCTGGAAGGCGAATTGCGCCTGTGCCTGCAACGCATCGCCGAACAACACTGGAGGCTGCATGCGTAGCAAGGGGTTCCTGCACACCGACACGGAAATCGTCGTACCGTTCTTTGACGTCGACAGCATGCACGTGGTCTGGCACGGCCATTACGTCAAATACCTGGAAGTCGCCCGCTGTGCGCTGCTGGACCGGATCGGCCACAACTACACGGCGATGAACGAGTCAGGCTACGCGTGGCCGGTGATCGACCTGCAATTGCGCTACGTGCGCGGCGCGGTGTTCGGCCAGAAACTCAACGTGCGCGCCAACCTGGTGGAGTGGGAGAACCGTTTGAAGATCAACTACCTGATCAGCGATCTGCAAACCGGTGAACGCTTGACCCGGGCCCTGTCGATACAGGTCGCCGTCGACCTCGCCAGCCGCGAGATGCAACTGGCCTCGCCGACTGTGTTCACCGACGCCGTAGAGAGAGCTCTGCGATGAATCACAGTCCTTCCCGCTCCCCTGTAGGAGCGAGCTTGCTCGCGATGGTCGTCAACGATAACGCTGGGTATCTGACACCCCGTGGCGCCCTCAGGTTTTTCGCGAGCAAGCTCGCTCCTACAGTCTTTTGCGTGTTACTGGGCATTCCTGGGCTGGCCAACGCCTTCGATCTGCAACAACTCAGCGATCAACTGGCCAGGCCCGAAGTCATCCACGGCAATTTCATCCAGGAAAAACACCTGCGCGCCCTGCCCCAGCCGCTGGTCAGCAAGGGCACGTTCGTCCTGGCAAAAAACCACGGCTTGTTGTGGCTGCTCAAAACGCCACTGCAACAGGACTATCGCATCAACGCCAAGGGCATTGCCCGACGTGACGGTATTGTCTGGCAAATGCTGCCGGGCAAAAGCGCCGGTGCCGAGCAGAACCGTTTGTTCCTGGCCGTGCTGCAAGGCGACAGCAGCGGCCTGCAACGGGATTTCGAGTTGTCCCTGAGCGGCGATGCGCAGAACTGGAAGCTCACGCTGGTGCCGCGCTCGATGTTGCTCAAGCAGGTGTTCAACCAGATCAACATTGCTGGCGCAGAACTGGTGCACAGCATCGAACTGCTCGAAACCCAGGGCGACAGTACTGTGTTGCGCATGCAGGACAGCACCGCCACCCAACCGTTGAGCGACGCGGAGCAACATGACTTTGCCGAGTGAACGGTTCCTGCCACGGCTGTTTCTGATCCTGTTGCTGGCAGTGCTCGCGCTCGCCGGTTGGCAATGGCGTGACGGCGCGCCACTGTCGGCCAATCTGATGGAGCTGGTGCCCGGCACGGCGCCCGATGCCCTGGAACTGCGCGCCGAACAACGCATGCAAGAACCACTGAATCGAGAAATGCTGGTGCTGGTCGGCCACACCGATCGCCAGCAGGCCGTCGCCATGGCGCAAGCCCTCGGCGAGCAATGGCAGGCCAGCGGATTGTTCGAAAAGGTCCAGTGGACCCTGCAAGCCGACTTGCCGGCGCTGCGCACGCAATTGCTGCAAGGTCGCCTGGCGATGCTCTCGGCGGCGGACCGACAACTGCTGGTCGAGCACCCTGATCTCTTTGTCCAGCAACGGGTGCAGGCCTTGTTCGACCCGTTCAACGGTTACAGCCTGGTGCCGAGCCAGGATGACTGGCTGGGCCTGACCGGGCGCATCCAGAACAGCCAGCCGCAACGCGGTTCGGTGCAACTGGACATCGGTAGCGGCGCCTTGATTGCCGATGCCGATGGCAAGAGCTGGGTGCTGCTGCGCGCACGCACCACCGGCAACGCCTTCGACATGAACCTGCCGCTGCAAGTGGCCGACCTGCTCAAGCACAGCCGCGAAGAAGCCGCACGACACCACGTGCAACTACTCGCCGCCAGCGGCTTGCTGTACGCAGCCAACGGGCAACAGCAGGCCACCCGGGAGATGACCTGGGTCGGTGGCGGCGCCACCCTCGGGATTCTGTTGTTGCTGCTACTGGCCTTCCGGCGCTGGCGCGTCTTGCTGGCGTTCGTGCCGGTGCTGGTGGGCATGCTCTTCGGTGCGGTGGCCTGCGTGGCGTCGTTCGGCCATATGCACGTGATGACACTGGTGCTGGGCTCGAGCCTGATCGGTGTCGCAGTCGATTACCCGCTGCACTACCTGTCCAAGAGCTGGAGCCTGAAACCCTGGCACAGCTGGCCCGCCCTGCGCCTGACCCTGCCCGGGTTGACGCTGAGCCTGATCACCAGCGGTATCGGCTACCTGGCCCTGGCCTGGACACCCTTCCCGGCGCTGACCCAGATCGCCGTGTTCTCTGCCGCCGGCTTGCTTGGCGCCTATCTGTCCGCCGTGTGCCTGCTGCCGGCCTTGCTCAAGGGCGTGGACCTGCGCCCGGCACAGTGGCCATTGCGCGCTTGTGTGTTTTTGCTGGACTGCCGCGAAGCGCTGCTCAGACTGGCGAAAACACCGGTCCTGCTGGCGCTGCTGATCGCCTTTTGCGTGGGCGGCCTGTTACAGCTCAACAGCAAGAACGACATCCGCCAGTGGATCGGCGCCCCCCAGCAATTGACCGACGAAGCCCGGACCATTGCGCGGATTACCGGCTATCAACCCACCAGCCAGTTCTTCCTGATACGCGCCGCCAACCAGCAGCAACTGCTCGAGCGCCAGACCGCCCTGAACGAGCGACTGGACCAATTGATCGGCCTGGAAAAGCTCCAGGGTTATCTGTCGCTCAATCAACTGGTCAGCCCGCCGAACGTCCAGCAACAGGTGCGCGAAGCGTTGAACAGACTGCCGTCGCTCTGGCAACCGTTGCTCGACATCGGCATTCCGGGCGAGGCGCTGCAAGCCGAGTTGACCAAGCTGCAGGCATTGCCGACCGTGGACATCGACGCAGCGCTCACCGGCCCGTTGGCAGAGCCCTACCGGGCCCTGTGGCTGGGGCCGACCGATGACGGCGTGGCGGCGATGGTCAGCCTGCAAGGCATCAACAACCCGGCCCTTCTGCGGCTCCAGGGTGAGGACCTGCCCGGCGTGACACTGGTGGATCGACTGGGTGAATTGAACAATGTCTTCGCGGCCACTCAAATCAGCGCCGCAGAACTGAAACTCGCCTCCTGCGTGCTGATCGTGCTGGTGCTGATCCTGCCCTTCGGTCTCGGCGGTGCGTTGCGCATCGTGTCCCTGCCGCTGCTGGCGGCCTTGTGCAGCCTGGCCAGCCTCGGCTGGCTGGGGCAACCGTTGACCCTGTTCAGCCTGTTCGGCCTGCTGCTGGTGACGGCGATCAGCGTCGACTACGCGATCCTGATGCGCGAACAGGTCGGCGGCGCGGCCGTGAGCCTGCTCGGCGCCCTGCTGGCGGCGTTGACCACTTGGCTGTCGTTCGGCCTGCTGGCGGTGTCGAGCACTCCGGCGGTGAGCAACTTCGGGCTGTCGGTGAGCCTGGGCCTGATCTTCAGCTTCCTGCTCGCGCCATGGGCCGGTCGACAGGTGCATGAGCCCGCGACCGTGGAGCGTGCAACGTGATGGTCGTGCTGTTCTGGGCAATGGCGCTGGCGTTGTTCGCGGTGGCGACCCGTGTCGGCCGGCATTTCGGTTTGATTCCCATCGTCAGCCAGTTGTTGCTGGCGACCCTCGGCTTGCCGCTGTTGATGTATTTCTGGATCGAGCCGAACTGGCAATTGAGCGGTGCGCAACTGGTGTCGCCGGGCTGGCTGAAGAACGTCTACAGCCTGAGCTTTGCCCTGTTGCTGGGCTACATCCTCAGCGATGTGATCGACCTGCACCTGGATCGCCAAAGCCTGAAAATAGCCCTGCCCAGCTTTTGCGTCCCGTTTGCCTGTGGCCTGGCCACGGCCGTCTGGTTGCTGGCGCCGCAACCCTGGATCAGTTCGCTGGCCGTCGGCCTGTTGTTCGCCATCACCGCGATTCCGGTGTTGTACCTGTACCTGCGGCACATCGATTACCCACCCGCCGCCACCCGGCGCTTGGTGCAAACCGCAATCCTCATCGACCTCGCCTGCTGGACCCTGTTCGGCATTGCCCAGGGCAGCCTGCACCTGGGCAGCCTGTTGCTGCCACTGGCCGGCGCCTGCCTGCCGGTACTGCTGCGGCTGCTGGGCCTGCGCCAGACGTGGCTCTACAGCCTGGGCTTTTTCGCCCTGCTGGTGGTCGCTGAACACTACAAGCTCAATGCGCTGATATTCGGCATCGGTTATGTGCTGATCATGGCCGCACTGAAGGCGCCGCTGGTGCTGCCGTTGCCGGCCGTGTGGATGAGTCGTTTGCAGACGTACATCGCCATTCCGTTGATCCTCACGTTCGGCATCGTGCAGATCAACGTGCACAGCGCGCTGGACAGCCTCGGCTGGATGCAATTGGCGGCCCTGCTGCTGTTGCCGATGCTCAGCAAACTGCTGGGCAACTGGCTCGGTCTCGGCTGGGCCGGGGCCTCGTTCAAAGGCGCCAGCCGCTGGCGGGAAAGTGTGCTGCTGAACATCCGTGGCCTGAGCGAGATCGTTTTTCTCAACCTGCTGCTGCAACAGCAACTCATCAGCCCGCCGCTGTACTTTGCCCTGATGCTGATGGGCCTGATCGCCACGCTGCTGCCGGCCCTGACCGGCATGCACCGAATCCCCCTGAAAACCGCTGTCCCGGCAAGGAGCCCCCATGCCAACCGTTGAAATGGAAAATCGCCAGGTCGTGGTCATCGGCGCCGGTCCTTCCGGTGCCATCGCCGCCGCGTTGCTCAAGCGCAAGGGACACGATGTGCTGGTGATCGAGCGTCAGCATTTTCCACGGTTTTCCATCGGTGAAAGCCTGTTGGCCCATTGCCTGGACTTCGTCGAAGAGGCGGGCATGCTCGACGCCGTCAACGCAGCTGGCTTCCAGTTGAAAACCGGTGCAGCGTTTGCCTGGGGCGAACGTTACAGCGCGTTCGATTTTGGCGAGACGTTCAGCCACGGCAAATCGACGACATTTCAGGTCCAGCGCGCCGACTTCGACAAGCTGCTGGCTGACCAGGCCACGCTGCAAGGCGTCGAGATCCGCTATGGCGAAACCATCGTCAGCGTCGACATTGATCCGGAAAAACCGCAGCTCGGTGTGCGCCGCGAAGACGGCAGCGAGTACCGCATCGAGGCCGGCTTCCTGCTCGACGCAAGTGGCTACGGCCGCGTGCTGCCGCGCTTGCTCGACCTGGAGGCGCCGTCGAACTTCCCGGTGCGCCAGGCCGTGTTCACCCACGTCGAAGACCGTATCGACCACCCGGCCTTCGACCGCAGCAAGATCCTCGTGACCACTCATCCGACCCAGCGCGACGTGTGGTTCTGGACCATCCCGTTCAGCAACGGGCGCTGCTCGGTCGGCGTGGTTGCCGCCGAGGAACGGTTCGCCGGCCGCAGCGACAACCTGGACGAGTGCCTGCGCGGCTTTATCGCCGAGACGCCAAGCCTGGCCGGCGTGTTGCAAAATGCGCAGTGGGACACCGCGGCCCGCACCATCGGCGGTTACTCGGCCAACGTCAAAACCCTGCACGGCCGGGGCTTCGCGCTGCTGGGCAATGCCGCGGAATTCCTCGACCCGGTGTTTTCCTCCGGCGTGACGATCGCCATGCGTTCGGCGAGCATGGCCGCCGGAGTATTGCACCGCCAGCTGCAAGGCGAAGCCGTCGACTGGCAAACCGAGTTCGCCGAACCGCTCAAGCGCGGCGTCGACACGTTCCGTTGCTATGTCGAAGGCTGGTACGCCGGGACTTTCCAGGATGTGATTTTCCATGAGAGCAGTTCGCCGGAAATCCGCGGGATGATCAGCTCCATACTTGCCGGATATGCCTGGGACCCGCGCAACCCGTTCGTCAGCGAAGCCCGGCGCCGGTTGAAGGTAATATCAGAGTTCTGTGCAAGGGATGCGTCATGAACGACTTGAGCGACACTTACGTCGAGGAAACCCGTTTCGGCTTGTGGTTCCTGCGCAGCCGGATCTGGCAACACTATGTGCTGCGGGCGGCAATCGACGATTTGCGCAACCTGTTCAGCGAAGCGCTGCCTGCCGGCCCGGTGCTGCTGGATGCCGGTTGTGGCCAGGGCAAGTCATTCCCCCTGCTGCGCCAGGCCTTTGCGCCCTCGCGCCTGATCGGCATCGATGCCGACCCGCAGAGCCTGGCCCAGAGCGCCGAAGAAGCGGCCCGCCAGGGCATGGACGTGGAGTTGATCGGCAGTGACTGCGCCAGCCTCAAGCTGCCGGACGCCAGTATCGACCTGCTGTTCTGTCACCAGACCTTCCATCACCTGGTGGAGCAGGAGCAGGCACTGGCCGAGTTCTACCGCGTGCTCAAGCCCGGCGGTTATCTGCTGTTCGCCGAATCCACCGAGGCTTACATTGATACCTGGGTGATCCGCTGGTTGTTCCGCCACCCCATGCACGTGCAGAAAAGCGCTGAGCAGTATCTGCAAATGATTCGCCGGCAGGGTTTCGAATTTACCGCGCAAAACGTGTCTTATCCGTACCTGTGGTGGAGTCGTGCCACGGATTTCGGCCTGCTGGAACATTTGGGTGTGTGCAAGCCGAAACCCTTTGGCCAACGGGAAGAAACCCTGGTGAATGTGGTGGCGCGCAAACCTTTTGAAGGAACTGTGTGATGTTCATTGCCAGTCGCTCGAAGCACAAAATCTGTGGGAGCGGGCTTGCTCGCGAAAGCGGTGGGTCAGCCGACATCAGTGTTGAAAGTACTGCCGTCTTCGCGAGCAAGTCGAATCGTCGCACCGCCGCTCCCACATGGATCGCAGGCATCTTACTGCTCACTGCAACCCTGCTACTGAGCGCCTGCACCAGCCGGGCACCGCTGCCCGAGAAAATCCCGGATCTGCCGTTGCCGATGCAACTGCACATCCAGCGCCTGCAGGACGACAAACGGCAGGACTGGGTGCTGGTGATCCAGCGCGAGGAGCCGGGTATTCGCTGGTCGATGATGGACCTGCTGGGCATTCCCCAGGCTCGCCAGAAACTGATCGATAAAACCTGGGAGTCCGACGGCTTTTTGCCACCCAACCCGGAAGCCCGGGAGCTGTTCGCGGCGCTGCTGTTTGCGCTGACGCCCAAGGATGAACTGGCGACCAACTATCCCACTGCCTGGCAGCACGGCACACAACGGTCCCTGCCCGAGCGCTGGGACATACGCTACGCACAACTGCAGAATTTTGAATTGAAGTTTCCGAAAGGTCCGACCTATCAAGTCACGCCCCTGAGCGGTGAAGCGCCATGACGGCCTACCTCAATGCCCTCGGCCTGGTCTGCGCGCTGGGCCGCGACAGGCAAGAGGTTGCCCGCAACCTGTTTGCCGGCGACTGTGGCGGCATGCGCGAACAAGCCGGGTGGGTGCCGCAACGCACGCTGCCGGTAGGAGCGGTCATGGGCAAGCTGGCAACCCTGCCAGCTGACATGTCGCACCATCACAGTCGCAACAATCAGCTGCTGCTGGAAGCTACGCTGCAAATCCAAGCAGACATCGACAGCGCGATCCAGACCTACGGCCGCGATCGCATCGGCGTCGTGCTGGGCACCAGCACCTCGGGTATCGACGAGGCCAGCCAGGGCCTGGCGCATTACCTGCGCGAAAAGCAGTTCCCTGCCGAGTACGACTATCAGCAACAGGAACTCGGGGCGCCGGCCAACTTCCTCGCCGAGTGGCTGCAATTGAGCGGCCCGGCCTATGTCATCTCCACGGCCTGCACCTCCAGTGCCCGAGCCCTGATGAGCGCCCGGCGCCTGTTGGACCTGGGCATTTGCGACGCGGTGCTGTGCGGCGGCGTCGACACCTTGTGCAAGCTGACCCTCAACGGTTTCTCTGCGCTGGAAGCGGTCTCGCAACAGCGTTGCAATCCGTTTTCGGTGAACCGCAACGGCATCAACATTGGCGAAGCGGCAGTGCTGTTCCTGATGACCAGGCGTGCAGGCGACAGCCAGCCGATTGCCTTGCTTGGCAGCGGCGCCAGCTCCGATGCGCATCACATTTCCGCCCCGGAGCCGACGGGTCGTGGCGCCCTGCAGGCCATGCGCAAGGCCCTGGGTCGCGCCAACCTGCAACCGCAGCAGATCGCTTATCTGAACCTGCACGGCACTGCCACCCAGCACAACGACGCCATGGAAAGCCAGGCCGTGGCAACGCTGTTCCCGGCCGGCGTGCCCTGTTCGTCGAGCAAACCCATGACCGGCCACACCCTCGGCGCCGCCGGGGCGCTGGAAGCGGCGTTCTGCTGGTTGAGCCTGAGCCCGGACAATCGCGAGCATGCCCTGCCGCCGCACGTCTGGGACGGGCAGCCCGACCCCGAACTGCCGCCGCTGCAATGGGTGACCCCGGCCACTCGCCTGACGTCCATTGCACCCCGCTACCTGATGAGCAATTCCTTCGCCTTCGGTGGCAACAACGTCAGCCTGATTATCGGAGACGCCCCATGATTGACTGGCCGCTCGCCGAACTGCTGCCCCACGCTGGCGACATGATCCTCATCGATCAGATCCTGGCGTTCGATGAAGAGCAGATTCACACCCGCCTGACCGTCAAGCCCGATGGCCTGTTCAGTCTCCCCGACGGCAGCCTGCCGGCCTGGGTCGGCATCGAACTGATGGCGCAGAGCGTGGCCGCCTTTGCCGGCTGCCAAGCGCGTCAGCGCGGTGATGCGGTGGAATTGGGCTTCCTGCTCGGCAGCCGCAAGTTCGAATGCAACGTTGAAAGCTTTCCGGCCGGCACCGAGTTGACCATCCACGGGATCCGCTCGCTGGAAGACGATAACGGCATGGGCGTGTTCGAATGCCACATCAACGCCCAGGGGATCCACGCCACCGCCCGTCTGAATGTGTATCGCCCACCCCAGGCCGCTCAATATCTCCATGAACCCGAAGGAGTCCAGTCATGACTGAATCCGTACTGGTCACCGGTTCCAGCCGTGGCATCGGCCGCGCCATCGCCTTGCGTCTGGCCCGGGCCGGGCACGACATCGTGCTGCATTGCCGCAGCGGCCTGGCCGACGCCGAAGCCGTCAAGGCCGAAGTCGAGGCCTTGGGCCGTCGTGCGCGGATCCTGCAGTTCGACGTGGCCGACCGCGCCCGTTGCAAGGAAATTCTCGAAGCAGACGTGGAAACCCACGGTGCCTATTACGGCGTCGTGCTCAACGCCGGCCTGACCCGCGACGGTGCTTTTCCGGCCTTGAGCGAGGAAGACTGGGATGTGGTGATGCGCACCAACCTCGACGGCTTCTACAACGTGCTGCACCCGGTGATGATGCCGATGATTCGTCGGCGCGCCGCCGGGCGGATTGTCTGCATCACCTCGGTGTCCGGGCTGATCGGCAACCGTGGCCAGGTCAACTACAGCGCCTCCAAGGCCGGGTTGATCGGCGCGGCCAAGGCATTGGCGATTGAGTTGGGCAAGCGCAAAATCACCGTCAACTGTGTCGCACCCGGCCTGATCGACACCGCCATGCTCGACGAAAACGTACCGCTGGAAGAACTGATGAAAATGATCCCCGCACAACGCATGGGCACCCCTGAAGAGGTGGCCGGTGCGGTGAATTTCCTGATGTCGGCGGAAGCCTCGTACATCACCCGGCAGGTTCTGGCCGTCAATGGAGGCCTGTGCTGATGAAGCGCGTCGTCGTCACCGGCATGGCCGGCATCACCTCACTGGGCAGCGATTGGGAGACCATCGCCGGCAACTTCGCGGCCAACCGCAGCGGCATCCGCCGGATGGACGAGTGGGATCGTTTCACCGAACTCAACACGCGCCTGGCCGGCCCCATCGATGACTTCAAGGTGCCGAGCCACTGGACCCGCAAGCAACTGCGCAGCATGGGCCGGGTTTCACGGCTTGCCGTGGGTGCGGCAGAGATGGCGCTGGCCGACGCCGGCCTGTTGGGCGACGAGTCGATCAAGGACGGGCGCATGGGCGTCGCCTGCGGCTCCTCCACCGGCAGCACCGACGAGATCAAGGCATTCGGCAACATGCTGCTCAACTCGGTGGCCGAAGGCCTGAACGCCAACTCCTACGTGCGGATGATGCCGCACACCACCGCGGCGAACATCAGCATCTTCTTCGGCCTCACCGGTCGCCTGATTCCCACCTCCAGCGCCTGCACCAGCGGCAGCCAGGGCATCGGCTATGCCTACGAAGCCATCAAGTTCGGGCGCCTGCCACTGATGCTCGCTGGCGGCGCCGAAGAACTGTGCCCGACCGAAGCCATGGTCTTCGACGCGCTCTACGCCACCAGCCTGAAGAACGACACCCCGCAACGCAGCCCGCGCCCTTACGACAGCGCACGCGACGGCCTGGTGATCGGCGAAGGCGGCGGCATGCTGGTGCTCGAAGAACTGGAGCACGCCCTGGCCCGTGGCGCACGCATCCATGCCGAAATCGTCGGTTTTGGCAGCAACGCCGACGGCCAGCACACCACCCGTCCCGAACAAGTCACCATGCGCCGGGCCATGGAACTGGCCCTGGAAGACGCCGGGCTGAAACCGTCGGACATCGGCTACGTCAACGGCCACGGCACCGCCACCGAACAGGGCGACATCGCCGAAACCCTGGCCACCAGCAGCCTGTTCGGCGAGCACATGCCGATCAGCTCGCAAAAAAGCTTCCTCGGCCACACCCTCGGCGCCTGTGGTGCTTTGGAGTCCTGGTTCAGCATCGAAATGATGAACCGCGACCTCTACGTGCACACCTTCAACCTCGACGAAGTCGACCCGCACTGCGGCAGACTCGACTACCTGCGCGGCGAGTTTCGGCAGATGAGCAACCGGTACGTGATGAACAACAACTTTGCGTTTGGCGGGGTGAATACGTCGCTGATTTTCAAGCGCTGGCCGTAACCTGAAATATTTCCCCTGTAGGAGCGAGCTTGCTCGCGATGGACGTCAACGATAACGCGGGCAGCCTGAATGAACGCGTAGCCCGGACGTTTTTCGCGAGCAAGCTCGCTCCTACAAGGGTTCTCGCCGCCCCGGACATTCACGGTGGATCAAGGTTATCCAACACCCGATTCACCGCCATTTCCCCCAACATGATCGACTGCTGAATCCCCAACAGCGTGTGGCCCTGCGAGCCCTTCAGGTTTCTGGCGAAGTCACTGGCCATGACATTGGCTGATGCCAGCGACACACAGGCGTATTCCAGCAGGGTGTGGTTGTCGATATCGGGGGCGATGAGGAAGATCGGCCCGGGTTGGCGTGGCGCGTCCGGATCGGTGTCCGGTGGCTTTGGCGTATGGGTCATGATTCAGCGTCCTGAAAAAGAAGGGTGGCAGCTGTACGCAGGTTAGTAGACCGGTCCACATCAATCCGGCGCACCCGAAGGCGCCCTGCGCACAGCTACCGTCAAGGGCAGGTATAGAGATACCTGCCTGTCAGGAGCGCCAATGCGCTAGATATGGAAAGCGGGCTACTAAACCCGGCCACTGACAATCAGTGACGCGAATCAAGTTAGCGATACCCCTCAAAGCGCACAAGCCGGCGGATTCTGGAGTAGTCGTAGGCAGCGCCGCAAGGCGCTGTAGCCTGTCCGGAACAGTTCAGAAATGTCCCACAAACAGTGGTAAAGCTTCTGATCTTCTGTAGGAGCGAGCTCGCTCCGGGCGGCGTTCCGACGATGGTCGTTAACGAAGACGCGTGCTTCCTGGATGCACGCGGCGCTCTACAGTCCATCGCGAGCAGGCTCGCTCCTACATTGCGAAAGAAACATCTACGAGCAATGAATCGCCACAAACCATGCCCCGCAAAGAAATGACACATTCGGAAACCGGAGTACGTCATTTCGGAAACGCCCCACAATCAGAATTTTGGTTACGCGTTAGAGTCATGACCCTCTGCAATATCTCGGAACACCCGCCACCATGATTAGGATCAATACAAGCAATCCAGCGTTGTACGTCACGACATTGGTAGTCTCCAGTGCGATGACCTATTACATGGTTCATTCAAATTACATCGATGGCATCTACCCGACCGACCAGGACTCGATAGCGATTCCACTGGTTGCTACTACCGGGTTACTGGCGATGCTTTTACTGTTATCCCTAAGCCAATACCCCCTGTACAAGCAGCTGAAATCCGGAAAACCATCAAGCCTGATTGCAACTTCATTCGCACTCTTTGCAACGACAATTTCGTCCATGCTGCTTATCGAAAGGGCAAGTTACTGGCTCAGCCCGAATCACTTCACCCTGTCCGCGCTATACTTCATCACGCTCTCGACCTACCTGTTCCAACAATTCAATTTGTACAAAAGGCTCGTCTCGCCGCTAAAACAAGACTCCCAAAGTGGGTAATCCGGTCGATAGAGCATTCATCCGCCTTTTTTACACCACGGACTCAACCTTCCTCGTCAACAACTCCACAAACGCCTTGGCCATCGCCGACTTCTGATCCTTGCGCTGCACCAGCCAAACCGCCGACACCGCCGCCGGATCCAGCAATGGCCGATAGACCACGCCATCAATGCGCATCCGCTGGTAAGAAGCCGGCATCACCGAAACGCCAAGGCCTGCCGCCACCAATCCGATGATGGTCATCGCCTCGCCAGCCTCCTGGGCAAAATGCGGCGTGAAACCGGCATCCCGCGCCAGGCTGAGCAACTGGGCGTACAAGCCGCTGCCGTAGCTGCGCGGGAAAAAGACGAAGGGCTCAAGCGCCAGGGCGGACAGGAACAAGCCCTCCTCGCTGCCCTCTACCAACGGGTGCTTGGAGCTGAGTACCGCGACCAGCGGTTCGCGCATCAGCTCGACCACGCTGAGGCAGTCCGGCAACCCGAGCGGGCGCATGATCCCGACTTCAATCGACTCGTCCACCAGCGCATCGGCCACCTGGGTGCTGCTCATTTCCCGCAGGTTCAGGTGTACCGCCGGGAAGCGCTGACGGAAAGAGAAGATCGCTTGAGGAATGGTCGAGTTGAAGGGTGCCGACGAGGTGAAGCCGATTTTCAGCTCGCCCAACTCACCCAGTTGCGCCCGTCGCGCGACATCCGCCGCTTTGTCGACCTGCGCCAGCACCAGCCGCGCCTCTTCGAGAAACAGCCGACCGGCCTCGCTCAGCTCGACCCGACGATTGGTACGTTCGAACAGCCGGGCGCCGACTTCCTGTTCCAGTGCCTGAATCTGCTGGCTCAGCGGTGGCTGGGAGATGCCCAGCACCTGTGCGGCGCGGCCGAAGTGCAGTTCTTCGGCGACGGCGATGAAGTAGCGCAGATGACGCAATTCCATGAAAACCTCATTAGGTCGTAAAAGCTATCAAACAGGTCGAACAATATATTGGATTGAATCATTAGCCAGCTATATGCTTTTTTCATTGCCTGACCGGCTGCGCTCCTGCGAGGTCCACCGTGAAAACTGCTGTCGCTCCACTCGCCCATGAAGTTCGTCCCGCCGCACCGGACGATGCCGTCGTCGGACTGAAAGAGATCTACATCGAAAAAGGCACGCCGGCGTTCATGCGCACGGTGCTGGCGTTGTTCTGCGGCGGTTTCGCGACCTTCGCCCTGCTCTACTGCGTACAACCGATGATGCCGCTGTTGTCCCACGAATATTCCATCAACGCGGCGCAAAGCAGCCTGATCCTGTCTATCGCCACCGGCATGCTTGCCATCGGCCTGCTGATCACTGGCCCGATTTCCGACCGCATCGGGCGTAAACCGGTGATGGTGACCGCACTGTTCGCCGCTGCGCTGTGCACCATGGCCAGTGCGATGATGCCGAGCTGGCACGGTGTGCTGCTGATGCGCGCGCTGATTGGATTGTCGTTGAGCGGTCTGGCCGCGGTTGCGATGACTTACTTGAGCGAAGAGATCCACCCACAGCACATCGGCCTTGCCATGGGCTTGTACATCGGTGGCAACGCGATTGGCGGGATGAGCGGACGCTTGATCACCGGGGTATTGATCGACTTCGTCAGCTGGCACACGGCGATGCTGGTGATCGGTGGCCTGGCCCTGATTGCCGCGGCGGTGTTCTGGAAAATCCTCCCGGAGTCGCGCAACTTCCGCGCCCGCTCGCTGCACCCGCGCAGCCTGCTCGACGGTTTCACCATGCACTTTCGCGACGCCGGCCTGCCGCTGCTGTTCCTCGAAGCCTTTGTGTTGATGGGCGCGTTCGTCACGCTGTTCAACTACATCGGCTATCGCCTGCTGGCCGCGCCGTACCACATGGAACAGGCCTTCGTCGGGTTGCTGTCGGTGGTGTACCTGTCGGGCATCTACAGCTCAGCGAAAATCGGCTCGCTGGCCGACAAACTCGGTCGCCGCAAAGTGCTCTGGAGCACCATCGCGCTGATGATCGGTGGTCTCGCCCTGACGATGTTCACGCCATTGCCGCTGGTGATCATTGGCATGCTGATCTTTACCTTCGGCTTCTTTGGCGCCCACTCGGTGGCCAGCAGCTGGATCGGCCGCCGCGCCACCAGGGCCAAGGGCCAGGCATCGTCCTTGTACCTGTTCAGCTACTACGCCGGGGGAAGCATCGCCGGTACGGCGGGTGGCGTGTTCTGGCACCTGGGCGGGTGGAACGGCATCGGGTTGTTCATCGGCACGCTGCTGGTGATTGCGTTGCTGGTCGCGTTGAAGCTGGCGAAGTTACCGTTGTTGCCGCAGAACACCTCGGCCACCTGAGCAACGGTCGCGCCTTCAGGCAATCGACCAGCAATCACCTGAAGGGCTATAGAGGGGGGCTTACAACTTGTCCCACGCCATTGGCCAGTGAGCACCGACACCCGGTTCAAATCCGTTGGCGACAGGGCTGTATTGCTTGCAGTAACCCGACTCAGGGAATGGCTTGCACTCAAAGACTTCGTTGGTCTTTGGTTGCAGAACTTTGGTACCGGCGGTGTAGCCGTTGATATTTTCGGGGAACACGAAATCGTATTCGACGCCCGCGCCTTCACCGGTCATCCGGGTGGTCTGGGTGTCCTGGCGTGTGGTGCGGCCATCCAGGGTGGTGCCGACCAGGGTCAGGGTGTGCACGCCCGGGTTGCTGCGCACATCCATGGACAGCCAGGTGGAGCCGCTGGCCACTTGTGCCGACGTGGTGCCTACCGGTTTGTTGTTCTGATCGAGCAAGGTGGCTTCGACATTCATCGAGCGGTTCGCAATCATGCTGAACTCGACCTTGGCCCGGCCTTTATCCAGAACGTATTCGGCTTGCTGCGAGGCCACCGACATACGCGCAGCGGTGTCTTCCTTCATGTCCAGCTGCACTTCATAGCGGACTATCCCGCTTTCTTTTTGTGCGTAGAGGCCGTTGGTACCTTTGACCGGCTCGACATTGCCGTTCTCATCGCGTTTACCGGCGCGAATCAGGGTGTGGGAACGGTTGATTTTTTCTGCCAGTTTGAACGACCAGTTTGGCGGCGCGCCTTCGTCAGCGTTATCGATGCTGATGAAGGCGCTGTAGTCCGGGCTCTCGCCATTGGCGGTGAACGCTCGGGCCTTGACCTTGTCACCCGGCAGCAACGCAGTCGCCGGCGCAATGCTGCCCACCGGGGACCACCCACCCGGCAGATCCGGTTCGACAAGGATGTTCACGTCTGCCGCGTTGTAAAACGCCGCATCGGTATCACCAACGGTCCAGATAGCCAGAATGACGTGATGGCCGGACTTGTCACCCGCAATGGTGCAGTTGTGCCTGGCGCCGGACTCCGGCTTCTGGTTGCCGCCGTCAATGGTGCAGAACGGCGCGCTTTCAAAGGAGGTGCGCTTGAGCGACTCGTTCGGATTCCAGCCGTCGCGGGTAATGAAATACTCGTGCCTGGTGGCAGGGTGAGCGGCGGTGTACTGCCATTGGAAATCGATGTTGCGATCCTTGATTTCCGTCAGGTGCCAACGGGTGGCTGTCTGTGCGTCAAGGGCAGAGAACAGCGAGTGACCGCCGCTGGCGATCTTGCCATCGACCGGCCCCTGCAAAGGGGCACCGCCGACTCCGGCCGGAAAGCCTTTGAAGGTTTCACCGACGCTCTGCGGCTCGAACCTGGCGCCACCGCAGTTGGTGTTCAAGCCTTTCTGGCAAGCCAATGCGCGCGAAGGCGGCACTTCCAGATAGCCATGGGCGGAAACGGTTTGAGAGGCCAGCAGGGTCGATAACAGGATCATCGATGAAGTGCGGGCCGTTAAGGCACTTCTTTTATCAGATGTAATTTTCATGATGCGTTCCAGACTGCTTATCGAAAACAAGGCGCCTTGCAGGCGACGATGTTCGCTTCGTTATTGCTCAGCGTTGTGCTGAGCAGGTCTCTGGAACCTTGCTGGGATGACCAAGAGTTCTATGTAGGAGTAATCATCGAACATGGCGGGAAAAGTCTACGCATTCAAATTCCCGACAAGAAAGGCAAAACACTCTTACTAAATGAAACGATTTTTCCGTGCCGTTTTTCTGGACATAAAAAAAGCCCATCCGGCACGAGGCGGGACAGGCTTCTGGAAAACGGCGTTGACCGTTATTCGTGATACTGCGCCGACAACTCATGCACCGCGCGCAGGAAGGCGCCAGCGTGTTCCGGGTCGACTTCCGGCGTAATGCCATGGCCGAGGTTGAACACGTGGCCACTGCCCTTGCCGTAGCTGGCCAGAATGCGCCCGACTTCAGCGCGAATGGCTTCCGGTTTGGCGTAGAGCACGGTCGGGTCCATGTTGCCTTGCAAGGCAACCTTGTCGCCGACACGGGCGCGGGCGCTGCCGATGTCGCAGGTCCAGTCCAGGCCCAGTGCATCAGCACCGGCGTCGGCGATGCTTTCCAACCACAGGCCGCCGCTCTTGGTGAACAGGATCACCGGCACCTTGCGACCTTCGTGCTCGCGGATCAGGCCGCTGACGATTTTCTTCATGTAGGCCAGGGAGAACTCCTGGTACGCCGCCGCCGAGAGGGCGCCGCCCCAGCTGTCGAAGATCTGCACCGCTTGGGCACCGGCCATGATCTGGCCGTTGAGGTAGCCGGTGACCGTCTGCGCGAGCTTGTCCAGCAGCAGGTGCAGGGCTTGCGGGTTGTCGTAGAGCATGGTTTTGGTCTTGCGGTAGTCTTTCGACGAACCGCCTTCGACCATGTAGGTGGCCAGGGTCCACGGGCTGCCGGAGAAGCCGATCAGCGGCACACGGCCGTTCAGTTCGCGGCGGATGGTGCTGACCGCGTCCATCACGTAACCCAGGTCTTTCTGCGGGTCAGGAATCGGCAGGGCTTCGATGTCGGCCAGGGTGCTGACGACTTTCTTGAAGCGCGGACCTTCGCCGGTTTCGAAGTACAGGCCCTGGCCCATGGCATCGGGGATGGTCAGGATGTCGGAAAAGAGGATCGCCGCGTCCAGTTGCGGATAGCGGTCGAGCGGCTGCATCGTGACTTCGCAAGCGAACGCCGGGTTCATGCACAGGCTCATGAAGTCGCCGGCCTTGGAGCGGCTGGCGCGGTATTCAGGCAGGTAGCGACCGGCCTGACGCATCATCCACACGGGGGTGACGTCTACGGGTTGCTTGAGCAGGGCGCGCAGGAAACGGTCGTTCTTCAGGGCAGTCATGTCGGCATCCGGAAAAAAAGTGAGGGCATTTTCTCAGAGCCGGGCGCAAAAGGCACGGATGCAGGTCAGCCTTTTGTCTATCGGGTCAATTTGTCGCAATGAATACACAGATTTCAGCAACACAGAGAAACAACTGTGGGAGCGGGCTTGCTCGCGAATTCGGTGTGTCAGACAACAAATCTGTCGACTGACACTCCCTCTTCGCGAGCAAGCCCGCTCCCACACTTTTGCTGCATTTCAGCTCGGGATCGCGGTTAGACGCCCAGGTAATCCAGGATCCCTTCAGCCGCATTGCGGCCTTCGAAGATCGCCGTCACCACCAGGTCAGACCCGCGCACCATGTCGCCACCGGCGAAGATTTTCGGGTTGCTGGTCTGGTGCTTGTACTGACCTTGTTCCGGTGCCACCACGCGGCCCTGGCTGTCGGTCTGGATCTCGAACTGCTCGAACCACGGCGCCGGGCTCGGGCGGAAACCGAAGGCGATGACCACGGCGTCGGCCGGGATGATCTCTTCGGAGCCCGGGATCGGCTCGGGGCTGCGACGGCCACGGGCGTCCGGTTCGCCGAGACGGGTCTCGACCACCTTCACGCCTTCGACCTTGTCTTCACCGACAATGGCGATCGGCTGGCGGTTGTAGAGGAATTTCACGCCTTCTTCCTTGGCGTTCTTCACCTCTTTGCGTGAGCCCGGCATGTTCGCTTCGTCACGACGATAGGCGCAGGTCACCGACTTGGCACCCTGGCGAATCGACGTACGGTTGCAGTCCATCGCCGTGTCGCCACCGCCGAGTACCACGACCTTCTTGCCTTTCATGTCGACGAAATCTTCCGGCGACTTTTCAAAGCCCAGGTTGCGGTTGACGTTGGCGATCAGGAAGTCCAGGGCGTCGTATACGCCCGGCAGGTCTTCACCGGCGAAACCGCCCTTCATGTAGGTGTAGGTGCCCATGCCCATGAATACGGCATCGTATTCTTCAAGCAGTTGCTCCATGGTCACGTCCTTGCCCACCTCGGTGTTGAGGCGGAATTCGATGCCCATGCCGGTGAAGACTTCGCGGCGATTGCTCAGCACGGTCTTTTCCAGCTTGAACTCGGGGATGCCGAAGGTCAGCAGACCACCGATTTCCGGGTTCTTGTCGAACACCACCGGGGTCACGCCGCCGCGCACCAAAACGTCGGCACAGCCCAGGCCCGCCGGGCCTGCACCGATGATCGCGACACGCTTGCCGGTCGGCTTGACCTTGGACATGTCCGGGCGCCAGCCCATGGCGAACGCGGTGTCGGTGATGTACTTCTCCACCGAACCGATGGTCACCGCGCCGAAGCCGTCGTTGAGGGTGCAGGCACCCTCGCACAGACGGTCCTGCGGGCACACCCGGCCGCAGACTTCCGGCAGGGTGTTGGTCTGGTGCGACAGCTCGGCGGCCTGGAGGATGTTGCCCTCGGCCACCAGTTTCAGCCAGTTGGGAATGAAGTTGTGCACCGGGCACTTCCATTCGCAATACGGGTTGCCGCAACCCAGGCAGCGGTGGGCCTGGTCGGCCGACTGCTGGGGTTTGAACGGTTCGTAGATTTCCACGAACTCTTTCTTGCGTTGACGCAACAGTTTCTTCTTCGGATCCTTGCGCCCGACCTCGATGAACTGGAAGTCATTATTCAGACGTTCAGCCATTTTAAAACCTCATCAAACTCTTCAGGCGCATATCACTGCGGGTTGGCACGAGTGCTGGAAAGCAACGATTTCAGGGAGGCAGCCTTGGGCTTGACCAACCAGAAACGGCGCACGTAATCGTCGAGGTTTTCGGCGAGTTCACGACCCCACTCGCTGTCGGTTTCCTCGACGTACTCGTTCAGCACGCGTTGCAAATGGCTGCGGTAGGCTTCCATCGCCTCGCCGCTGATCCGCTGGATTTCCACCAGTTCGTGGTTGACCCGGTCAACGAAGGAGTTGTCCTGGTCGAGCACGTAGGCGAAACCGCCGGTCATGCCAGAGCCGAAGTTGTAACCGGTCTTGCCCAAGACGCAGACGAAACCACCGGTCATGTACTCGCAGCAGTGATCGCCAGTGCCTTCCACGACGGTGTGGGCACCGGAGTTGCGCACGGCGAAGCGCTCACCTGCGGTGCCGGCGGCGAACAGCTTGCCGCCGGTGGCGCCGTACAGGCAGGTGTTACCGATGATGGCACTGTCCTGAGTACGGTAGACGCTGCCTTTGGGCGGCACGATTACCAGCTTGCCGCCGGTCATGCCCTTGCCGACGTAGTCGTTGGCGTCGCCTTCCAGGTACATGTTCAGGCCGCCGGCGTTCCACACGCCGAAGCTCTGCCCGGCCGTGCCTTTGAAGCGGAACGTGATCGGCGCGTTGGCCATGCCCTGGTTGCCGTGCTTGCGCGCGATTTCGCCGGAGATCCGCGCACCGATGGAACGGTCGCAGTTGCAGATGTCCAGGGCGAACTCCGCGCCGCTCAGGTCGTTGATCGCCGAGGTGGCCATGGTGACCATTTTCTCGGCCAGCAGGCCTTTGTCGAACGGCGGGTTGCGGTCTACGCCACAGAACTGCGGTTTGTCCGCCGGCACGTGGTCGCTGCCGAGCAACGGGGTCAGGTCCAGGTGATGCTGCTTGGCGGTCTGGCCTTCGAGGACTTCCAGCAGATCGGTACGGCCGATCAGCTCTTCGAGGGAACGCACGCCCAGCTTGGCCAGCCACTCACGGGTCTCGATGGCGACGTAGGTGAAGAAGTTCACCACCATATCGACGGTGCCGATGTAGTGATCCTTGCGCAGCTTCTCGTTCTGCGTCGCCACGCCGGTGGCGCAGTTGTTCAGGTGGCAGATGCGCAGGTATTTGCAGCCCAGGGCGATCATTGGCGCGGTGCCGAAGCCGAAGCTTTCAGCGCCGAGGATCGCAGCCTTGATCACGTCGAGGCCGGTTTTCAGGCCGCCGTCGGTCTGTACCCGGACTTTGCCGCGCAAGTCGTTGCCGCGCAGGGTCTGGTGGGTTTCGGCCAGGCCGAGCTCCCACGGAGCACCCGCGTATTTGATCGAGGTCAGCGGCGATGCACCGGTACCGCCGTCGTAGCCGGAGATGGTGATCAGGTCCGCATAGGCCTTGGCCACGCCGGCGGCGATGGTGCCGACGCCGGCTTCCGCTACCAGTTTTACCGAGACCAGCGCCTGCGGGTTGACTTGTTTCAAGTCGAAAATCAGCTGCGACAAGTCTTCGATCGAGTAGATGTCGTGGTGCGGCGGCGGCGAAATCAGGGTCACGCCCGGCACTGCATAACGCAGCTTGGCGATCAGCCCGTTCACTTTACCGCCCGGCAGTTGACCACCCTCGCCCGGCTTGGCGCCCTGGGCGACCTTGATCTGCAGCACTTCAGCGTTGACCAGGTATTCCGGGGTTACACCGAAACGACCGGTGGCCACTTGCTTGATTTTCGAGCTCTTGATGGTGCCGTAGCGCGCCGGGTCTTCGCCGCCTTCGCCGGAGTTGGAACGCGCACCGAGGCGGTTCATGGCTTCGGCCAGGGCTTCGTGAGCTTCCGGCGACAGGGCACCCAGCGAAATACCGGCGGAGTCGAAGCGCTTGAGCACCGATTCCAGCGGTTCGATTTCGCTCATGTCCAATGGAGTGTCGAGGGTTTTGACTTTCAGCAGGTCGCGGATCATCGACACCGGACGGTTGTCCACCAGCGAGGTGTATTCCTTGAACTTGCTGTAGTCGCCCTGCTGCACGGCGGCTTGCAGGGTGTTGACCACGTCCGGGTTGTAGGCGTGGTACTCGCCACCGTGGACGAACTTCAGCAGACCGCCCTGCTGGATCGGCTTGCGCGGACTCCAGGCTTCGGTGGCCAGCGCTTTCTGCTCGGCTTCGATGTCGACGAAACGCGCACCCTTGATGCGGCTCGGCACGCCCTTGAAGCTCAGGTTGCAGACTTCCTCGGACAGGCCGATGGCTTCGAACAACTGTGCACCACGGTACGAAGTGATGGTCGAGATGCCCATCTTCGAGAGGATCTTGAGCAGGCCCTTGGTGATGCCTTTACGGTAGTTCTTGAACACCTCGTAGAGGTCACCCAGCACTTCACCGGTACGGATCAGGTCGCCCAGCACTTCATAAGCCAGGAACGGATAGACGGCAGAGGCGCCGAAACCGATCAACACGGCGAAGTGATGCGGATCGCGCGCGGTGGCGGTTTCCACCAGGATGTTGGAGTCGCAGCGCAGGCCTTTCTCGGTCAGGCGGTGGTGCACCGCACCGGTCGCCAGGGAGGCGTGGATCGGCAACTTGCCCGGGGCGATGTGACGGTCACTCAGCACAACCTGGGTACGACCGGCGCGCACGGCTTCTTCAGCCTGATCGGCAACATTGCGGATCGCCGCTTCCAGGCCGACGCTTTCGTCGTAGTTGAGGTCGATGATCGCGCGTTCGAAGCCCGGACGATCGAGGTTCATCAGCGAGCGCCACTTGGCCGGGGAAATGACCGGCGAGCTGAGGATCACGCGCGAAGCGTGTTCCGGCGACTCCTGGAAGATGTTGCGCTCGGCACCGAGGCAGATTTCCAGCGACATGACGATGGCTTCGCGCAGCGGGTCGATCGGCGGGTTGGTGACCTGCGCGAACTGCTGGCGGAAATAGTCGTACGGCGTGCGCACGCGCTGGGACAGCACGGCCATCGGCGTATCGTCGCCCATCGAACCCACGGCTTCGTAGCCTTGCTCGCCGAGCGGACGCAGCACCTGGTCGCGCTCTTCGAACGTGACCTGGTACATCTTCATGTATTGCTTGAGCTGGTCGACGTCGTAGAACGCCGAACCGTGGTCGTTGTCTTCCATGGTCGCCTGGATGCGCAGGGCATTCTTGCGCAGCCATTGCTTGTACGGATGACGGGACTTCAAACGGTTGTCGATGGCGTCGGTGTCGAGGATCTGACCGGTTTCGGTGTCCACGGCAAAGATCTGGCCAGGGCCGACACGACCCTTGGCGATCACGTCTTCAGGCTGGTAGTTCCAGACACCGATTTCCGAGGCCAGGGTGATGAAGCCGTTCTTGGTGGTGACCCAACGCGCCGGGCGCAGACCGTTACGGTCGAGCAGGCACACCGCGTAGCGACCGTCGGTCATGACCACACCAGCCGGGCCGTCCCACGGCTCCATGTGCATCGAGTTGTACTCGTAGAACGCACGCAGGTCCGGGTCCATGGTCTCGACGTTCTGCCACGCTGGCGGAATGATCATCCGCACGCCACGGAACAGGTCGATGCCGCCGGTGACCATCAGCTCGAGCATGTTGTCCATGCTCGAGGAGTCGGAACCGACGCGGTTGACCAGCGGGCCGAGTTCTTCCAGGTCCATCAAGTCGTTGGTGAACTTGGTGCGACGGGCCACGGCCCAGTTGCGGTTGCCGGTGATGGTGTTGATCTCGCCGTTGTGCGCCAGGAAGCGGAACGGTTGGGCCAGCGGCCATTTCGGCAGGGTGTTGGTGGAGAAGCGCTGGTGGAACACGCAAATCGAAGTTTGCAGGCGCTCATCGCTCAGGTCCGGATAGAAGGCGGTCAAATCCGCCGGCATCATCAGGCCTTTGTAAATGATGGTCTTGTGCGAAAAGCTGCACACGTAGTGATCGACGTCGGCGGCGTTGGCCACGGACGAGCGACGACGGGAGGTGAACAGCTTGACGGCCATGTCCTGATCGCTCAGGCCTTCACCGCCGATGAACACTTGCTCGATCTGCGGCAGGCGCTCAAGGGCCAGGCGGCCGAGGACGCTGGTGTCGATCGGCACTTTGCGCCAGCCGACCAGCTGCAGGCCGGCGGCCAGGATCTCGCGGTTCATGTTTTCGCGAGCGGCTTCGGCTTTGACCGGGTCCTGGTTGAAGAAGACCATGCCTACAGCGTATTGCTTGGGCAGTTCGACGCCGAAGGTTTCCTGGGCGATGGCTCGCAGGAACACGTCCGGTTTTTGAATCAGCAGACCGCAACCGTCACCGGTCTTGCCGTCGGCATTAATCCCACCGCGGTGGGTCATGCAGGTCAGGGCCTCGATGGCCGTTTGCAAAAGGGTATGACTGGGCTCGCCCTGCATATGGGCTATCAGGCCGAAACCGCAGTTATCCTTGAATTCATCTGGTTGGTACAGACCTGCTTTCATAGACACTTTCTCACCAGGCTGCCTCTGATCGAGGCAAATTTCTTTTCAATTCAACCACTTGCCATCCGCGCCGAACGTACGCCAGCTTTGCGGGGGCAAAAGGGAGGTCATTGTACACACCGACACTTCGCCTCACAAATTTGACGACGAAATGTCGCAAATCTATGTCGCATTTGTGAAAGGTTTAAAGCGATCTGCTGTGCTAGTCAAAACTTTTTTAGTTTTGACCGCAACGACTCAAAGACTACTGTGACGCAGACACCACAAGGCACGCAGTCTGTAGAGACGGCGCGCACTTGTAGAAATTTTGAGGTGCTTGGAGAGGCGGCCTGGGTAAGGCCGCCGAATCTTCAGCGAGTTGTTGCCAGTTCCTGTTGGACGCTGGCGACAGTGCGAGGCCAAGGTTTACCAGCCTGAACCTTCGCTGGCAAGGCCTTGATGGCGGAAACGGCTGCATCACGATTGGCGAAGTTGCCGTAGGTGATCACGTAGAGCGGCTTGCCATTAAGGACTTTCTTGAAATAACGGTACTCGCCGCCCTGCTCCTTGACGAAGTTTTGCGCGGTCGCTTCGGAGCTGGTGCCGAGAATCTGCACCACGTAGTTGTTCGGCGCCTGACCTGCGTACCAGGTGCCACCAGCCGCCTTGGCCACCGGAGCCGGTTTCTCGGCAGGCTTGGCAGCAACGACTGGCTTGGCCGGCGCCGGTGCAGGTTTAGCCACTGGAGCAGGCGCTGGAACAGGCGCTGGCTTGGCGGTCGCGACCTGAGTCGGCGCAGGGGCCGGCTTGGCGGCTGGCGTCGGCGCAGGGCCGGCAGGAACGCCCACAGGTGGTGCCGTGGTGGTAACGGTCGGCGGCGTAGCGCTGGAACCCTCGACCGGCACGCCATCGTCACCCTCGGTGATGCCGCCCGCGGCTTCAGCCAGCGGGCCACGCATGACCGGTTGCGAGTTACCGACCAACGGCAACGGCATCGGTTGCGTGTTGCCGGCGAATTCGACGGCCGGAGCACCGCCATTCGCTGTCGGCTTACCCTGACCGAGCGGCAGCTGCGCCTGCTCGTTGGCCGGTGCACCCGTGGTCGGCGCCTTGTTGCGACCCGGTATCAACCAGGCGGCAGCTACCGCGACCACGACAACAGCGGAAATCGCCAATACGTGTTTCTTCGGCATATTGAACCCCATTTTTGGACGCTTGACCGCTGTGCGGCTGGCGATCATGGCTTCGATCATTGCATCGCGGGCCACCTGGTTGATGCTGCCAGGCCAACCTTCGGAGCTTTCGTGAATATCAGAGATCTGATCTGCGGTGAAAAGTTCGATACCGCGACCGGCGCCTTCAAGCCGCTGCTCCAGATATTCGCGGGTTTCTTCCTCGGTGTAGGGTTGCAGTTCGATGACATGGAAGCGCTCTTCCTCGAGGTGCAAAGCCTCGAGCTGGGCAATCATCGAGGATTCACCGAACAGGAACACATGCGGGCGGCCTTCAGGCGCGCCGGCAGCCAGGATCATCAGCGCCTCAAGGGCGGACTCGTCGAGTTGTTCGGCGTCATCGACCAGCAGATAGACTTCCTGCCCGGTCAGCGCAAGCTGCACCACTTGCGCCAGAATGGCGTCGGCATCAGCCTGGCCGACGTTCAGCGCCTGGGCCACCTGACGCAATACCCCGGCCGCATCGCCGGCACCGCGGGCAGAAACCACCACACTCTGTACCGATTGCTTGTTGGTGCTGGCGACCAGGGCCTGACGCAACAGGGTCTTGCCACTGCCCTCTGGACCGGTGACCACCAGCAGCAACTGACTGTAACGGGCCAGGTGATGCAATTGTCCCAGCACGGGCTTGCGCTGGGCCGGGAAAAATTTGAAGCCAGGCACCCGTGGAGCAAAAGGGTCATGACTCAACTGGTAATGGCCGAGGAAAGCCTCGTCGGCATGCAAACTAGTCATCGTGTTCTTATTAACCTTTAAGCTGAGCCAGGGCGCGGTAGTCTGCCCCCAGCGTGGCCTGTAGAACCTCTTTCGGATAATCGTCGGTCACCACCGCTTCACCCATGCGGCGCAGCAGCACCAGGCGCAAACGACCGTCGATCACTTTTTTATCAATGGACATGTGTTCGAGGAAATCGGCTTCTGTCATTTCTTCCGGCGGAATGACCGGCAGCCCCGCTCGCTGGAACAGTCGAATGCCGCGATCGCGTTCCTGCTCGCCGATCCAGCCCAGTCGCGTGGACATTTCCAGCGCCATTACGGTGCCAGCAGCCACCGCCTCACCATGAAGCCACACACCATAGCCCATGTGGGTTTCGATGGCGTGGCCAAAAGTGTGGCCCAGGTTCAGCGTGGCACGCACGCCCGTCTCCTTCTCATCGGCACCGACCACCGCCGCCTTGGCCGCACAGGAGCGCTCGATGGCATAGGTCAGGGCTTGCTGATCCAGGTTGCGCAGACGGTCGACGTTGTCTTCGAGCCAGGTCAGGAACGGCTCATCACAGATCAGCCCGTACTTGATGACTTCGGCCAGTCCGGCGGACAGTTCGCGCGCAGGCAGGGTATTGAGGCTGGCGGTATCGATCAGCACCACGTTCGGCTGATAGAAGGCGCCGACCATGTTCTTGCCCAGCGGATGGTTGATCCCGGTCTTGCCGCCCACCGAAGAGTCGACTTGCGACAGCAGCGTGGTCGGAACCTGGATGAAATCGACGCCACGCTGGTAGCAGGCGGCGGCAAAGCCGGCCATGTCACCGATCACACCGCCACCGAGGGCGATCACCGTGGTGCGACGATCATGCCGGGCGGTCAGCAGGCCATCGAAAATCAGTTGCAGGGTTTCCCAGGTCTTGAAGGCTTCGCCGTCGGGCAGCACCACGGAAATCACCGAGAACTGCGCCAGGCTGCGGGTCAGACGCTCGAGATAGAGCGGCGCAACAGTCTCGTTGGAGATGATCGCTACTTGCCGTCCGCGAATGTGCGGGGCCAGCAACTCGGGCTGATCCAACAAACCTTCGCCAATATGAATCGGGTAGCTGCGCTCGCCTAGATCGACCTTGAGTGTCTGCATGTGTCCCCACAGTGAAGATGAATCAGGCGTCCTGCCCTGAGTTAACGAATATCCACGGCCTCTGCTGGTGTGACGCCGTTCGGTAGCCATCCGCCACAACCTTGAGCGGTCATGGCGGGACGCCGAGGATAGCGCATTTCGCGCGGCGCTTTAACGGGGTGGCAGCTGCTGCAGGCGCTCCAGAATGTCGAGTACGACCATTCGTGGCGGCCGCTCATCGGTTTCGACCACCAGGTCGGCAATTTCCCGATAAAGCGGATCGCGGATCGCCAACAGATCCCGAAGGGTCTTGGCCGGATCGGCAGTACGCAGCAATGGCCGATTGCGGTCGCGGGCCGTGCGGCCGACCTGCTGCTCGACCGAGGCATGCAGATAAACCACCCGCCCACCGGCATGCAGTGCCCGACGATTGGCTTCGCGCATGACCGCGCCCCCACCTGTCGCCAGCACCACACCGTCGTAATCGCACAGCTCGGCAATCATTGCCTGCTCGCGATCACGAAAGCCCGGTTCGCCTTCTTTATCGAAGATCCAAGGGATATTGGCGCCCGTGCGCAATTCAATTTCCTTATCGGAATCTTTGAATGGCAGGCGCAGCTCTTTGGCCAGCAACCGGCCGATGGTGCTTTTTCCAGCCCCCATCGGTCCAACAAGAATCAAATTTCGCACAGAATCAATGACTCACAGCAATCGCCTGGTTATTCATGATACGCGGAGTGAGGAATACCAACAGCTCGGATTTTTTCTCCGAAACCACATCACGCCGGAAAAGGCGGCCAAGATACGGCACATCGCCAAGAAATGGCACCTTATCTACGACCTTGCTTTGAGTATTTGAGAAAACGCCGCCAATGACGATGGTCTCGCCATCGTTGACCAGGACCTTGGCGTTGACCTCGTTTTTCTTGATGGGCGGTACATCCTGGACCTTGTTCAGGTAGTCCGGCTCGTCCTTGGTCACCTTGACCTCCATGATGATCCGGTTGTCGGGTGTGATCTGCGGCGTCACTTCCAGCGACAGCGAAGCCTCCTTGAACGACACGGAAGTGGCGCCACTGGAACTGGCTTCCTGATAGGGAATCTCGGTGCCCTTGAGGATTTTGGCGGTCTCCTTGTCGGACGTGACCACCTTGGGTTGCGAGACGACTTCCCCATTGCCGGTTTTTTCCATCGCCGTCAGCTCCAGGTCCAGCAAGACGTTATCGGTGATGAACGCGATGCCGATTCCCGAGGTGTTATTGGCCGCGCCCATGTCGACGAACGGTGAATTGGTACTGGTACTGCCGGGCGTGCCAATGGTCGACGAACCGTTGACCCCGTTGCTGACGCCGGAGGTGTTCCAGTTGCCCCTGTTCTGGATCGAACCACCCCAGCGCACCCCGAGGCTTTTGTCGTAGTCGACGTTGGCTTCGACGATCCGCGCCTCGATCATCACCTGGCGCACGGGGATATCCAGCTGTGCGACGATCCTGCGCAGCTCGTCGAGCCGATCCTGGGCCTGGTAGGCAATGATGTTGTTGGTGCGCTCATCGACGGTGATCGACCCCCGTTCGTCGGGTTTCGCTTCGGCACTGGTCACCGACTGGAAGAGCTTGGCGATGTCCGCCGCCTTGGCGTAATTCACCTGCAACAGTTCCCGACGCAACGGCGCCAGATCGGCAATCTGCTTCTGTGATTCCAGCTCCTGGCGCTCACGGGCAGCAATTTCATCGGCCGGCGCCACCAGCAGGACATTGCCGACCTTGCGCTTGTCCAGGCCCTTTGTTTTCAACACCAGATCCAGCGCCTGATCCCACGGCACGTTCTGCAGGCGCAGCGTGATGCCACCTTGCACCGTGTCACTGGCCACCAGATTGAGGTTGGTGAAATCGGCGATCAGTTGCAGCACCGAACGCACATCGATGTCCTGGAAATTCAGCGAAAGCTTCTCGCCGCTGTAGGCCTGCTGCCCGGCATTGCGCTTTTGCAGCTCGTCGACCGTCGCCGGGCGAACGCTGATCGTGAGCTTGCTGTCTGTCTGGTAGGTCGAGTAATCGAACCTGCCACCCGGCTCAATGCTGATAGTGGCTCGATCACCGCTCGCACTGGCATTGACGAACTGCACCGGCGTGGCGAAATCCTTCACATCCAGTCGCACGCGCAATGGCTCGGGCAATCGGGTTTTGGCAAAACCAACGATGATCTTGCCCTCGCGCTCTTGTATGTCGGGCGCCATCGCCGGGTCCGACAGGTCGATCACCACATTGCCTTCGCCCTGCGTGCCTCGCTGAAAATCCACACCCCGAATGGCCTTGCCTGTCGTTACAGCGGCTCGTGCCGGAACCGGCATGGCCGGGGCCGTCGGCCTGGAGGTCGACGATTTGACACCCTGCCCGACAACCACCAGCAAATTGTTACCTTCAATTCGCGAGTCGTACGGGGCCGGCCGGGCCAGGTTGATGATCAATCGCGTGCGGTCCCCGGCTTCCACCACCGTTGCACTGCGGGCATTTCCACTGCCGAGATCGCGGGTCTTGCTGGTCAGTTTATTGGCGACACCCGGCAAATCCAGCGCAATCCGCGCCGGTGACTCTGTCGTGTAACCGTGGGGCACCGGGGGTGGCTCATCGAACGACAACTTCAACTCGATGCGGTCTCCCGGCAGCGCAGCGACATCCAGCGCCTTGAGATTGGCCGCTTGTACCATCGGCGACAGCAACGCTATCCATAGCGAAAGGCCGAAGGTTGAGAAAATCCTGTTCATTATTCGAGTTCCACTATGAGTGCTCTTTCAAAAGGATGATCCGGGGACGCTCCAGCCACGCGCCCTGACCATCAGGGACAATTTCAACCACCTCGACTTGCGAGCCATTGATCGCAACGATCCGTCCGTCGTTACGCCCCAGGTAATCGCCGACTTTCAGCCGGTGCACCCCACCCGCTCCGCGCAGCAGGGCAAAGGAGCCCGTTGCATTGGAAAGGGTGCCGACCATTTCAAACTGCTCGATATTGAAACCTTCGAGGTATTGCCTGACCCGGCCAGGGTCAGGTTTGACATTGCTGGAACTTCGCCGCCGGGCTGCCGGATCAATGCTGATCTGCGGTGAAAACGGGCTGCGCAGATTCGCCGCGTTGTAAGTGAATGTCGGGTAAGACCGGAATTGCGGCGTTGGTTCAATCCGGCCCGGCCCAGCCAGGCGCATTTCGTTCATGTACGCGTCCAGATCGCTGTAGTCATCGCCGGCACCACAACCGGCCAGGGCAGACAGCAACACAACCGCCGAAAAACAACGTATCGGACTCATTGATGCGACCCCTTGTCGTTGTAGCGATAGGTCCTGGCGAGGATGCTCAAGCGCAGTTTCGAACCGCCCTCGGGGCTGACGGGGGCAAGGTCGAAATCGTGCAAGGTGACGATTCGCGGCAACCCGGCCACACCACTGACAAAGGTGGCCAGAGCGTGGTAATCCCCGGTGACGGTGATCTGGATCGGCAGCTCGATGTAGAACGGCTGGGCGACCTCCGGCAGCAGCTTGATTTCCTCGAACTCCAGGCCGCTGCCCAGGCCGGTACGCGTGATGTCTTCCAGCAAGCCGGGCACTTCGGTATCGCCGGGCAGTTGCCGCAACAGCGCGCCAAAGGAGTTCTCCATCTCCTTCAATTGCCGGGTGTAGAGGTCCAGGTTCGCCGCCATGCGGGCTTTGCCGGCGAATTGCTCCTTGAGTGTCGACTCTTCCTCGCGCTTGAGATCGAGCTGGCTCACAAGGTCGCGAGTGGAAAAGTTGTAGCCCAGGGCCAGCATCAGCAGCATGAGTAATCCGGCCACCAGGAACTTGATCACCGGCGGCCAGGAACCCATGTTGCCGGTATCCAGATCATTGATGTCGATCCTGCGCAGGCCTTCGAACCATTTGGATAGCCTCATTGGCTCTCCTCCGGTGCTGCGGGTCGAGTCTGGCGTACGGTCAACCGGAAGACGTTGGCCGGCTCCGCCTGACCGGCAGTCGTGGCCTTGACTTCGGTCAGGCTCGGCGCATCGAACCAGTCTGATGCCTCGAGATTGCGCATCAGGTCTGAAACACGGTTGTTGGATTGCGCAGCACCGGTGATGGACAAGGTCTTTCCGGTCATTTTCACTTCGGTGAAATACACGCCGTCGGGCAGGGCTCGCACCAACTGATCAAACACGCGCCCGCTGATTTGGCGATTGCCTTGCAGGTCCCGGATGGTGCGCATGCGCTCGACCAATTGCTGACGGCGTGCCTTGAGTTCATTGATCTGTGTGATCCGCTCATCGACCAGGGCGATTTGCTTGCCGATGTATTCATTACGGGTAATTTGCCCGTCGATGGCACCGCTGATCGCCTGGTTGGCGACCAGCACCGCGCCCATCGTGCCCACCATCACCGCCACCAGGACCAGCAGGAAGCGCTTGCGGCGCGCTTCACGCCGCTCCTCGCGCCAAGGCAGAAGGTTGATCCGCGCCATCAGTCAAAGCTCCTGAGGGCAAGACCACAGGCGATCATCAATGCCGGGGCATCACTCGCCAGTGCAATACCGTTGACCTTGCTGCCCAGGCCCATTTCGGAAAAAGGATTCGCGACCTGGGTCGGCGTGCCCAGTTGCTGCTCGACCAAACGGTCCAGCCCCGGGACCGACGCGGTACCGCCGGCCAGCAGGATATGGTCGACGGTGTTGTACTGGCCGGACGCAAAGAAGAACTGCAACGAGCGCGACACCTGCTGCACCAGTGCCTCTCGAAATGGCTGCAAGACCTCGCCGGCATAGTCACCCGGCAGGCCGCCCTTCTTTTGCGCCAGGCCCGCCTGCTCGAGCGTCTGGCCATAACGACGCTGGATTTCCTCAGTCAGCTGCCGACCGCCGAACAGTTGTTCGCGGGTATAGATAATCCGCCCGTCGTACAGCACGCTCAGGGTGGTCATGGTGGCGCCGATATCCACCACTGCGACCGTCAAATGCTCCCCCGGGCCCGCGAGCCGACTGGCCAGCAGCCCGAATGAGCGCTCCAGCGCGTAGGCCTCGACATCGACCACGCGGGCGGTCAGCCCCGCCAGCGTCAGGGCGGCCTCGCGGACTTCGACGTTTTCCTTGCGGCAAGCGGCGAGCAGCACGTTGACACGTTCCGGATTGCGCGCGGAGGTGCCCTGGACTTCAAAGTCGATCGCAACTTCATCCAGAGGATAGGGAATGTACTGATCAGCCTCGATCTTCAGCTGACTTTCCATCTCGTCTTCGCAAAGCCCGGCATCCATCTCGATGATCTTGGTGATCACCGCCGAGCCTGCCACGGCCACGGCCACGTTCTTGAGGCCGGTCCTGGACCTGGCCAGCGCGCGAGTGAGGGCCAGCCCCACGCCTTCGAGCTCAGCGATGTTTTTCTCGATCACAGCGCCGACCGGCAAGGGCTCGACCGCATAGGCTTCGACCCGGTAGCGCTCGCCCTGACGGCTCAACTCCAGAAGCTTCACCGAGGTGGAGCTGATGTCGATTCCCAGGAGCGTACTGGATTTTTTGTTGAAGAGTCCTGGCACTACCAATTCCCTATGACTTTCCGTGAGTTACGGACTCTGCAATGTCCATTGCGTTCAATCCGCCCGTCTTGACAGCAGCGCCAACCACGCTCCCGATCAGAAAAATGCTTATAATGCCCAGCGTTTTTTTTCCGCATTTGCTCAAGCGCGGGTCGTTCTCATTTAGCCCGAACCCTGTTGCCCAATTCATTTTTGTCCTGGATGTCCAAAAGCCTTGATTCGTCTGCTGAAGTTTTTCGGTTGGTCCATCGTCGCGGTTTTCTGCGGACTCCTTCTGGGTCTGAGCGGGGCGTACCTCTACCTTAGTCCCGGGCTGCCGTCCGTGGAGGCGCTGAGAAGCATCCAGTTGCAGATTCCATTGCGGGTCTACAGCAGCGATAACAAGTTGATCGCAGAATTCGGCGAAATGCGCCGTACTCCGATCCGTTTCGCCGACATTCCCCCCAATTTCATCAATGCGTTACTAAGTGCTGAAGACGACAATTTCGCCAACCACTATGGTGTCGATCCGAGCAGCCTGATGCGTGCCGCGACCCAGCTGGTCAAAAGCGGACACATCCAGTCCGGCGGCAGCACGATCACCATGCAGGTGGCGAAGAACTTCTTCCTGACCAGCGAACGCAGCTTTTCGCGCAAGACCACCGAGATCCTGCTGGCCCTGCAGATCGAACGACAGCTGACCAAGGACGAGATCCTCGAGCTGTACGTCAACAAGATCTATCTGGGCAACCGCGCCTACGGTATCGAGGCGGCGGCGCAGGTCTATTACGGCAAATCGATCCGTGATGTCAGCCTGGCGCAGATGGCGATGATTGCCGGCCTGCCCAAGGCGCCGTCGCGCTTCAACCCGCTGGCCAACCCGGCGCGCAGCAAGGAGCGTCGCGACTGGATCCTGGGGCGCATGTACAAGCTCGGAAAAATCAGCGAGGCCGACTACACCGCGGCGGTCAACGAGCCGCTCAACGCCAGCTATCACGTGCCGACTCCGGAAGTGAACGCCCCGTACATCGCCGAAATGGCCCGCGCCGAGATGGTCGGACGCTATGGCAGCGACGCGTACACCGAAGGCTTCCGCGTCACCACCACGGTGCCGAGCGACCTCCAGGAACTGGCCAACACCGCAGTCCACGAAGGCCTGATGACCTACGATCAGCGCCACGGCTATCGCGGCCCCGAGTCGCGCCTGCCGGGCAAGACTCGCGAAGCCTGGGCAACCGAGCTGACCAAACAACGCACCATCAGCAGCCTGGAACCGGCCATCGTGACCCAGGTCGACAAGAACGGCCTGCAAGTGCTGACCCGCACCGGTCAGGAACACGTGAGCTGGGACACCATGAAATGGGCCCGGCCGTTCCTGAATACCAACAGCATGGGCGCCAACCCGAAACAACCGTCGGACGTGGCCCAGGTCGGCGATCTGATTCGCGTGCAGCGCCAGCCGGACAACTCGCTGAAGTTCAGCCAGATCCCGCAGGCCCAGGGCGCACTGGTTTCCCTGGACCCGCAGAACGGTGCCATTCGTTCGCTGGTCGGCGGTTTCGCCTTCGAACAGAGCAACTACAACCGCGCGTTGCAGGCCAAGCGCCAGCCGGGTTCGAGCTTCAAACCGTTCGTCTACAGCGCTGCACTGGATAGCGGCTACACCGCCTCCAGCCTGGTGAACGACGCACCGATCGTGTTCGTCGACGAGTACCTGGACAAGGTCTGGCGTCCGAAGAACGACACCAACACCTTCCTTGGTCCGATTCGCCTGCGTGAAGCGCTGTACAAGTCGCGCAACCTGGTGTCCATCCGCTTGCTGCAAGCGATGGGTGTGGGCAAGACCATCGACTACATCACGCGTTTCGGCTTCAACAAGCAGGACCTGCCACCCAACCTGTCCCTGGCACTGGGCACCGCGACCCTGACGCCCATGGAAATCGCCACTGGCTGGAGCGCCTTCGCCAACGGCGGCTACAAGATCACCCCGTACATCATCGACAAGATCGAAAGCCGCAACGGCGACACCCTGTTCGTCGCCAACCCGCCGAGCGTGCCTCAGGGTGGCGCGGCCAGCGATGGCATTGCTGCGCCAACTGCCCAAGCCTTCACGGTCAACGCAACGCCGGGCGAAGCCCCGGGCGCCACGCCGACGCCACAGGCACCCGCGGTGGCCGAACGCATCATTGACGGGCGCACCACGTACATCCTCAACAGCATGCTCGAGGACGTGATCAAGCTCGGCACCGGTCGCCGCGCACTGGCCCTGGGCCGCCCCGACATTGCCGGCAAGACCGGTACGACCAACGAATCCAAGGACGCCTGGTTCTCCGGCTACAACGCCGATTACGTGACGACCGTGTGGACCGGTTTCGATCAACCGGAAAGCCTGGGTCGCAAGGAATTCGGCGGCACCGTCGCACTGCCGATCTGGATGAACTACATGGGCCCGGCGCTCAAAGGCAAACCGCCGCATACGCAGCCGGAGCCGGAAGGCATCCTCAGCCTGCGCGTCGATCCGGTCAGCGGCCGCGCGGCCAGCCCGGGCACGCCAGGCGCCTACTTCGAGCTGTTCAAGGCCGAAGACACGCCACCGTCGGTCAACGAGATCGGCAATGGCACGGTACCGGGCAGTCCGTTGCCAGCGGATGAACAGGCACCGATCGATTTGTTCTGATCACGGCATCAACTAAAAGCCCCGCTCTTCTTCTGGAAGGCGGGGCTTTTTTTGTATCCGGGTTTCCTGTCAGATCGCTTTCGCGAGCAGGCTCGCTCCCACAATGGAACGCGTACCCCTGTGGGAGCGAGCCTGCTCGCGATGGCGATCGGACAGACAACACAAAGGCAACAGGCAATAAAAAGCCCCGACTCTAACGAGCCGGGGCTTTTGGTTGAAGCGCTACAACGGCTTAGCCGTTGAACACGTCATCCACGCTTTTCAGCGGGTAGTTCTTCGGATACGGCAGGGTCGCCACACCGGTCTCGATGGCGGCTTTGGCCACGGCATCGGAGATCAGGGTGATCAGACGGGCATCCATTGGCTTCGGAATGATGTACTCGCGACCGAATTCCAGCTTGATGCCGCCATAGGCGTCGCACACTTCCTGAGGCACTGGCAGCTTGGCCAGCTCACGCAGGGCGTTGGCCGCCGCCACTTTCATTTCTTCGTTGATGCGCTTGGCGCGAACGTCCAGGGCACCACGGAAGATGAACGGGAAGCCCAGTACGTTGTTGACCTGGTTCGGGTAGTCGGAACGACCGGTGGCCATGATCACGTCGCTACGGGTAGCGTGTGCCAGCTCCGGGGAGATTTCCGGATCAGGGTTGGAGCACGCGAACACGATCGGGTTGGCCGCCATGGACAGCAGGCCTTCAGGGCTCAGCAGGTTCGGGCCGGACAGGCCTACGAACACGTCAGCGCCTTGCAGGGCGTCAGCCAGGGTGCGCTTGTCGGTCGCGTGAGCGAACACAGCCTTGTACTGGTTCAGGTCGTCACGGCCGGAGTGGATCACACCGGTACGGTCGACCATGTAGATGTTTTCGATGTTGGCGCCCATGCTCACCAGCAACTTCATGCAGGAGATGGCGGCAGCGCCGGCACCCAGGCAGACGATCTTGGCTTGCGACAGGGTTTTGCCAGCGATTTCCAGGGCGTTGATCATGCCGGCGGCGGTCACGATAGCGGTGCCGTGCTGGTCATCGTGGAATACCGGAATATCGCACTGCTCGATCAGGGCGCGTTCGATTTCAAAGCACTCTGGTGCCTTGATGTCTTCCAGGTTGATGCCACCGAAGGTGATGGAGATGCGCTTGACGGTGTCGATGAAGGCCTGCGGGCTTTCGGAGTCGACTTCGATGTCGAAAACGTCGATGCCGGCGAAGCGCTTGAACAGTACGCCTTTACCTTCCATCACTGGCTTGGAAGCCAATGGGCCAAGGTTACCCAGGCCGAGAATCGCGGTGCCATCGGAAATGACTGCAACCAGGTTGCCTTTGCCGGTGTACTTGTAGGCCAGTTCAGGATCGCGGGCGATCTCGCGTACTGGTTCGGCTACGCCCGGGCTGTAGGCCAGCGACAGGTCGCGAGCGGTAGCAGTGGCCTTGGTGAGCTCGACACTCAGCTTCCCTGGACGAGGATTGGCGTGATATTCGAGAGCGGCAGTTTTCAGATCAGACATTTTGGCATTCCGCTTTTACTGTTGGACAGACTGGTCAGCGAGGATACGCGCCTCGCAAAGTCCCCACAAGACTGACTGGTCACCCCTGTCAAGCGCCCTGCCCTACGACTTTGGGCCAAGAGCCACGGCACACAAGGGCTTGACTGTTCACAATCGACAGAAAAAATGTCTACAATTTTTTATCACGGTTCCGCTTGAAGCATCGCCGGGTCGGTCAAGGGCAACATCCAGCGCGCCTGACCTTCCTTGAGACCGCCTTTGCGCGAGCGATCCAGCACCCAGCCACGCGCCTCGACCTGCTTGCCCTTGAGGCTTTCCAGCGAACTCACATCGAAACGCGCCAGCAGATTGGGTGCAACGCGCAATACAACCGAGTCCTGCAACTCGATCCAAACTCCGCCGCGATTGCGTTGCACCTTGCTTACACGACCGCTGAGCACGGCAAAACCGGAAGCGCTGATCTGATCCGCTTTCAGTACAGGCGACTGGCGCCAGACACCCAACCCGGCCTGTCGAGCGTTGCGCTCTGCGGCTTGCTGACAGTCGACCAGATCGACATTCGGTGCCACGGCCACCAGAAAACCCAGGCCTTCAGCGAGCATCTGCGCTTCCAGGTTGGCACCATCCACCCCGTAGACATGGGCCAGGGTGCGGCCGTAATGATCCTTGCCTTCTTTGCCAGGCACCAACCCGACCCGCCCGTCACTCGCCGCCACCAAGGCTTCGAGGCGTTTGCGCGCGGCCACGGCGAACGGTTCGTCGGAACGGCCCTTTTTGCCCAGCTCCGGCGTGTTCAAGCCGATCATGCGCACATTGCGACCATCGCTCAGGCGCAGGGTGTCGCCGTCCACCACCCGCTGCACCGCAACAGGCGTCAGGCCGCTTGGCGCCGGGCAAAAGGCCTCGGCGCCAGGCAGCCAAATCGCGGACATAAAAAAGGCGCCCGCAAGGGACGCCTTCTTCATCAGCATGGAAAAACCGTGGCGGCTTCCCAAGTTGATCGGCCTTAGGCCTTTTTCGCGCCGAAAGCACCGAAACGGTCGGCGAACTTCTGTACGCGACCACCGGTGTCCAGAGTCTTCTGCTTACCGGTGTAGAACGGGTGGCATTCGTTGCAAACGTCGATCGCCATGGCTTTGCCGAAGGTCGAACGGGTTTCGAACTTGTTGCCGCAGCTGCAGGTAACAGCAACTGCTGGGTATTCTGGATGGATATCAGCTTTCATGGTGTCTTCCTCAGGCTAGCGTGCCGCCACCCAACACTATTGTTGAATACCGCACGTAATTAGGCCGCGGATTCTACCAGACAATCCTGATCACGCAAGCTGTCGCTTCTACCGACCGTCTGCTAGGCTCCCGACCCTTGAGCACACTCCAATGTGGGAGCGAGCAGGCTTGCTCCCACAGGTCATGCATCACCCTTCTTTGCTTATCGAGATCTCCCGCGTGCCCGACGCCATTCTGCGCCTCGCCCTGCCTTCGCCGCTGCGCCGCCTGTTCGACTACCGCGCTCCGGCCGGCGTCCTGCGCAGCCAGCTGCACCCCGGCATGCGCCTGCGGGTACCGTTCGGCCGGCGCGAGATGATCGGCATCCTGGTGGAAGTCACCAACACCAGCGAAGTGCCGGCCGAGAAACTCAAGCCGGCCCTGGCCCTGCTCGACGCCACCCCGCCGCTGCCGCCCGCGCTGTTCAAGCTGTGCCTGTGGACTTCCCAGTATTACCAGCACAGCCTCGGCGACACCTTGAGCTGGGCGCTGCCGGTGCTGCTGCGCCAGGGTGAGCTAGCCGAAGCGCGTCAGGAACGTTTCTGGTCCGCCGCGCCGGGCGCCAGCCTCGATGATCCGCGCATCGCCCGCGCCCCGCGCCAGCGCGAAGCACTGGCCACGCTGGCCCAGCATCCCCACGGCGTCGCCCATCAACTGCTGAGCAAACTGATGCTGAGCAAGGACAGCCTGGATTTGCTGCTGGCCAAGGAGCTGGTGCAAGTCGAGATCCGCCGCCACGCTCCCGGTGCACGCCACGAACACTGGCTGGCGCAACCGGAACTGCCGCTGAACCCGGAGCAACGCGCCGCCTATGAGGCGATTCGCGCCGGCTTCGACAGTTATCACGCATTCCTGCTGGCCGGCGTCACCGGCAGCGGCAAGACCGAAGTCTATTTGCAGTTGATCCGCGAAACGCTGGAGGCCGGCAAGCAGGCACTGGTGCTGATCCCGGAAATCAACCTGGGCCCGCAGACCCTGGCGCGCTTCGAGCAACGCTTCAATGCCCGCATCGCACTGATCCATTCGGCGGTGAATGACCGCGAACGCCTCGACGCCTGGCTGGCCGCCCGGGACGGTGAGGCCGACATCATTATCGGCACGCGCTCGGCCCTGTTCACGCCGATGAAGAACCCCGGCCTGATCATCATCGACGAAGAGCACGACGGCTCCTATAAACAGCAGGAAGGCTTGCGCTACCACGCCCGCGATCTGGCACTGGTGCGGGCGCGACAGGAACGCATCCCGATCGTCCTCGGTTCCGCCACCCCTTCGCTGGAAAGCCTGCACAACGCCTACACCGGCCGCTACGGACTCCTGCGCCTGAACGAGCGCGCCGGCGGTGCCAAGCAGCCGCGCTTCCTGCGCCTGGATGTCAAAAGTCGCCCGCTGGACAGCGGCATTTCCGGGCCGATGCAGCAAGCCATCGGCCAGACCCTGGCCGCCGGGCAGCAGGTCCTGGTGTTCCTCAATCGCCGCGGCTTCGCCCCGACCCTGTTGTGCCATGACTGTGGCTGGATGTCCGAGTGCCAGCGCTGCGATGCGCGAATGACCGTGCATCAGCGTTACGGCGAGTTGCGCTGCCATCATTGCGGCTATGTCGAACGAGTGCCGCGCCAGTGCCCCAAGTGCAACAAGGTCGACCTGCGCCCCGTTGGCGCCGGTACCGAACGGGCCGAGGAGCGCCTGGCGATCCTGTTCCCGGACTATCCGGTGCTGCGGGTCGACCGCGACAGCACATCGCGCAAGGACGCGATGAACCAGTTGTTCGCAACCATTCAAAAAGGCCAGCCGTGCATCCTGATCGGCACGCAAATGCTTGCCAAAGGCCACCACTTTCCGCGGGTGACGCTGGTGTCGATCCTCGACGCCGACGGCGGCCTGTTCTCCGGCGACTTCCGCGCCAGCGAGCGCATGGCACAGCTGATCGTCCAGGTCGCCGGCCGCGCAGGCCGCGCCGAAGAGCCGGGCAAGGTGATTATCCAGACGCACCTGGCCGACCACCCGCTGCTGGTGCAACTGACCGAGCAGGGCTATTTCGCCTTTGCGGAGCAAGCCTTGAGCGAACGGCGTGCGGCGGGCTTGCCGCCATTCGCGCATTTGGCATTGCTGCGAGCCGAGGCGCACAAACCGGGCCAGGCCGAAGGCTTCCTTGATGAGGCCTGCAGCGAGGCCGAGCGTTTGCTGGCCGAGCAGAACCTGACCGGCATCGAACTATTGGGGCCGGTACCGGCTCCGATGGAGCGTCGGGCCGGGCGATATCGAGCGCAGTTGTTGCTGCAGGCGACGGCGCGGGCGCCTTTGCATCGGTTGCTGGCCAGCTGGTTGCTGGTGCTGGAACAGATGCCGAGCGGGCGGGCGGTGCGTTGGTCGCTGGATGTTGATCCCGTCGACTTGTATTAGTAGAAAGATTGTTATCGCGAGCAGGCTCGCTCCCACAGTTGACCGCGTTGCTCAGGAAAACCCGGTTCCCTGCTCGTGATGACGGCCAATTTGTCACCACACATCCACATCCTGCCTGCTAAGGTTGGCAAGCCCGACTTCGCAACGGATAATGCCCAGTTTTTCCACCAGCGCACGATGCGCCGCCGCGCCTGCGGTCGAAAGAGAAGACCATGAAAGACACCATTCGCCAGCTGATCCAACAAGCCATCACCCAACTCGTCAACGAAGGTGTGTTGCCTGAAGGCCTGTCGCCGGCGATCCAGGTGGAGAACTCCCGCGACAAGAAGAACGGTGACTTCGCCAGCAACATCGCCATGATGCTGGCCAAGCCGGCCGGCATGAAACCCCGCGATCTGGCGGAAAAAATCATTGCCGCGCTGCCGGCTGACGAAAACGTCGCCAAGACCGAAATCGCCGGCCCTGGCTTCCTGAACTTCTTCCAGAACACCGACGCCCTGGCCGCACGCCTGGACGCCGCCCTGGCCGATGCCAACATCGGCGTGCGCAAGGCCGGCCCGGTACAGCGCACCGTGGTCGACCTGTCGGCGCCGAACCTGGCCAAGGAGATGCACGTCGGCCACCTGCGCTCGACCATCATCGGTGACGGCGTGGCCCGTGTGCTGGAGTTCCTCGGCGACACCGTGATCCGTCAGAACCACGTCGGCGACTGGGGCACCCAGTTCGGCATGCTGATGGCTTACCTGCAGGAAAACCCGATCACCAGCGACGAACTGTCGGACCTGGAAAACTTCTACCGCGCCGCCAAGCAGCGCTTCGACGAATCCGAAGAGTTCGCCGACCGCGCCCGTGGCCTGGTGGTCAAGCTGCAGGCTGGCGATGCCGATTGCCTGGCGCTGTGGACCAAGTTCAAGGACATCTCGCTGTCGCACTGCCAGAAGATCTACGAACTGCTCAACGTCAAGCTGACCATGGCCGACGTGATGGGCGAAAGTGCCTACAACGACGACCTGATCAATGTGGTCAACGACCTCAAGGCCGCCGGCATGCTGGTCGAAAGCAACGGCGCCCAGTGCGTGTTCCTCGACGAATTCAAGAACGCCGACGGCGACCCGCTGCCGGTGATCATCGTCAAGGCTGACGGCGGCTACCTGTACGCCACCACCGACCTGGCGGCCGTGCGCTACCGCAGCGGCACGCTCAAGGCCGATCGCGCGCTGTACTTCGTCGACCAGCGTCAGGCCCTGCACTTCCAGCAAGTGTTCGCCGTGGCGCGCAAGGCCGGCTTCGTGACCCATCCGATGGAAATGGAACACATGGGCTTCGGCACCATGAACGGCGCTGACGGCCGTCCGTTCAAGACCCGTGATGGCGGCACCGTGAAGCTGATCGACCTGCTGACCGAGGCCCAGGAACGTGCCTACACCCTGGTCAAGGACAAGAACCCGGAGCTGGCCGAAGCCGAGCTGCGCAACATCGCCAAGGTCGTGGGCATTGGCGCGGTGAAATACGCCGACCTGTCCAAGCACCGCACCAGCGACTACAGCTTCAACTTCGACCTGATGCTCAACTTCGAAGGCAACACCGCGCCGTACCTGTTGTACGCCTACACCCGCGTGGCCGGCGTGTTCCGCAAGCTCGGCAAGGACTTCAGCGAAGTCGAAGGCCAGATCGTTCTGGAAGCGGCGCACGAACACGAACTGGCGGCGAAGCTCGCGCAGTTCGGTGAAATCCTGAACAACGTGTCCGAAAAAGGCACCCCGCACATCCTCTGCACTTACTTGTACGACGTCGCCGGCCTGTTCTCCAGCTTCTACGAGAACTGCCCGATCCTCGCCGCCGATACCCCGGCACAAATGCAGAGCCGCCTGCGCCTCGCCGCGCTGACCGGACGCACCCTCAAGCAAGGCCTGGAACTCTTGGGCCTGGAAACTCTGGAGCGTATGTAAGTTGGCTGCCAAGAAAAAACCTGCACCCAAGCGTGGCGCCAGCCGTTACCAAGCTCCTGCAAAACAACCGATTCCGGGCTGGCTGTGGATGGCCATCGGCCTGACGGTCGGCGCGTTCATCGTATTCCTGATGAAACTGGAACCGGGCAAGGGCAGCGACACGGTCAAGCGTGAAAAGGTCGAGCAACAGCAACAACAGAAAGCCACCAAGATCGCCGAGGCCAACAAGACCCCGCCGAGCCCGACGCAGCCTGTGAAGCCGAAGTACGACTTCTACACCTTGCTGCCGGAATCGGAAGTCATCGTGCCGCCGGATGCCGTGCCGGAAAAAACCCTGCCGACGCCACAAGTGCCGGCCATCCCGACAACGCCGGTCACCCCGGCCGAAGCGGCGAAAATCGACACGGCTCGCGCCCAGGCAGCCCTGGCCGGGATCACACCGCCGCCAGCGCCTCCGGTCAAGGCGGCACCGGTGACCAAATTCTTCCTGCAGGCCGGTTCGTTCCGCAAGGAGGCCGATGCGGACAAGGTCCGGGCGCAGATCATCCTGCTGGGCCAGGCTGTTTCGGTCGAGTCCGGCACGGTGAAGGACGAGACCTGGTATCGGGTACTGGTCGGGCCGTTCAGCAACCGCGAACAACTGACCACCGCCCAGAAACAATTGGCCGGCGCCGGCTTCAGCAATCTGTTGTTACAACAACGCCAGAGCCGCTGAACCGGTCGGCTAATCCGCGTCTTCGTTCTTCGCGAGCAGGCTCGCTCCCACAGGGTTTAATCGGCCCCTGTGGGAGCGAGCCTGCTCGCGAAGGCGTCAGCACTGCCTCCATACGCAAGAACACCGCTCGTCCCCCGTCTCCGTCCACAGTTGAAATCCTTTCCACCACCCCCATATGTGTTGGCATAAGGCATTTTCGCCCTGCTGCGTGGAGACTCTTCCCTTGACCACCATCGTTTCAGTTCGCCGCCACGGCAAAGTCGTCATGGGCGGCGACGGCCAGGTTTCCCTCGGCAATACCGTGATGAAAGGCAACGCGAAAAAAGTTCGTCGCCTGTACCACGGCCAGGTCATTGCCGGGTTTGCCGGCGCCACCGCGGACGCCTTTACCCTCTTCGAACGTTTCGAAGGCCAGCTTGAAAAACACCAGGGCCACCTGGTTCGCGCCGCCGTCGAACTTGCCAAGGAATGGCGCACCGACCGCTCCCTGAGCCGCCTAGAAGCCATGCTCGCGGTCGCCAACAAAGACGCCTCGCTGATCATCACCGGCAACGGCGACGTGGTCGAACCGGAAGACGGCCTGATCGCCATGGGCTCCGGTGGCGCCTACGCCCAGGCCGCCGCCAGCGCGCTGCTGAAAAAGACCGACCTGTCGGCCCGGGAAATCGTCGAAACCGCCCTCGGTATCGCCGGCGACATCTGTGTATTCACCAACCACACCCAGACCATTGAGGAGCAGGACTGCGCCGAGTAAGCCCGTGCAGCCCATCGCACCACGGCTCATTCTTGCTTGAGGTCCACTGAATATTATGTCCATGACTCCCCGTGAAATCGTCCACGAACTCAACCGCCACATCATCGGCCAGGACGATGCCAAGCGCGCCGTCGCCATTGCCTTGCGCAACCGCTGGCGCCGCATGCAGCTGCCTGAAGAGCTGCGTGTTGAAGTCACGCCAAAAAACATCCTGATGATCGGCCCGACCGGCGTCGGTAAAACCGAGATCGCCCGTCGCCTGGCCAAACTGGCCAACGCACCGTTCATCAAGGTCGAAGCGACCAAGTTCACCGAAGTCGGCTACGTCGGCCGCGACGTCGAATCGATCATTCGTGACTTGGCTGACGCTGCGATCAAGCTGCTGCGCGAACAGGAAATCGTCAAGGTACGCCACCGCGCCGAAGACGCTGCCGAAGAGCGCATCCTCGACGCCCTGCTGCCCCCGGCACGCATGGGCTTCAGCAGCGACGATGCCCCGACCCAGGATTCCAACACCCGCCAGCTGTTCCGCAAGCGCCTGCGCGAAGGTCAGCTGGACGACAAGGAGATCGAAATCGAAGTCGCCGAAATGGCCGGCGTCGACATCTCCGCGCCACCGGGCATGGAAGAAATGACCAACCAGCTGCAAAGCCTGTTCGCCAACATGGGCAAGGGCAAGCGCAAGAGCCGCAAGCTCAAGGTCAAGGAAGCGCTCAAGCTGGTGCGCGACGAAGAAGCCAGCCGCCTGGTCAACGATGAAGAGTTGAAGGCCAAGGCCCTGGAAGCGGTCGAGCAGCACGGCATCGTGTTCATCGACGAAATCGACAAGGTCGCCAAGCGTGGCAATTCCGGTGGCGTCGATGTATCCCGCGAAGGCGTACAGCGCGACTTGCTGCCGCTGATCGAAGGCTGCACCGTCAACACCAAGCTGGGCATGGTCAAGACCGACCACATCCTGTTCATCGCTTCCGGTGCGTTTCACCTGAGCAAGCCGAGCGACCTGGTGCCGGAGCTGCAAGGTCGCCTGCCGATTCGCGTCGAACTCAAGGCCCTTTCGCCAGAAGACTTCGAGCGCATCCTCAGCGAACCGCACGCCTCGCTCACCGAGCAATATTGCGCGCTGCTGAAAACCGAAGGCCTGGGCATCGAGTTCCAGCCGAGTGGCATCAAGCGCATCGCGGAGATTGCCTGGCAGGTCAACGAGAAAACCGAAAACATCGGTGCCCGTCGCCTGCACACCTTGCTCGAGCGCCTGCTCGAAGAGGTGTCGTTCAGCGCCGGCGACCTGGCCAGCGCCCATGACGACAAGGTGATCCTGATCGACGCCGACTACGTCAACAGCCACCTGGGCGAATTGGCGCAGAACGAAGACCTTTCCCGTTATATCCTGTAAGCCATACTTGTAGGAGCGAGCTTGCTCGCGATGAACTTGAGGGCAACGCGTTTCTTCGGAAAACACGCGTTATCGTTAACGTCCATCGCGAGCAAGCTCGCTCCTACAGGGTTCCATCCAAAACGGAACGGCGCTCATGACCCAACTTCCCACCGACATCAAGCTGCACAAAGCCTCGAAAACCCTGTCGCTGAAATACGCGTCCGGCGAGGAATACACCCTGCCCGCCGAATTCCTGCGCGTGCACTCTCCTTCCGCCGAGGTCCAGGGCCACGGCAAACCCATCCTGCAATTTGGCAAGATCAACGTAGGCTTGACCAAGGTAGAACCGGCCGGTCAGTACGCACTGAAACTGACCTTCGATGACGGTCACGACAGTGGTCTGTTTACCTGGGAATACCTCTACGAACTGGCGCGACGTTATGACGCACTCTGGGATGATTACCTGGCCGAACTGAAAGCGGCCGGAAAAACCCGCGATCCGAACGAATCCGTCGTCAAGCTGATGCTCTAGCCTGAGCCTCTTGCTCTTTAGAGGGCATTTTCTAATTTCATCTGTTTGAATGCTCCGCTCCAGGGCCGCCGATTGGCCTGCTTGCGAAAAAAATTAAAGTCGGGTAACCAATGGAACTGGCAAGTTCCCTGCAGTGCTCTCTGCATTAGAAAAGCAGCGATGCAGTATTAACGGTCACCCCGAGCAGTAGTACCTGGCATTGGCTGTGTGACTACACAGCAGGACCCGGTACTCGTCTCAGGACAATGGAGCGTCGTAGATGAGTAACAAGAATAACGATGACTTGAAGTATCAAGCCTCGGAAAACACCTTGGGGCTGAATCCTGTCGTTGGACTGCGTGGAAAGGATCTACTGGCTTCTGCTCGCATGGTACTCAGGCAGGCCATCAAACAACCGGTTCACAGCGCCAGGCATGTTGCGCATTTCGGTCTTGAACTCAAGAACGTGCTGCTCGGCAAATCCGAACTGCAGCCGACCAGCGATGACCGTCGCTTCGCGGATCCGGCCTGGAGCCAGAACCCGCTCTACAAACGTTATCTGCAAACCTACCTGGCGTGGCGCAAGGAACTCCACGACTGGATCGACGACAGCAGCCTGCCGGCCAAGGACGTCAGCCGCGGGCACTTCGTGATCAACCTCATGACCGAAGCCTTTGCCCCGACCAACACGGCGGCCAACCCGGCGGCGGTCAAGCGCTTCTTCGAAACCGGCGGTAAAAGCCTGCTCGATGGCCTCTCGCATCTGGCCAAGGACCTGGTGCATAACGGCGGCATGCCGAGCCAGGTCAACATGGGTGCATTCGAGGTCGGCAAGACCCTGGGTGTGACCGAGGGTGCGGTAGTCTTTCGCAACGACGTGCTGGAGCTGATCCAGTACAAGCCGATCACCGAGCAGGTGCATGAACGCCCACTGCTGGTGGTACCGCCGCAGATCAACAAGTTCTACGTCTTCGACCTGAGCCCGGAAAAAAGCCTGGCGCGGTTCTGCCTGCGCAACAACGTGCAGACCTTCATCGTCAGCTGGCGCAACCCGACCAAGGAGCAGCGCGAGTGGGGCCTGTCGACCTACATCGAAGCGCTCAAGGAAGCGGTTGACGTGGTCACCGCCATCACCGGCAGCAAAGATGTGAACATGCTCGGTGCCTGCTCCGGCGGCATCACCTGCACCGCGCTGCTGGGCCACTACGCGGCAATCGGCGAGAACAAGGTCAACGCCCTGACCCTGCTGGTCAGCGTGCTCGACACCACCCTGGACAGCGACGTGGCCCTGTTCGTCGACGAGCAGACCCTTGAAGCCGCCAAGCGCCAATCGTACCAGGCCGGCGTGCTGGAAGGCCGCGACATGGCCAAGGTCTTCGCCTGGATGCGCCCCAACGACCTGATCTGGAACTACTGGGTCAACAACTACCTGTTGGGCAACGAACCGCCGGTCTTCGACATTCTGTTCTGGAACAACGACACCACCCGGTTGCCTGCGGCGTTCCATGGCGACCTGATCGAGATGTTCAAAAATAACCCGCTGACCCGCGCCGATGCACTGGAAGTGTGCGGCACGCCGATCGACCTGAAGAAGGTCACCGCCGACATCTTCTCGCTCGCCGGCACCACCGACCACATCACGCCGTGGCGCTCCTGCTACAAGTCGGCGCAGCTGTTCGGCGGCAATGTTGAATTCGTGCTGTCCAGCAGCGGGCACATCCAGAGCATTCTGAACCCGCCGGGCAATCCGAAATCGCGCTACATGACCAGCACCCAGATGCCCGCCAACGCTGACGACTGGCAGGAAGAGTCGACCAAGCACGCCGACTCCTGGTGGCTGCACTGGCAGGCATGGCAGGCACAGCGTTCGGGCAACCTGAAAAAAGCACCGGCAAAACTGGGCAACAAGGCCTACCCGGAAGGGGAAGCCGCGCCAGGCACTTACGTGCATGAGCGGTAACTGACACACCTCGCTATCCCTGTAGGAGCGAGCTCGCTCGTGAAGGACGTTAACGATAACGCGTGCAATCTGGATAACGCGTTGCCCGCACGTTTTTCGCGAGCAAGCTCGCTCCTACAGGGGGGCGGGGAAGAATTTGAGAAAGCGACCCACAGGGCCAGAAGCATGCCGCAACCCTTCATATTCCGTACCGTCGAGCTGGATGGCCAGACGCTCCGCACGGCGGTACGCCCCGGCAAGCCTCACTTGACGCCCCTGCTGATTTTCAACGGCATTGGCGCCAACCTGGAGCTGGTGTTCCCGTTCATCGCGGCGCTGGACCCGGACCTGGAAGTCATCGCTTTCGACGTACCCGGCGTCGGCGGCTCGTCGACACCGAACCGGCCGTATCGTTTTCCGGGGCTGGCCAAGCTCACGGCGCGGATGCTCGACTATCTCGACTACGGGCAGGTCAACGTCATCGGTGTGTCCTGGGGTGGTGCCCTGGCCCAACAGTTCGCTTACGACTATCCCGAGCGCTGCAAGAAACTCGTGCTGGCGGCGACGGCGGCGGGTGCGGTGATGGTGCCGGGCAAGCCGAAAGTGTTGTGGATGATGGCCAGCCCGCGACGTTACATCCAGCCGTCCCACGTGATCCGCATTGCGCCGATGATCTACGGCGGCGCGTTCCGTCGCGACCCGACGCTGGCCGCCAGCCACGCGGCCAAGGTGCGTTCGGCGGGCAAGCTCGGTTACTACTGGCAGCTGTTCGCCGGCCTCGGCTGGACCAGCATTCACTGGCTGCACAAGATCCGCCAGCCAACCCTGGTACTGGCCGGCGACGATGACCCGCTGATCCCGTTGGTCAACATGCGCTTGCTGGCCTGGCGGATTCCCAACGCGCAGTTGCACATCATCGATGACGGGCATTTGTTCCTGATTACCCGGGCCGAAGCGGTGGCCCCGATCATCATGAAATTCCTGGAAGAGGAGCGCCAGCGCGCGGTGATGCATCCGCGTCCGGCGCCATTGGGCAGCTAAAGCGCTGCATCAGCGGCCGGCAGGACGCCACGCCGCGCAACAACCCGTTACAGCGTCTATGGTGTTCTGGTTCGGTGTTTTTGTTTTTGGCCTGAAGACGAAGGAGTGTTGACTCATGCGCGAGAAACCAGCGAGGGATTCCTTACCGACTCCCGCCGCGTTCATCAATGCACAGAGTGCGATTACCGGCCTGCGCGGTCGGGATCTGTTATCGACCCTGCGCAGTGTGGCCGCCCATGGCTTGCGCAATCCGGTGCACAGTGCCCGGCATGCCCTCAAACTCGGTGGCCAGCTTGGCCGTGTGCTGCTGGGCGAAACCCTGCACCCGACCAATCCGCAGGACACTCGCTTCGCCGATCCGGCGTGGAGCCTCAACCCGTTTTATCGGCGCAGCCTGCAGGCCTATCTGAGCTGGCAGAAGCAGGTCAAAAGCTGGATCGACGAGAGCAACATGAGCCCGGACGACCGTGCCCGCGCCCACTTCGCTTTCGCCTTGCTCAACGACGCCGTATCGCCCTCCAACACCCTGCTCAACCCACTGGCGGTCAAGGAACTGTTCAATTCCGGTGGCAACAGCCTGGTGCGTGGCATCGGCCATCTGGTGGACGATCTGCTGCACAACGATGGCCTGCCCCGGCAAGTCACCAAGCAAGCGTTCGAGGTCGGCAAGACGGTTGCCACCACCACCGGCGCCGTGGTGTTTCGCAACGAACTGCTTGAGCTGATCCAGTACAAGCCGATGAGCGAAAAGCAGTACTCCAAACCCCTGCTGGTGGTGCCGCCGCAAATCAACAAGTACTACATTTTCGACCTGAGCCCGCACAACAGCTTCGTCCAGTACGCGCTGAAAAATGGCCTGCAAACCTTCATGATCAGCTGGCGCAACCCGGATGTGCGCCACCGTGAATGGGGGCTGTCGACCTACGTGGAAGCCGTGGAAGAAGCCATGAACGTCTGCCGGGCGATCACCGGCGCACGCGAGGTCAACCTGATGGGCGCCTGCGCCGGCGGGCTGACCATTGCCGCCTTGCAGGGCCACTTGCAGGCCAAACGGCAGCTGCGCCGGGTGTCGAGCGCGACGTACCTGGTGAGCCTGCTCGACAGCCAGCTGGACAGCCCCGCCACGCTGTTCGCCGACGAACAGACCCTGGAGGCGGCCAAGCGCCGCTCCTATCAGAAAGGCGTGCTGGACGGCCGCGACATGGCCAAGGTCTTCGCCTGGATGCGCCCCAACGATTTGATCTGGAGCTACTTCGTCAACAACTACCTGTTGGGCAAGGAGCCGCCGGCGTTCGACATCCTCTACTGGAACAACGACTGCACGCGCTTGCCTGCGGCCCTGCATGGCGACCTGCTGGATTTCTTCAAGCACAACCCCCTGACCCACCCGGGCGGCCTCGAAGTGTGTGGCACGCCGATCGATTTGCAGAAGGTCACTGTCGACAGCTTCAGCGTCGCCGGCATCAACGATCACATCACGCCGTGGGATGCGGTGTATCGCTCGACGCTGTTGCTCGGTGGCGATCGGCGCTTCGTACTGTCCAACAGCGGTCATGTGCAGAGCATCCTCAACCCGCCGAGCAACCCGAAAGCCAACTACGTCGAGAACGGCAAACTGAGCAGCGACCCCCGCGCCTGGTACTACGACGCCAGGCATGTCGAGGGCAGTTGGTGGAGCCAATGGCTGGGCTGGATTCAGGAACGCTCCGGCGCGCAGAAGGAAACCGACATGGCGCTCGGCAACCAGAACTATCCACCGATGGAAGCTGCGCCCGGTACTTACGTACGTGTGCGCTGAACCTAAAAAAGGCCGCAGTCAGTCTCCGACCCGGTAGGAGCGAGCATGCTCGCGATGGATATCCAGACGCCGCGGGTCATCAGGTAGCCCGCGTAATCGTTGACGACCATCGCGAGCATGCTCGCTCCTACAGGACTGGAGGTTGGCCTGGCACGAACATTAAGAAGACTGGATGAAAACCCGCGACCGGATCCTCGAATGTGCCCTGCAATTGTTCAATCAAAAGGGCGAACCGAATGTCTCCACCATGGAAGTTGCCAACGAAATGGGCATCAGCCCGGGCAACCTCTACTACCACTTCCACGGCAAGGAACCGCTGATTCTCGGCCTGTTCGAGCGCTTCCAGGGTGAACTTGCCCCGCTGCTCGATCCACCGGCCGATGTCGAACTGGCGCCGGAGGACTACTGGCTGTTCCTGCACCTGATCGTCGAACGCCTGTCCCACTACCGGTTTCTGTTCCAGGACCTGTCGAACCTCGCCGGGCGCCTGCCGAAGCTGGCCAAGGGCATTCGCAATCTGCTCAATGCGCTCAAGCGCACACTGGCGTCGCTGCTGGCACGATTGCAGGCGCAAGGGCTGCTGGTCAGCGATACCCAGGCACTGGGGCAACTGGTGGAGCAGATCACCATGACGCTGCTGTTCTCACTGGATTACCAGCGGATTCTCGACCGTGAAGGCGAGGTGCGCCTGGTGGTTTACCAGATCATGATGCTGGTGGCGCCACACTTGCTGGCACCGATCAAGGCGGCGACCGAGCAGATGGCGATGGAGTACCTCAAGGAACACGAATAACCCCGACCACAACCAACCCACCCTGTAGGAGCGAGCTTGCTCGCGAAAAAGGTACAGCCGACGCTACACAGCGCCTGTAATACCATCGCGAGCAAGCTAGCTCCTACAGGAGGGGGGCAGTGCTGGCCTCGAATTGTGCACAAACAAAAACGCCCGACCTTCACAGGCCGGGCGTTTTCTTGAGCCCCGGAAATCAGGACTGACTGGTTGGCGTCGATGGAGTTGGCGCGACAGTCGGGGTGACAGCAGGGGTTGGCGCGGCAGCGGAGTTCGATGCGCTGACCGGAGCTGCCGGCGTTGCCGGTTTGGCAGCTGCCACTGCTGGTTTTGGCGCGGCGGCTTTTGGAGCTGCCGGCTTTTTCACTGCAGGTTTTTTCGCCGCAGCAGGCTTGGCCGCAGCCGTTTTTGCTGCTGGCTTGGCTGCCGGTTTAGCCGCAGGCTTGGCGGCGGCTTTTGCGGCGACCGGTTTGGCTGCCGGCTTGGCCGCTGCCGGTTTGGCGGCAGCGGTTTTAGCCGCAGGCTTGGCTGGCGCTTTTGCCAGTGGCTTGGCAGCAGTCTTGGCTGCCGGCTTGGCGGCGGCAGTCTTGGCAGCAGGTTTGGCCGCTGCGGTTTTCGCCGCAACAGGCGCAACCTTGGCACCGGTCAGTTTTTCGATTTGCTTGGTCAGGGTATCGACCTTGCTGTGCAGTGCCTTGACTTCGTTGCGGCTCGGTACGCCCAGACGCGAAATGGCGCTGTTCAGACGCTTGTCAAAAGCGCCCTCCAGCTCATCCCACTTGCCCAGTGCGCGATCTTTCACGCCGCTGATGCGCGACTTGGCCGAAGAAGCGGAGTCCTTGGCGGCGTCGACAGTCTTGCCAACAGCGCTCTTGGTGAGCTTCTCGGCTTTCTCGCCGTCCTTAACCAATGCATCGAAGAGTTTGCTGCCGTCAGTGTCGATCTTCGAGTACACGCCTAAACCAGCCAGCCAGATTTTTCGGGAGTAATCTTCAACCTTCCCGATCCACGAGCTGCCTTCTTTTTCGGTTTTCTTTTTAACAGCCATCCCGTTCTCCTTAAGATTTACGCGCGACGCTTTCGAGCAATGCCGTCAGCTCATCGAGCTTAGCAGAGAGTGCCTCAACGTCATGTTTAGACGGAATGCCGATACGATTCAAGGTACTTGCGACACGCGTATCGAACGCCTTCTCGACCCTGTCGAGTTGAACTTCGACCTTGCCTTTGAAAGTGCTGACTTCAGTCTTGGCTTCATCGATCTCGGCATTGGCCGCTTCAAGTTTCTCAGCGACTACCTTTTTGCCTTTCTTTTCAACAACCTGACCTGCTTTGACCAGCTCTTGAAAGTACTCGCTACCTTCTTGGCCGACCTTGGTGTAGGCACCCAGGCCTGCCAGCCAGATCTTGCGGGCATAGCTTTTGACGTCGCCCAGCGTGCTGGTCGATGCGTCGGTTTTTTTCTTCAAAATAACTTTGGCCATGGTGCACCTCACGCGCAGAAGGTTTGAGGAACTGCCCGGACAAGTGTCGGGCTCTGGCACAAAGTAGGGAGAAAAATTAGAAACGGCACCCTAACAACTGACATAAACAGCAGAGGCGCCACAAAACAAATGTGGGAGCGGGCTTGCTCGCGAAGGCGGTGGGTCAGTTGATAAAAATTTCACTGACACACCGCCTTCGCGAGCAAGCCCGCTCCCACAGGGGATATGATTTCAATCGGAAATCAGGCCAACGCTTTATCCAGCGCCTTTTCGATTTCCGCCTTGATCATGCCGCTCATGGCCGACATCATCAGGCCCAGTTCCACGTCGACGCGAATCGAATCCTCGGCGACATGCACCGCGCCCTTCACACCCGAGCGCTTGAGGTTCAGGGTGTCGCCGGACCACTGCGGCTGCAGGCCATACTGATCGGAAAGTTTCTGCGCCAGCTTGTCGGCTTTCTCGCGAGCCGCTTCCTTACCCAGGCCATGGGCACGTTCAACACTAATACTGGCCATCAAATGACTCCTGCTTTATGAATGCTCATTCGGTGCATCCTGACCGCCGCTGCGGCAAAACGTCCCGAGGTTGATCCATCTTACCTTCAGCCTTGCCAAGACAAAGCATCCCTTGGGGATTAGAATGTCGCGCATTCTCTTTTGGTGACAGCGATATGACTGATCAGCGCAAAGGCAACGATGCCGAACCCACCACTCACTTCGGCTTCAAAAACGTTCCGGAAAGCCAGAAAGCGGAAAAAGTCGCTGAGGTTTTCCACTCGGTAGCCGCCAAGTACGACCTGATGAACGACCTTCTGTCGGGCGGCATGCACCGTCTGTGGAAGCGTTTCGCGATCGAACTGTCGGGCGTTCGTGCCGGCAACCGCGTGCTCGACATCGCCGGCGGCACCGGCGACCTGACCCGGAAGTTCTCGCACCTGGTAGGCCCGACCGGCCAGGTCGTGTTGGCCGACATCAACGAATCCATGCTCAAGGTCGGTCGTGACCGCCTGCTGGACCTCGGTGTGGCCGGCAACGTCGAATTCGTCCAGGCCGATGCGGAAAAACTGCCGTTCCCCGACAACCATTTCGACTGCGTGACCATCGCCTTCGGCCTGCGCAACGTGACCCACAAGGAAGATGCGCTGCGCTCGATGCTGCGCGTGCTCAAGCCTGGTGGTCGCCTGCTGGTGCTGGAGTTCTCCAAGCCGACCAACGCGCTGATGTCCAAGGCCTACGACGCCTACTCGTTCGCCTTCATGCCGCTGATGGGCAAGCTGATCACCAACGACTCGGAAAGCTATCGCTACCTGGCCGAATCGATCCGCATGCACCCGAATCAGGAAACCCTGAAGTCGATGATGGTCGAGGCCGGTTTCGACCGCGTGACCTATCACAACATGACCGCAGGCATCGTTGCCCTGCACCGTGGCATCAAGCCCTGATGCTGCTCGCCGGCCTGCTCGCCAGCGTTGAGCTCGGCCTCAACCGGGTGCTGCGTCTCGACAGCACGGCGCTGCCACGGCTGGCGCATCTGACCGGCAAGGTGATTGCCGTCGACTGCCGCAGCCCGGCGCTGCAACTGTTCATCCTGCCCAGCGACGAAGGCCTGATGCTCGCCTCCCAGTGGGAAACCGGCGCCGACTGCACCCTGCGCGCACCGGCTTCGAGCCTGTTGAAACTGGCCATGAGCAAGGACAAGACCGCGATCCTGCACAGCCCTGAAGTCGAACTCGACGGTGACAGCGGCGTGCTGCTGGAACTGGCGGCGATCCTCCAGGACCTTGAGCTGGACTGGGAGTACGAACTCTCGCGCTGGCTGGGGCCGGTGGCCACGCAACTGGTCGGCGGTCACCTGCGCAGCCGCGCCCGCTGGTATCAGCAAGGCTTTGCCAGCCTGGGCCAGAACCTGGGCGAATACCTGGCCGAAGAGTCGCGCACCCTGGTCGGTCAGCGCGAAGCCGAAGCCCGATTCAGTGAACTGGACCAGATCAAGCTCGATCTGGAACGTCTCGAGGCGCGTTTCGAGCGCCTTTCCCGATCCCTCGACCCAAGCGATAACGCATGAAGCTGCTTGCCGTCCGCCGTCTGTTGCGCATCCAGCGCGTCGTGATCCGCTACCGCCTCGATGACCTGCTGTTCGACCTGCCACTGCCCTGGTTCCTGATGGCGCTGCGCTATGCCTTGCCGTGGCGCTGGTTCCCGCGCAAACCGCTGGACCTGAGCCGCGGCGCGCGCCTGCGCCTGGCGCTGCTGGACCTGGGGCCGATCTTCATCAAGTTCGGGCAGATCCTGTCCACTCGCCGCGACCTGTTGCCGGAAGACATCGCCGATGAGCTGATGAAACTGCAGGACCGGGTGCCGCCGTTCGATTCCCAGGTGTCGGTGAAGCTGATCGAAGAGCAGCTGGGCAAGAAAATCAGTGACGTGTTCAGCCGTTTCGACGTAGAACCGCTGGCCTCGGCCTCGGTGGCGCAGGTGCATGCCGCGCAACTGAAAACCGGTGAAGAAGTCGTCGTCAAGGTGATCCGCCCGGGCCTCAAACCGGTCATCAAGCAGGATCTGGCGTGGCTGTTCATTCTCGCGCGCGCTGCCGAAAGAGTGTCTGCCGATGCGCGCCTGCTGCACCCGGTGGACGTGGTCAGCGATTACGAAAAAACCATCTACGACGAACTCGACCTGCTGCGCGAGGCGGCCAACGCCAGCCAGTTGAAGCGTAACTTCGACGGTTCGCCGCTGCTGTACGTGCCGCAAGTCTACTGGGACTGGTGCCGGCCGAAAGTGCTGGTGATGGAGCGCATCTACGGCATCCAGGTCACGGATCTGGCGACCCTGGCCGACCAGCGCACCGACATGAAAATGCTCGCCGAGCGTGGCGTGGAGATCTTCTTCACCCAGGTGTTCCGCGACAGCTTCTTCCACGCCGACATGCACCCCGGCAACATTTTCGTCAGCACCGTGAATCCGTGGAGCCCGCAGTACATTGCCATCGACTGCGGCATCGTCGGCAGCCTGACCCCGGAAGACCAGGATTACCTGGCGCGCAACCTGTTCGCCTTCTTCAAGCGTGATTACCGCCGCGTGGCGCAATTGCACATCGATTCGGGCTGGGTGCCGGCGGAAACCAAACTCAACGAATTCGAAGCGGCGATCCGTACCGTGTGCGAGCCGATCTTCGAAAAACCGTTAAAGGATATTTCCTTCGGTCAGGTGCTGATGCGCCTGTTCCAGACCGCGCGGCGCTTCAACATGGAGGTGCAGCCGCAGTTGGTCCTGCTGCAAAAAACCCTGTTGAACATCGAAGGCCTGGGCCGCCAGCTGTACCCGGACCTCGACCTGTGGAACACCGCGCAGCCCTTCCTCGAACGCTGGATGCGCGAGCGCGTCAGTCCCAAAGCCTTGTTTGGCAACGTGCAGAGCCAGATCGAACAGATCCCGCACCTGGCCAACATGACGCGTGACCTGCTCGAACGCCTGTCCCAGCCCCATGCCAACGATCCGCCTCCAGCATGGCATCGACGCCGGGACGACTGGTTCCTGCGCCTGCTCGGCACGGCTCACCTGGCGGGTGGCGCCGTCCTTGCTGCCGGGGGGCCGCTGAACCAGTTGGCTTACTGGCCGGCTGGCATCATGATGGCGGTCGGTTTGTATCTGGTCGTTCGCCGATAGCCAGTCGTGCAACACGCTGGCACACTGTTTGGACGCTGCATTGAACGCAGGCCCCCGATTTTTGAAGTGCGGGCCGTATCGGAGTCGTTGATGAAGAATTGGCTGGACGAGATCAAGTGGGATGCCGACGGCCTGGTGCCGGCGATTGCCCAGGATCACAAGACCGGGCGCGTCCTGATGATGGCCTGGATGAACCGCGAAGCACTGGAACTGACCGCTGCCGAGAACCGCGCCATTTACTGGTCGCGTTCGCGTGGCAAGCTGTGGCGCAAGGGCGAAGAGTCCGGCCATGTGCAGACCCTGCACGAGATGCGCCTGGACTGTGACGCCGACGTCATCATCCTGATGGTCGAGCAGATCGGCGATATCGCCTGCCATACTGGCCGCCAGAGCTGCTTCTACCGTGTTTTCGAGAACGGCGACTGGAAAACCGTCGATCCGGTCCTGAAAGATCCGCATGCCATCTATTCCGCAGGGCACACACATGAGTGACACTCTCACCCGTCTGGCACAGGTACTGGAAGAGCGCAAAGGCGCCGCCGCCGACAGCTCGTATGTCGCCAGCCTGTACCACAAGGGCCTGAACAAGATTCTGGAAAAAGTCGGCGAAGAGTCGGTCGAGACCATCATTGCCGCCAAGGATGCCGCCGTCAGCGGTGACTGCAGCGATGTGATCTACGAAACCGCCGATCTGTGGTTCCACAGCATGGTCATGCTTGCCCAATTGGGGCAGCATCCACAGGCTGTACTCGATGAACTGGACCGACGTTTCGGTCTCTCCGGACACGCCGAGAAAGCCTCGCGCCCGTCCGCCTGAATAACTATTAGAGAGGAGCAGCAGCATGGGCATTTTTGACTGGAAACACTGGATCGTCATCCTGGTTGTCGTGGTACTGGTATTCGGCACCAAGAAACTGAAAAACCTCGGCACCGACGTCGGTGAATCGATCAAGGGCTTCAAGAAAGCCATGAACGACGACGAGAAACCGGCCGACCCGGCAGCGACCCCGACCCAACCGGTTCCGCCGGCTCAGCCGCAGGCCTCGGTGAACCAGCCGCACACCATCGATGTGCAGGCGCAGAAAGTCGAAGAGCCGATCCGCAAAGACGTGTGAGTACTGACTAATGTTTGGTATCAGCTTCTCTGAACTGCTGCTCGTCGGCCTCGTTGCCCTGCTGGTGCTGGGTCCCGAGCGCTTGCCGGGCGCTGCGCGCACCGCTGGCCTGTGGGTCGGGCGCCTGAAGCGCAGCTTCAACGCAATCAAACAGGAAGTTGAACGTGAAATCGGTGCCGACGAGATTCGTCGGCAACTGCACAACGAACACATCCTGTCGCTTGAGCAGGAGGCGCGGAAAATCTTCACGCCGACCCAGCAGGAGCCGACGCCGGTGGAGCAGGTGGGAGAGCAGGTGATTCAAGCGCCTGCCGCTACTGCCACGACAGCGCCTGCCGTAGCGGCTACGGAGCCTGCGCCCGTTGTGGCCGCGACGCCGGTTGAACCCGCTGCTCCAGCCGCCGCGCCGACAACGCCGGCTTCTCACGACACCACTTTGCCTCCGCGAGCCTCATGAGCGATCTCCCTGAAAACGACCAGCACATGCCGCTGGTTTCGCACCTCACCGAGTTGCGTACCCGACTGCTGCGCTGCGTAGCGGCGATTTTCATCATCTTCGGCGGGTTGTTCGCCTTCACCCAGCAGATCTACACCTTCGTTTCGACGCCACTGCGGGCATACCTGCCGGCCGGCGCAACGATGATCGCCACCGACGTGTCGTCGCCGTTCCTGACGCCACTGAAACTGACCATGATGGTCTCGCTGTTCCTGGCAATCCCGGTGATCCTGCATCAGATCTGGGGCTTCATCGCGCCTGGCCTGTACAAGCACGAGAAGCGCATTGCCGTGCCGTTGCTGATTTCCAGCATCGTGCTGTTCTACACCGGGATGGCGTTTGCCTATTACCTGGTGTTCCCGCTGATCTTCAAGTTCTTCGCCGCGGCCACCCCGGCCGGCGTGGAGATGATGACCGACATCACCAGCTACCTCGATTTCGTCATGACGCTGTTCTTCGCCTTTGGCGTGGCGTTCGAAATCCCGGTGGCCGTGGTGCTGCTGGTGTGGATCGGCGTGGTCGACGTCAAATACCTGAAGAAAATCCGCCCGTACGTGATCATCGGCTGCTTCGTGGTCGGCATGATCCTCACGCCACCGGACATCTTCTCGCAGACCCTGCTGGCCGTGCCGATGTGGTTGCTGTTCGAGATCGGCATCCTGTTCGGCAGCCTGATCAGCAAGCGCAGCGACCATCAGGAAGACCAGCCGGCTGACGATCACAACGACCAGCCGCCAGCGACCCAAGCGTGAACCTGCTGCTCCTTGAAGAGGCCGACTTCATCGCGGCCGACCGGGCGGTCCTGCGTGATCGCCGGTTGACCCACATGCAGGAAGTCCACCGCTGCGAAGTCGGCGACAGCATGCGCGTCGGGCGGATCGGCGGGCTGATGGGTTCGGCCGAAGTGCTGCGCCTGGACGCCGACGAAGCGGAATTGCGCGTCACTCTCGACCAGCCGCCTCCCGCCAAGCTGCCATTGACCCTGGTTTTGGCCCTGCCACGGCCCAAGATGCTCCGCAGGGTGTTTCAAACCGTGGCGGCCATGGGTGTGCCACGCATCGTGCTGGTCAACAGCTATCGCGTCGAGAAGAGCTTCTGGCAGACCCCGTTCCTGGAGCCGGAAGCGATTCGCGAGCAGTTGATCCTCGGCCTGGAACAGGCGCGGGACAGCGTGCTGCCGGAAGTTTTCATCGAGAAGCGCTTCAAGCCGTTCGTCGAAGACCGTTTGCCGGCGATCACCGACGGCACCCTCGGCCTGGTGGGACATCCGGGCAATTACCCGCCCTGCCCTCGCGCACTCAGCGAACCGGTGACCCTGGCCATCGGCCCCGAGGGTGGCTGGATTCCCTACGAGATCGACCTGCTGGGCAAATCCGGCCTGCAACCGGTGCAACTGGGCGAACGCATTCTTCGGGTCGAAACCGCCGTGACCGCGCTGCTGGCACGCCTTTTCTAATTCCCGACACAATCCCCTGTGGGAGCGGGCTTGCTCGCGAAGAGGCCGGTACATTCAATGCATCATCTGCGTTTGAAATACCGCTTTCGCGAGCAAGCCCGCTCCCACAGGTCCAACTTCTACTCAAGATAATCATCCGCCCGTATATCGGGCAGCACCTACAGATTCAGACGCCCCTGCCGATATACCCCCCATAAAACCAAATTGCGGTCCGGGGAGTTTCAGCATGTATCAATGGCTAGCCGAAAATCTGGGAAACGTCAGCGTCAAACGCAAGCTGGGGATAGGCTTCGGTCTGGTGCTGCTGCTGACCCTGCTGATCACCTTCACCGGCTGGAGCGGCCTGAGCGGCGTGACCAGCCGTGGCGATAAACTGGGGTTCATCGCCAGCCTCAACGACCTGACCAAGGACCTGCGCATTGCACGCCTGGACTACGAGATGCGTCGCGGCGAACAAGGCCCCGGCGCCGTCAACGATCTGCTGGGCAAACTCGAAAGCGGCCTGCAGACCGCCCGCGGCCTGATCGAGCAACCGGCTGATACGGCCATGGTCGAGCAACAACTGGCTGCTGTCGCCGAATACCGTCGCGCATTCGGCGACATGACCCAGGCCGGCGCCCAGCGTGAAGATGCCCGCAGCAAACTCGGCGCCACCGCCGACAATGCCGTAGCCCGCGTCGCCGAAGTGGAAAAATCCATGCTGCAAGGCGACAGCGTCGCAGCGTTCAACAGCGTGATAGACCTGAGCAAACTGATCCAGCAGGCGCGTTTCCAGGTTCGCGGCTACACCTACAGCGGCAAGAGCGAAGCCGAACAGCCGGCCCTGGATGCCATCGACAACGCCCTGAAGAATCTCGAGAGCCTGCCGGCCAAACTGCCTGAAGAACACATCGCCAATCTGCAACAGGCGACGGATTCGCTGAAGGCCTACCGCGCCGCTGTCAGCCAGTTCCGCGACTCCCAGGTGGCCAGCGCCAAGGCCCTGGCACGCATGTCTGCCCAAGGCGAGATCCTGTTGGACATGAGCCAGAAACTCACCGTCTCGCAAACCGTCGTGCGCGACACCGATGCCGCCCACGCGAAGAACATGCTGACCCTCGCCACGGTACTGGCCATCGCTTTCGGCCTGCTGGCCGCCTGGGCGATCACCCGGCAGATCATCATTCCGCTGAACCAGACCCTGGCCGTCGCTGAACGCGTTGCCAGTGGCGACCTGACTCACAACCTGATCTCCCTGCGCCGTGATGAGCTTGGCCAGTTGCAACGTGCCATGCAGAGCATGACCCAGGGCCTGCGTGAACTGATCGGCGGCATCAGCGATGGTGTCACGCAGATTGCCAGCGCCGCCGAAGAGCTGTCGGCCGTGACCGAGCAGACCAGCGCCGGGGTCAACAGCCAGAAGGTCGAGACCGATCAGGTCGCGACTGCCATGAACGAAATGGCCGCCACCGTGCAGGAAGTGGCGCGTAACGCCGAAGAGGCCTCCGAAGCCGCCGTCGCCGCCGACCAGCAGGCCCGCGAGGGCGACAAAGTGGTCGGTGAAGCCATCGCCCAGATCGAACGCCTGGCCGCGGAAGTCGGTCACTCCACCGAAGCCATGGGTGAACTCAAGCGCGAAAGCGACAAGATCGGCAGCGTGCTCGACGTCATCAAGTCCGTGGCCCAGCAAACCAACCTGCTGGCGCTCAACGCGGCGATTGAAGCCGCCCGCGCCGGTGAGGCCGGGCGTGGCTTTGCCGTGGTGGCAGACGAAGTCCGCAGCCTGGCCCAGCGCACCCAGAAGTCCACCGAAGAGATCGAAGAGCTGATCGTCGGCCTGCAAAACGGCACGCAGCAAGTGGCGACCATCATGGACAACAGCCGCACCCTGACCGACAGCAGTGTCGAACTGACCCGCCGCGCCGGCGGCTCACTGGAAAGCATCACCCGCACCGTCTCGGCGATCCAGGCGATGAACCAGCAGATCGCCGCTGCCGCCGAACAGCAAAGCGCCGTGGCCGAAGAGATCAACCGCAGCGTGCTGAATGTGCGGGATGTGTCGGATCAGACCTCGGCAGCCAGTGAAGAAACTGCGGCCTCCAGCGTTGAGCTGGCGCGGCTGGGGACGCATTTGCAAATGCTGGTGGGCAAATTCAAGGTTTGAGGTGATGCCTTCGCGAGCAAGCCCGCTCCCACAGGAGAACGCATTCCAGTGTGGGAGCGGGCTTGCTCGCGAAAGCGGTCTGTCAGACGCTGAAACTACAAAACCTGCCGCAAAAACGCCTGCGCTCGCGGATCCTTCGGCGCGTCGAAGAACTCCGCTGGCGACGCGTCTTCCAGCAACTTGCCGTGATCGAAGAACAGCACCCGGTCCGCCACTTCCCGGGCGAAACCCATTTCGTGGGTGACGCAAACCATGGTCATGCCTTCCACGGCCAGGTTTTTCATCACATCCAGCACTTCGCCGACCATTTCCGGGTCAAGTGCCGAGGTCGGCTCATCGAACAGCATGACCTTCGGCTCCATCGCTAGCGCCCGGGCAATCGCCACGCGCTGTTGCTGACCGCCGGACAGGCGTGACGGAAACTCGTGGGCCTTTTGCGCAATCCCGACTTTTTCCAGCAATGCAATGGCCTTGGCCTCGCGCTCTTTCTTGCCGCGCTTGCGCACGACCTTCTGCGCCAGACAGAGGTTTTCCAGCACGGTCATGTGCGGGAACAGGTTGAAGTGCTGGAACACCATGCCGACTTCGCGGCGGTAGGCGTTGACGTCGGTTTTCGGATCGGCCAGTTGCAGGCCGTCGATGCTCACCGAGCCGGAGTCGAACTCTTCCAGGCCATTGAGGCAGCGCAGGAAGGTCGACTTGCCGGAGCCGGACGGGCCGATCACCACCAGCACTTCGCCCTTGGCAACGATGGTGGAGACGTTATCCACCGCGCGCACCACCTGGCCGCGGGTGTCGAAGACTTTTACCAGATCGCGGACTTCAATCACTTTGCGCGAGCCTCCGCTCAAGCCGGCTGGCGATTTTCGACAGCGGCAGGTTGATCAACAGGTACAGACCGGCGACGCAGAACAGGATTTCGAACGGCGAAAACGAGGTGGTGATGACTTCGCGGCCGCTTTTAAGCAGCTCGGTAATCGCGATCACCGACACCAGCGAGGTGTCTTTCACCAGGCTGATGAACTGCCCGGCCAGCGGCGGCAGCACACGCTTGAAGGCTTGCGGCAGTACCACATGACGCATCGACTGGCCGGCGCTCAAACCCAGCGACCGTGCGGCTTCGTTCTGGCCACGGGCGATGGATTGCACGCCGGAACGGATGATTTCCGCCACATAGGCGCCCGTGAACAGCGACAGCGCGGCGATCCCGGCAAATTCCCGGGACAGGTTCATCACGGTGCCGATGAAGAAGTAGAAAATGAAGATCTGCACCAGCAGCGGCGTGCCGCGCACCAGTTCGACGTAAATGGTCGAGAGGTCGCGCAGGGTCGGGTTGTTCGACAGGCGGCACAGGCCGGTGGCCAGACCGATCAGCAGCCCGAGAACGCCAGACACCACGGACAACCACAAGGTGGTCCAGAGGCCCCACATCAGCGGTCCGGCGGCCCAATGGCGGGTCACGCCAATCACATCGCCCTCGGCTACGTCATCACCCTGGGCGACTTGCAGGCTGTTGTCGTCGACGGTCAGGCGCTGCTCATCACCCGCATCGTTGCGCAGGGTGACTTCGGCCTTGTCGCCCTTGCGCACCAGTTCGCTGACGGTGGAGATGTCGGCGGCGCGCTGGGATTCTTCGGCGTGGTAAGCGAAGTATTGCGGCACACGGTTCCAGCGCCATTCGTAGGACATCAGCGAGGTGGCGTAATACAACGCGCCGGCCAGGCCGATCAGCACCAGCACGGTCAGCACGTGCCAGGGCCATTGGGCTTTTTTCTGTTTCATTGCAGGTTCCGGTTTTTGTGTTGCCCTGGAGGGCCTCTTCGCGAGCAAGCCCGCTCCCACATTTGATCTCGGTCTAATGTGGGAGCGGGCTTGCTCGCGAATGGGACGACTCGATCTGGCTGACCGAGTTACTCCATGTCCTTGAGCCACTCGCTGCTCTTGAACCACTTGTCATGGATGCGATCGTAGGTGCCGTCTTCGTGGATCTGGTGCAGGAAGTTGTTGATGAAGTTGATGCTGTCGTAATCACCCTTCTTCAGGCCGAAAGCCAACGGCTCATAGGTGAACGGCTTGTCGAGAAACACCAGCTTGCCGTTGCCGACCTTGTTCAGCGCCACGACGTTGTAAGGTGCGTCGTAGATGAAGGCGTCTGCCTTGCCGTTGACCACGTCGAGCACGGCTTCCTGCTCGTTGTCGTAGCCGTGGTACTTGGCTTTGGCGATCAGCTTCCTGGCGACCATTTCGCCAGTGGTGCCGAGCTTGGAGGTGATGCGGTAGTCGGCAGTGTTCAGGTCTTTATAGGACTTGATGGTGCCTTCCAGCTCCTTGCGGATCAGCAGGGTCTGGCCGACCACGATGAACGGTTCGCTGAAGTTCAGGCGCAGGTTGCGCTCCTGGGTCAGGGTCATGCCGCTGCCGATCATGTCGAACTTGTCGGTCAGCAGGGCCGGGATGATGCCGTCGTAACCGGTGGACACCAGCTCCAGCTTGACGCCCATGGCCTTGGACATGGCTTTGAGAATGTCGACTTCGAAACCGATGATCTCGCCGCGCTTGTTGGTCATTTCGAACGGCATGTAGGTCGGGTCCATGCCGACTTTCAACGTGCCGCGCTTGACCGCGTCATCGATGGCACCGGCCTGCGCCGCGTTGACTGCAACCAGTGCCGTGACGCCGACCAGCAGCATCGACAGATACTTCTTCATCTTCAAGTCCCCAAAACCATTGCGTTGTGAGGCGCGCAAAAATGGCGGCTCCCCGGGAGGAAACGCGCCAATACGGACAAAAATTATCCGGGCACACCAATTCGGGGACGGATCCTAAACTACTCGCCCGTTTGCACAAGGGTTTGGGAACGAACAGGCAAAAAAAAGCCCCGCTGGGTAGCGGGGCTTTTCTTCATCAGGCCAACTGAGGTTGCGCGCTCAACGGCTTGAGCGGCAGCAGCGGTGCGTGGGGGTCGGCCTTGACCGACTTGCGCCATGCACCCAGCCACTCGGCGTGGCCTTCGCTCCAGACCTGCTCATGCAGGCGGGCCAATGCCACCGGGTCGCTCAACAACTGCACACGCTCGTTGTTGGTCAGTCCTTCAGGACCGACTTTCATCGCGTGCCGCACCCGTTCGATACGCAGCCATTCGATCGGCTCGGCCTCGCGGTGACGCGAGGTCGCCAGCGAGCACGCCAGGGCGTTCTGCTGCGGGTCGACCACCGAACGGACGAAGCCGTCGTTCAGCGCGTGCCAGCGGTTTTCGTGGGTGTACTGGTCGGTGGCCAGCAAGGCCTGCGGCGGATTGTATTCCTCAGGGATCAGGAACAGGCTCTCGTCACGGGACTTCAGGCCCAGGCCGACGCGGCTGGAAATCACCGACACCGGGATCGACAGCATCAACGAACCGACAATCGGCACCAGCCACCACAGGAAGCTCGGGTTCAGCCAGATCACCAGCATGGCCCAGAAGAAACCCAGCAGGGTTTGCGGACCGTGGCGTTTGACCGCTTCGCTCCACGGCGTGGAGTCGTCGTCACGTTGCGGCGAGTTCCAGGTCGCGGCCCAGCCGAGGAACGCGGCGAGGACGAAACGGGTGTGGAAAATCATCCGCACCGGCGCCAGCAGCATGGAGAACAGCATCTCCAGCAGCATCGACAGGGTCACCTTGAACTTGCCGCCGAACTCTTTCGCGCCCTTGGCCCAGATCAGGATGATGCTCAACAGTTTCGGCAGGAACAGCAGCACGATGGTGGTCGAGAACAGCGCAATGGCCTTGTCCGGGTGCCATTGCGGCCACAGCGGATAGAGCTGGCGCGGTTCGAGGAAGTACTGCGGCTCCATCAGCGTATTGACCGCCAGCAGCGCCGTCGACAACACCAGGAAGAAGAACCACAGCGGCGCCGACAGGTAGGACATCACGCCGGTCAGGAACACCGCGCGGTGCACCGGGTGCATGCCCTTGACCAGGAACAGGCGGAAGTTCATCAGGTTACCGTGGCACCAGCGACGGTCACGCTTGAGTTCGTCGAGCAGGTTTGGCGGCAGTTCTTCATAGCTGCCCGGCAAGTCGTAGGCAATCCACACGCCCCAGCCGGCACGGCGCATCAGCGCGGCTTCAACGAAGTCGTGGGACAGGATCGCACCGGAGAACGCGCCTTTACCGGGCAACGGCGCCAGGGCGCAGTGATCGATAAACGGCTTCATGCGGATGATCGCGTTGTGGCCCCAGTAATGCGACTCGCCCAGCTGCCAGAAGTGCAGGCCGGCGGTGAACAGCGGGCCGTACACACGGGTAGCGAACTGCTGCATGCGCGCATACAGGGTGTCCATGCCCGACGCGCGTGGCGCGGTCTGGATAATCCCGGCGTCCGGCGTGGCTTCCATCAGGCGTACCAGACTGGTCAGGCACTCGCCGCTCATCACGGAGTCGGCATCGAGTACGACCATGTACTTGTAGTCACCGCCCCAACGTCGGCAGAAGTCGTCGAGGTTGCCGCTTTTACGTTTTACGCGACGGCGACGGCGGCGATAGAAGATCTTGCCGAAGCCCCCGGCTTCGCGGCAGACGTCCAGCCAGGCCTGTTGCTCGGCGACACAGATATCGGCGTCGTTACTGTCACTGAGGACGAAGAAATCGAAGCGGTCCAGGTCACCCGTGGCCGCAACCGACTCGAAGGTCGCCCGCAGGCCGGCGAATACCCGTGGCACGTCTTCGTTGCAGATCGGCATCACCAGTGCGGTGCGCGCATCCTTCGGAATCGGTTCATCGCCGGCGCTGGCACCGGAAATACGGTACTTGTCGTGACCGGTGAGCAACTCCAGGAAGCCCATCAGCGCCGTCCAGAAACCGGCCGACACCCAGCAGAACAGGATTCCGAACAGGATCAGGATGCTGGTCTGCAAGGCATATGGCAGCACTTGCGTGGCCGTTTGCAGCAGCGGCTGGTGCAGCACTTCGTTGAGGTCGACGAACGACCAGCCCTGGTACGGCATGATGCCTTTCATGTACCAGCCGGCAACGATGGTCTGACCGAGCATCAGCAGCAACAGAATGTAGCGACGGATCGAACCGACACTGCGCCAGCGCGCGGCCGGCAGGACACGTTCGTCCTTCGGCGGCTTCGGCGGGTTGGTGCGACCGGTCAGGCGGCGCCAGCCACGCACCAGGATGTTGGTGCGCCACGGCTCCGGCACGACCTTGGTCCGCCGGATCGGCGGAGTGGCCTTGAGGCAGACCCGGCCGTTGGCGTCGAGCGCCAGCATTTCCGCGTCCTGCAGCTCTTCGGCAGTGCTCAGGGTCAGGCGTTTGCCGACGGAAGCCTGGGCGGCTTCGGTCGGGGCGTCGAACGTCGAGGACGACAGGCGTTCATGCAATTCGCTGAAAGACTGGCAGCCCGCGAGTTCCGCGCGCTGCTCGTCGGTCATCGGCAGATGCGCCAGATACTCGGAGAGAGTTTCTGGCCGTACTTGAGAGTTACTCATCGGCAGGCAACTGATAGCTCCAGGTCTCGGTCAGGACTTCTTCAGTCGGGGCCGATTCCGGTGTGGCTGGGGCCGCGTCGGCAGCGGCAGGCTGCTTGGCGTCTTTATTATTGGCCTTTTCCTTGGCATCTGCAGCAGGCTTCGCTTCAGCCTGCTTGGCCTCCGCTTGCTTGGCTTCCTTGTCCGCTTTCTCCTGTTGCTTGGCGGCAACCTTGTCGGCCTTGGCAACCGACGAGTTCGACGACGGGATCGAAGTCTTGGCCAGATCCGCCGGCACAATGTTCTGCACCAGTGCGGCACGCATTTCAGTGGCCTTGCCCGGATCCTTGATCTTCATCCGCAGGGTCAGGCGCCAGCCGTTGGTTTCAGGGTTGAAGCGCACGCTGTTTTCCACCAGCTCGGCGTTGTCGCCAACGCTGACCTGGCTGCGAACTTCCGCATCGGCCGGCAATGCCGCCAGGGACGGGCCTTCGAAATCCACCAGGTAGGCAACGCTGCCGTCCGGCTGACGAATCAGGTTGGACTGCTTGACGTCACCGGTGGAACGCAGGGTCTGTTTGACCCAGGCGCTGTCCGGTGCGTGAATGGCCGATTCGTCCATTGTCCAGTGCATACGATAAGCGACATCGAGCGGCTGGCCAGGTTCCGGCAACTTTTCCGGGTTCCAGAAGGCAACGATGTTGTCGTTGGTTTCGTCGGCGGTTGGAATCTCGACCAGGTCAACGGTGCCCTTGCCCCACTCGCCTTTCGGTTCGATCCAGGCACTTGGGCGCTTGTCGTAGCGATCGTCGAGGTCTTCATAGTGGCTGAAGTCGCGGCCACGCTGCAGCAGGCCAAAGCCGCGCGGGTTTTCCACGCTGAAGTTGCTCACCGCCAGGTGTTTCGGGTTGTTCAGCGGACGCCAGATCCACTCGCCATTGCCGGCATGGATCGCCAGACCGCTGGAGTCATGCAGTTCGCGACGGTAGTTGAGTACTTTCGACGGCTGGTTGGCGCCGAACAGGTACATGCTGGTCAGCGGGGCGATACCCAGTTTGCCGACCTTGTCACGCAGGAACATCTGCGCCTTGACGTCGACGATGGTGTCGCTGCCCGGACGCAGGATCAGGCGATAGGCACCGGTGGCACGAGGCGAGTCAAGCAGGGCGAAGATCACCAGGTGCTTGTCGCCTGGCTTGGGCTGCTGAACCCAGAACTCGCGGAAACGCGGGAATTCTTCGCCGGACGGCAAGGCGGTATCGATGGCCATGCCGCGAGCGGACAAACCATAGACGTGACCCTTGCCGACGACGCGGAAGTAGCTCGCGCCGAGCATGGTCATGATTTCGTCTTGCTTGTCGGCCTTGTTGATCGGGTACAGCACACGGAAACCGGCATAACCCAGTTGTTCGGTGGCCTTGGGATCGAACTTCATGTCGCCGAAGTCGAAACGACTCGGGTCGTATTTGATCTCTTCGACGGTGTTCGCGGTGATTTCGTTGATTTTCACCGGCGTATCGAAATGCATGCCCTGGTGATAGAAGGACAGCTTGAACGGCGTCTTCTGATCAGCCCACTCGGCTTTTTCCGTCAGAAAACGAATTTTCTGATAGTCCGCGAATTTCATGTCGCGGAACTCGTTCGGCAGGTTACTGCGCGGCGCTTCGTATTTCTGCGCGGCCAGTTCTTTTGCCTTGGCCGATACATCATCCAGACTGAATGCCCAAAGCTGGCCGGCGCTGAGCAGGCAGAGCATTGCAGAGCCCGCTACCAGGGCGCTGCGCAACCGTTTGGCAGACAATTTTGGTGCGTTACAGGGACTAACAATCACGAGCAACCCTCGCCGAAAACAGATCAAAAAACCAACGGCCAGTTAAAGGGTCTGCACGGTCTGCGGTATGAAAAAACCGCCCTTGCAAACCACTCTTGCCAAGTTGGCGAGCATTGTTCCGACTCCGCTGGGGCGAAATGATTCCCCAATCGGATCCAGACAAGTCTCTACCTAAGTCAAAATGGACCAACGAACGCTGATCCCCGTAGCGCGCGATTATCTAGTAGGCCGCGTTACAACGCATCAGGGGTAACAAAGTATTTATCGCGAAAAAACCCTGTTTTCAGTCGAAATGAGCTTAAAAACTTGTTTCAAGCGCTTTCAGGTCTGTAACAGGAAGGTTACCGGGCCATCATTGACCAGGTGCACCTGCATATCCGCGCCGAATCTACCTGATGCCACTGTGCCATGCACCTGTTTCGCTTTGCTTAATAGATAGTCGAATAATTCCTCGCCCAGCGCCGGAGGGGCCGCGGTCGAGAAACTCGGACGCAGCCCGCTTTTGGTATCGGCAGCCAGGGTGAACTGAGAGACCAGCAGCAACCCGCCGCCCACATCCGCCAGGGACAGATTCATCTTGCCCTCGGCGTCACTGAACACCCGATAGTTAAGCAGCTTATTGAGAAGTTTGTCGGCGCTGGCCCGCGTGTCGTCGGGCTCGACGGCCACCAGTACCAGCAATCCCTGGTCGACGGCACCCACGATCTCGCCCGCGACCTCGACTCGTGCACCACGCACCCGTTGCAGCAGAGCCTTCATGCTTCTTCAGGCGCCAGGTCCAGCAGACGACGGGCCATCTTGTCGGCAGCCCGCACCAAGGCATCGGTAATACCCGGCTCGGCAGCGGCATGGCCTGCGTCACGGATAATTTGCAGTTCGCTGTTCGGCCAGGCCTGGTGCAACTCCCAGGCGTTATCCAGCGGACAGATCACGTCGTAGCGACCGTGGATGATCACGCCGGGCAAATGGGCAATCTTGCCCATGTCGCGGATCAACTGGTTCGGCTCCAGGAAGGCGCCGTTGGTGAAGTAATGGCATTCGATGCGGGCGATGGACAGTGCGCGCTGAGGCTCTGAGAAGCGATCGACCACCAGTGGGTTGGGGCGCAGGGTCGCGGTGCGGCCTTCCCAGACGGACCAGGCCTTGGCAGCGTGCATCTGGGCAATTTGATCGTTGCCGGTCAGGCGTTTGTGAAACGCTGTGAGCAAGTCGTCGCGCTCGTCCAGCGGGATCGGTGCGAGGTAGTCCTGCCAGTAATCGGGGAACAGACGGCTGGCGCCGGCCTGGTAGAACCATTCGATTTCCTGCGCACGGCAGAGAAAGATCCCGCGCAGGATCAGGCCATGTACACGCTCGGGGTGGGTTTGCGCGTAGGCCAGCGCCAGGGTCGAACCCCAGGAGCCGCCAAACAGCACCCACTTGTCGATGCCCAGGTGCTGGCGAATCCGCTCGAGATCGGCGACCAGATCCCAGGTCGTGTTGTTTTCCAGGCTGGCGTGGGGCGTGGAGCGACCGCAACCGCGCTGATCGAAAGTGACAATGCGATAAAGGTTGGGATCGAAGTAGCAACGACTCTGGGCATCACATCCGGCACCGGGACCGCCGTGGATGAACACCACCGGCAATCCTTCCGGTGAACCGCTTTCGTCGACGTACAGGGTGTGGGTCGCATCGACGGCCAGATCGTGCCGGGCGTAGGGTTTGATCTGCGGGTACAAAGTCTGCATTGCGCACTCCGTAAGGGGTCGAGGTCATCCCTGGGGGGACTTCTATTATTCTGCCGTCCGGCATCATAAACCCGAATTACGTCAATGAGCATGCCTGTGCGGAGTCAGAGTCTTGTCGACAGATATCCGAAAAGGATTTCGTACAGCGCATCGACCTCGGCCGCTTGCCCACGGGCTCGCAAACAGCCATGCACCAGGCCCTCGCCGGGATAAAGCGTGGCGGCCACGCCCGCGGCATTCAGGCGCTCGGCGTACAGCACGCCGTCATCACGCAACGGATCGAATTGCGCCACGGCGATCCATGCCGGTGGCAGCCCACTGAAATCCTTGGCGAGCAATGGCATGGCATAGGCGTTCGGATGGCGGGTGCCTTGCAGGTAAAGCGCGTGATAACAATCGACGTCACTGCTGCTCAGCAATGGCGCGTCGATGCACTCACTGCGCGATGGCAGCCGGTGATCGCCGCCCAACCCCGGATAGATCAGTACCTGCGCGCACGGCACCGGCTCGCCGGCATCGCGCAGCGCCAGGCACAGTGCCGCCGCAAGATTGCCGCCCGCACTGTCGCCGGCCACCAGCATGCGCTGCGGATCGAGTTGAAACGGCCCGGTGCGCAGTGCTCGCCAGACCTTCAGGCAATCATCGAAGGCGGCGGGAAACGGATGCTCCGGTGCCCGGCGGTAATCGACGGCGATCACCAGTACACCGAGTGTCGATGCCAATTCGGCGCAGATGAAGTCGTGGGAATCCAGGTCCCCCACCACCCAGCCACCGCCATGCAGGTAGACGATGCAGGACACGCCAAGGGTCGGTGGCTGATAGGAGCGAACAGCAACCCCGGCCAACTCGAAATCGACCACATACAACCCGGCCGGACGCGCCGGGGTAAACGCCCGGCACATTTCGCTGTAGGCCTGGCGCAGACCATCGGGGCTGCTGTCGGTGCTGTTGAAACTGACGGTTTTCTCGACGAAAGCCGTCATCTGCTCGGAAAGCGGGTAAGGAGCCATGAGCATACTGCCCGTTCAGCGGAATATATGGCCCCTGTAGGAGCGAGCTTGCTCGCGATAAACCCGAGAACGCCGCGGGGTATCAGGCTCGCCGCGTTATCGTTGACGATCATCGCGAGCCAGCTCGCTCCTACAGGGTTTTGATGTCAGTTTTTCAGGCTGGCCTGAACCGTCGCCACGCCATCCTTGCCCTCGAAACTGCTGACACCCGCCAGCCAACGCTGCAAGTCTTCGGGATGCTCACGCAGCCACTTTTTCGCGACATCCTGGGCCGTCTGGCGCTCCATGATCGGCACCATCAACTGGCTTTCCTGGGCAGCGGTGAACGTCAGGTTTTCCAGCAGTCGGTTGACGTTCGGGCAGCGCTCGGCGTAATCCGGGGCCGTCACGCTGGAAACGGTTGCGGCGCCTTCATTGGGACCATAGACATCTTCGCTGCCGGTCAGGTAGGAGATGTTCATGTTGATGTTCATCGGGTGCGGGGTCCAGCCGACGAACACCACGAACTCCTTGCGATTCACCGCCCGCTGCACGGCCGCCAGCATTCCGGCCTCGCCGGACTCGATCAGTTTGAAGTCCTTCAGGCCGAAGTGATTGGTCTCGATCATGGTCTTGATCGTGGTGTTGGCGCCGCTGCCCGGCTCGATGCCGTAGATCTTGCCGCCGAGCTGATCTTTGAATCTGGCGATATCGCCGAAGGTTTTCAAACCTGCGGCAGCGACATAGTCAGGCACCGCGAGCGTTGCCTGCGCGTCGGCCAGGCTGGGCTTATCCAGGACTTTCACTTGGTTGGCGGCCAGGAACGGCGCGATGTTTTTGTCCATCGCCGGTTTCCAGTAACCGAGGAAGATATCCAGACGCTTGTCGCGGATGCCGGCGAAGATGATTTGCTGCACAGCACTGGTTTGCTTGCTTTCGTAGCCCAGACCGTTGAGCAGCACATCGGCCATGCCACTGGTGGCGATCACATCGGTCCAGTTGACCACGCCCATGCGCACAGCTTTGCAGGAGGCGTCGTCCGCGGCCATGGCGCCAGCGCTCAACAGAGCGGTGCCGCAGAAGATTGAGAGACAGCGGGTGAACAGTCTTTTCATCGGGATGATCTCGTGCGGCAGCGGATTATTGTCGGGCCGGTGTCTTTGTGCACCGTGGCCGAAACATTACGCAGCAGACGAGCGGTAAAAGCGAACTGAGGCGACCGTGTTTTGCACAGTGGCGACTGTCTGTAGGAGCGAGCCTGCTCGCGATGGAGGACAACGATGACGCGGGCTGTCTGAATGCACACGTTGACCTGACGTTTTTCGCGAGCAAGCTCGCTCCTACAGGGGTTAGGCGTTGTAGTGCTTTTCGCCCCAGGCCAGCAAGCCTTGCAGCAGTTCCTTCAATACGACTTGAGTAGGCTGCGCCAGATCCGCCCGATAACGGAACGGCTCGAACTCTTCCATGTAGGTGCACTGGCCCAGTTCCAGCTGCACGGCGTGGATGTTCTCGGCCGGGTTGCCGTAATGGCGGGTGATGTGGCCGCCCTTGAAGCGCCCGTTCAGCACGTGGGTGTAATTGTCATGACGCGCGCAGATCGCTTCGAGTTGCGTGGCCAATTGAGGATCGCAACTGGCGCCGTTGAAGGTGCCGAGGTTGAAGTCCGGCAGCTTGCCGTCGAACAGGTGCGGGATCAGCGAGCGGATCGAGTGCGCATCGAACAGCAGTGCATAACCGAACTCGGCCTTCAATCGCGCCAGCTCCTGCTGCAGGGTGCTGTGGTACGGCGTCCAGATCTGCTCCAGATAGGTCGCCCGTTCTTCTTTCGAAGGTTCCAGGCCTTCACGGAACAATGGCACGCCGTCGAACAGTGTGGCCGGGTACAAGCCGGTGGTCGCGCCCACGTACAGTGGCTTGTCGTCGGACGGACGGTTCAGGTCAATGACGAATCGCGAGTATTCGGCGGCCAGGGTACTGGCACCCAGTTCAGCGGCGAAGTCATAAAGCTGCGGGATGTGCCAGTCGGTGTCCGGCAGGCTTTTCGCGTCCGGGATCAACCCGGCCTCGACCACCGGAGTCAGGCGCACGCCCGCGTGGGGCATGCTGATCAGCAGCGGTACGCGGCCTTGTTTGAAGTTCAGAACCTTATCCACAGCTGCTCTCCTACAGACTTGTCTCGACGCCGTGACGCACGACGCGTTTTTCCAGGTCGCCGCCCAGCCAGTACGACAGGTCGGCCGGACGTTCGATTTGCCAGGCCACGAAATCCGCGACCTTGCCGGCTTCCAGCGAACCATGGGTGTCGGCCATGCCCAGCGCGGTAGCGGCGTGAATCGTTGCACCGGCCAAGGCTTCTTCCGGGGTCATGCGGAAACAGGTGCAGGCCATGTTCAGCATCAGGCGCAACGACAGCGCCGGCGAGGTACCCGGATTGAGGTCGCTGGCGATGGCGATTTTCACGCCATGCTTGCGCAGGGCTTCCATTGGCGGCAGTTGGGTTTCGCGCAGGAAGTAGAAGGCTCCCGGCAGCAATACCGCGACGGTACCGGATTCGGCCATGGCGATGGCGTCGTCTTCGGTCATGAATTCCAGATGATCGGCGGACAGTGCGTGGTAACGCGCCGCCAGGCTCGAACCATGCAGCGACGACAATTGCTCGGCGTGCAGTTTCACCGGCAAGCCCAGTTTCTGAGCGGTGATGAATACCCGCTCAACCTGCGCCGGGGAAAACGCCAGGTACTCACAGAATGCATCAACCGCATCCACCAACCCTTCGGCGGCGAGAGCCGGGAGCATTTGCGCGCAGATGTGATCGATGTAGTCGTCGGCGCGATCCTTGTATTCCGGCGGCAAGGCGTGAGCGGCCAGGCAGGTGCTGCGCACGCTGATTGGCAGTTCGGCACCGAGACGTCGGGCGACGCGCAGCATCTTGCGTTCGCTGGCCAGGTCCAGGCCGTAGCCGGACTTGATTTCGATGCTGGTGACGCCATCGCGCATCAGGCTTTTCAGGCGCTTGGCGGCGCTGGCGAACAACTCGTCTTCGCTGGCGGCACGGGTGGCGCGCACGGTGCTGGCGATGCCGCCACCGCTGGCGGCGATTTCCGCGTAGCTGACGCCTTGCAGGCGCTGTTCGAATTCGCCGCTACGGTTACCGCCGAACACCGTGTGGGTGTGGCAGTCGATCAGGCCCGGTGTAACCCAGGCCCCGTTCAAATCGTTGACCGCCGGGTACTCTCCCGCCGGCAGTTCAGCGCGCGGCCCGATCCACTCAATGAGCGCACCGGACGTCACGATGGCCGCGTCCTCGATGATCGAGTAAGCGCCTTGCGCCATGGTTGCGACGTGGCAGTGTTGCCAGAGGGTTTTCATCCCGAGTCCTCGTCTTGTTCAAAATCGAATCGCTGGCAAGCCAGCTCCTACAGGGTTAACACAATCCACTGTAGGAGCGAGCCCGCTCGCGATGGTCGTCAACGATAACGCGCCCGGCCTGAACGCCCGCGTTGCCCGGGCGTTTTTCGCGAGCAGGCTCGCTCCTACAGGAGGGGCCTTACAGGCTCGGCAGCAACTTCGCCGAAACCAGCTCGCTCAGGCAGCGCGACGCCAGCAACTCGGTCGCCGCGTTGATGTCCGGCGCGAAGAAACGGTCCTTCTCGTAG